>UQTU01000007.1 GCA_900544135.1 uncultured Collinsella sp.
CTCGGCGGCCTTGCGAAAAACAAATCCAAGTTAGACCATTTCAAATGGTTCGATGTCTGCCCGGATGCGACACTGAATGTGTCCATCCTCGCAGTATCCGGTTCTCAAGGTGCACGCCTGGCGGCTGATCCGGTCCGACCGGGCCGCGCGGCAAGGAGATATATTGCCAGACCGGAGGGGCGCCGTGGGCGGGAATCGCGCACTCCATATTTTGTTCACAAATGAATAGGTCCCTCAGTCGCATCACTGAGGCTAAAACTGAAGCATTGGCTTCTGATATTGGCGATGACCAGCTGGTTTATAGGTGTTAAGGCATCGGTCATCTCTGGAGCGCCACTTTACTCCAAAAGCATCAGCTATTTGTTTCCCGTCGGTAAAAGGCAGGTTTTGTTCGCCAAGCGTTCTTATATATAGAGAAGTTCGGGTTCGAACCCGTGCACCGGCAACAAAAAAGCGACCAGCCGGAGCCGATCGCTTTCTATTCTATGCTGGATCATCCAGAGGGCGCTTCCGAACTCATTTTCTCGCTGCCATTCATGCTTTCGAGGCATCGTTCGACCTCCACAGCCTCATGTTTTGAGGATCTGCCGTGTTTATCACTGTTATTAATGAGTGTGTGGAAGTGATCCTCATACAGATACGTGCGATCCGCCAGAGAACTGAGAAGCATCTCTCTGCAGCCCTCGTTGCCTATCCTCGCATCTCTCAGGTCTTCCGGAAATTCACAAGCAGTCTTAGAGTCAGTTTGTTTCCGTTTTCAGAGACTTGTTTGAGAGTTTTTAAAGACAGTTCAAAACAATAAGTGAGACACCATAAAGCAGAGCAAGATGTGCCGGATAGAAAATGTAGAAGAAATATTTGAGCTTCAGCCCTCGCTTACCATTATAAAGATTGATAAGCAGCAACGAAACGACCGCGGCAGCAACATCAGGATTAAATACATTAGCTGTAGCAAACTCAAATCCGCCGCCAACTATATGGCATGACGAAAGGAGCACTGCACATACTGCAGCAAAGAACATCTTGGCCTTGCTGTCGTGGAATAAATAGAATGCAGCCACAAGCATAATGCCATACACACCGCCATCTAGTTTAGTGTATTCAGCTGCCAGTGCTGTCAAAACAATCAGAGCAGTTTCTGCGATGTATCTTTTCCGTTTTGAAAGACTTTGTATCTTTTCCAGAACAATCAAAAAGACCAAGGAAAGCAGGAGCTCACACATAACATTTTGTTGCCGAAGGTCAAATAGTTGTCCGGTTTGGACGAAATCGTATATGGGCTCCGCAATGATTGCGAAGACAAGCATATTTCGCAGGTACTTCTTTAAGTCATGAGTATGCAAAAATCCCTCAACTATCAAAAAGCAAAATAAGGGAAATGCAATTCTGCCAAGAACATGAAGCATATCCGAAGCCTCGCTTAGAATCGCCCACTGTTCGTCTGATATCTGACTGTACGATGCGTGAGTCATGATTCCATTGGTCAGGACGATCCTGCTTACATGATCGAGAACCATCGAAATGGCTGCTATTATCTTTAATGTGCTGCCGCTAATTCCGTATCTATTTGTTTTCATTTCGTATTCCTTACTTTGGGTGGGCCGTCAGGGGTTCAGCCTGCTCCGCAGGCGGCCGCTGCGGCGCTTCGCGCCTTGCGCGCTGCGCTGGCAAACGCTCACGCGTTTACTCAGCTCCGCGCCCTTTCGGGTTCGAACCCGCGTCGCGGCAACAAAAAAGCGGCCGGCATCCGCCAGTCGCTTTTCCATTCTATGGTGGGCCGTCAGGGGTTCGAACCCTGGACCTTGGGATTAAAAGTCCCCTGCTCTGCCAGCTGAGCTAACGGCCCGCGGGTGGCATTGTACCACGGTCTGGGACTATTCCCAACTCCATTGGCCGTTCTGGAAAATCACAACTTCACGTCCATCAGGCGTAATGCCCGTAATATCGATGTCGTCCGTGCCAATCATAAAATCGACGTGCGTGCTCGAGACGTTAACGCCATGCTCCAGGAGCTCTTCCTTGGACATGTCATACCCACCCTCGATGCATTCGGGGAAACCGACACCTAGCGCGAGATGGCAGCTAGCGTTCTCGTCATAGAGCGTATCGTAGAACAGTACGCCACTTTCGCGGATCGGAGTGTTCTTGGAAATGAGCGCGGCCTCACCCAGATGAGCGGCACCTTCATCGGTGTCAATAATGCTCGCAAGCGTCGCCTTGCCCACACGGGCGTCGTAATCCACCACGCGACCGTTCTCGAACTTAATCCAAAAATCGTCAACCTTGTTACCGTGGTGAATGAGCGGCATAGCCGAATACACGATACCGTCGGCACGCATACGATCAGGCGAGGTGAAGACCTCCTCGGTGGGGATGTTGGGGAAGAAGGGATGTCCATCGGGCGTCTTACCCTTGCCGCCGGCCCACTCGTGACCCTTCGTCATGCCAATCGTCAGATCGGTTCCATTTGCCGCGGTGTAATGCAGCCGGTCAAAACGATTGTCGTTCAGGAAGCGCAAGTTCTTTTCGAACGCCGCGTCATGAAGCTCCCAGTCGCTCTCCGGGTCCTGGCCATCGGCGCGAGCGGTGTGCAGAATCGCATTCCACAGCTTATAGATTGCAACCTCATCGGCGTCTCCCGGGAACACCTCGCGCGCCCAAGCCACGACCGGAGCGCCGGCGATGCACCACGGATTGATGTTGTAATCCAGTCCACGGCGGAAAACTTTGCACTGCGTATTCCTCGCCTTGGATGCCGCAGCCGGCTTGGCTGGATCGATGCCCTTGAGGGCTGCAGGATCGGCACCCTCGATAAAGATAAAGCAGGCACCGTCCTGGGCCAACGAATCCAACTGCATGCGCTTCCACTCGGGCGTCTGCTCAAAGTAACTTTTCTCGACATGCTCGTACGTAAGCCTCGTCACGGCGTCGTCGGCCCAGATGACCGTCACGTGACCGGCACCAGCGTCATAAGCCTCCGCAACCACCACGCGCGCAAATGACGCGCACTCGACGGGAGACTGAACGACGACCTCCTGGCCGGGCTTAACGTTTACGCCCTTGCGGACAACGAGACGTGCATAATTTTTGATCTTGGGCTCCAGGGCCTTCATGCCCTCCAGAGCCTCTTCGACCGTCAGGGCAGCTCGAATCATGTGCCACTCCATCTATCTATAGGACAGTAAAAAGGCGCGCCGCAAAAAACGACGCGCCTTATATCTTAGCGATATCTATAGGTTGTAACGCTACTACTTCTTCTTGGAGGCCTTCTTGTCCTCCTCGGCAGCCGCACGCTCAATAAGAGCGTTGAGCTTGTTCTCGGACATGCCCTCGGCCTGCGTGCGATACCTGTTGCGCAGAGGACGAATACGAACGAAGTCGTAGATAAAGTCACCCAGAATGATGACATAGGACAAAATGATGCCGACCATCTGGACGGGACTGGACACCGTGCCGCCGGGAGCGAAGTAGAGCGAGGCCCCAATTGCCACGACGAGCACCATGCCGATAGCGAGCACAGCCCACCAAATACGGCGGCGCTTGGTGTAGTCCTCATCCTGCTTGAGAAGAATATTCGACACCGTGTAGATACGATCCTCGCGAGCACGCTGCTTGGCCTTGCGGGCGCGCTTCTCCTCCTTGGAAAGGCCGTCCAGGTTTTCACCCTTCTCGAGCTCTTTGCGGCGTGCCTTGGATGATGCTGGCACGACGCGGACAGAGCTCGCTGCCTGACGGGCGGGCTTAGCAGATGCGGCGGACTTGCGCGCAACCCCGGTAACCTCGTGGGATTGCGTGCGCTTGTTCGTGGCGCTACGGGTACTCACTTATGCGTTCTCCTTCATGCTTGTGAACTGGGAGCCCGTGATGATCTGGAAGGCCTCGCGATAGCGCTCGGACGTGCCATCGATGACCTCGGCGGGCAGGTGCGGGGTCTCCCCCGTCATATCCCAGTTGGCCTTGAGCCAATTGCGGACGAATTGCTTGTCGTAGCTAGGCTGGATCTTGCCCTCCTCGTAGCTGGCAGCAGGCCAGAAACGGCTGGAGTCGGGCGTGAGGCACTCGTCGATCAGCGTGACCTTGCCATCAATAACACCAAACTCGAACTTGGTGTCGGCAATGATGATGCCACGAGTCGCTGCATACTCGGCAGCAGCCTTGTAGATCTTGAGGGACAGATCGCGAATCTGCGTGGCGATGTCCTCGCCAACGATCTCGCAACAACGCTCAAACGAGATATTCTCGTCGTGATCACCGATCTCGGCCTTCGTGGACGGGGTGAACAGCGGCTCGGGAAGCTTGGAGGCCTCGGTCAGGCCCTCAGGCAGCTGGATGCCGCAGACGGTGCCGTTCTCGTCGTAGGTCTTCTTGCCCGAACCGGTCAGATAGCCGCGGACGATGCACTCGATAGGAATCGTCTGGGCCTTCTTAACCAGCATGGCGCGGCCGGCGAGGTAGTCACGATACTCAGCAAACTCCTCGGGGAAATCCGCCGGGTCGATGGAAACGAGGTGATTAGGAACAATGTCGGCAAACTTATCAAACCAGAATGCCGAGATGCGGTTGAGCACCTCTCCCTTAAACGGAATCTCGTCGGGGAGAATAAAGTCGAACGCAGAAATGCGGTCGGTGGCGACCATCAGCAGGTTTTCGCCGGCATCGTAGATATCACGAACCTTGCCACGGGAATCCGGACGACGCTCCATCGTTGTCACGTGAGTCACTCCTTACCAAAATACGACAGTAATGCGGGCTTTCCCGCATGTTCTCGCAAACCCGGAGCGGCAAGGACAAGACCCCTCCTTCACCGAGTAGCGAAAAGCTAGTGCTCCATTGTAGTAGATGCCGCGTCCGCCGTGTGCTCGCGTGGCAGATGAATCGTAAAAGTCGTACCCTTTCCAAGCTCCGACTCCACGGAAATGTAGCCATGATGGCGCTCGACGATCTGTTTAGTCACGGCGAGACCCACGCCCAGACCGCCCGCCTCGCGGGCGCGGCTGGCGTCGGCACGCCAAAAACGTCCGAAAATACGCGACAGGTCTTCCTTGGCGATACCGATGCCCGTGTCCGAGACCGCAATATCGACGTGTTTACGATCGCTGAGCACCGACACCACGACCCATCCGCCCTCGGGGGTGTAGCGCATGGCGTTGCTCATGAGGTTGATGACGCATTGCGTGATCATGTCGGGATCGGCTTCGACGACATCGTCGTGACCCTGGGTCTCGTCCGCAAAACGCAGGCGCAGATCGCGGTCGACAAACAGGCGCTCCTGGGCATTGACGATGGAACGCACGAAAGGAACCATGTCCACCGGCTCAAGGTTGAGCGGAGCCGTGCTGTTTTCCATGCGCGACAGGTCGAGCATCTGCTGCACCAGACGAGCCAGGCGACGCGTCTCGGAAGCGACCGTCTCCAGGTGCTCGTCGTCGGTGGGGTACACGCCGTCTTGCATGGCCTCGACCGTTGCGAGCATGGCCATAAGCGGCGTGCGAAGCTCGTGTGCAACGTCTGAGGTCAGGCGCTTCTCGTGTTTCATATCCTTCTCGAGCGAAGTGGCCATCTCATCGAAGGTCTCACCCAGCTGATCGATCTCGTCATCACCGCGCAGTCCCGTGCGAGCCGACAAATCGCCATCGCGAATTTGTTTGGCCGTGCTGGTAATACGATGAATCGGCTTGGTGAGCATACGCGACATGAACGATCCGATAACGACCGAGATACAGACTGCAACAACCGCGGCAAGGGCCATGGCGTTAAAGGTCTTCTCTCTAAACGCAGAATCTGCCTTGGTGAGCAGAGCATCGGAGCCGATGGCCCATAGCTTTACCTGTCCGACATGCTGGCCGGAAGGCGTTATGATTTCGACATTGGCCACGCTATCGGAGTCGGTGGGCGCCGACGAAACCGGGCTATGCGAGGCCTTTTTACCGCTCGAGCTGCGAGACGCCGATTCGCTCTCGCGCACATCGGCAGTCGCACTTGCCGAAGGCCACGAGTCGTCATAGACAACAACGCCCTTTTTATTGACGACCTGCATGCCCAAATCGTCGGACACCAAACTCGATGTCGCGACCGTGCGCAGCTCGCCCGCAGTCCAATTGCCGTTTTCCTCGTACGACGTCGCAAGCTTTTCGGCTGCGGAATTTGCGATTTCGACGATATTGGAGCGCGTGTAATCCGAAAAGACCGTGCCCCACACAACAGAGACAACGCCCACCAGCACCAATACCGTCATGAGCGACGTCAGGGCAAAAGCCAAGGCCATGCGCGAGGGATAGCTCATCGTTGGCCGTGAATCGGAACGAGGCGTGTTCCAGCTAGCCTTGGAACCCGCCTCGTTCTCCTGCTTATGCTTTTGCCCGATTTCAAAGCGCGCAGGTGTCATGTGTGATTTCCTTTATTTCTCGTCCGACTTATCGGTCTTGGCCGGAGCCTCGAAGCGATAGCCGACACCATGGACGGTGTAGAGCCACTTGGGCTTCTTGGGATCATCGCCCAGCTTGGCGCGAAGGTTCTTCACGTGGCTGTCGATGGTGCGCTCGTAACCCTCAAAGTCATACCCGAGCACTTTCTCGACCAGCTCCATGCGGTTATACACACGGCCGGGATGGCGGGCAAGCGTGGTGAGCAGCTTAAACTCGGAAGCCGTCAGATCGACTTCCTTGCCCTCGACCAAGATCTTGTGGCCCGAGATATCGATGACCAGATCGCCGAAGTCGAGCACCTCGACGGCGGGCTCGTCGGCCTGATGGGCACGGCGGAACAGAGCGCGAACACGGGCGACGAGCTCGCGCGGCGAGAACGGCTTAATCAGATAGTCGTCGGCGCCGAGCTCAAGACCGATAATACGGTCCTCAATCTCGCCCTTAGCCGTCAGCATGATGATGGGGACATCCGAGGTATCGCGAATGGTGCGGCAAACGCGCTCGCCGGGGATCTTGGGGAGCATAAGGTCGAGCACGACCAGGTCGAACTGATGCTTCTCGAACTCCTCGATCGCGGACTGACCGTCGCCGACGCCCACCACCCAGTAGCCTTCGCGCTCGAGATAGGCAGCGACGGCGTCACGGATTGCCTTCTCATCCTCGACCAGCAGAATCTTTTTTGCATCTGAAGCCATAACACGGCCCCCCTGTCTCAATTAGCTAAGAACAAGCCCATTTTAACGCACCTGAGCCCGCCGGATGCCGCTATGACGCGGCAGCTCGGCGGGCGGTACTCACAATTACAACGCGTTTATTCCCCTGTTGGCGCCTTTTTAACCCCTCTAAGCTTAAAGAGAGAATAGGCGGGCCGTGACCGTCTCTGGTATACCCTGGCTGTTGCGCACCGTGGCGTACGTAAGGAATGAGTCCGATTTTCCCGCCGTAGCTGGATAATCGCCATACTCCAAAGCGCGGTCGGGCGACAGCAGCGAGCCATAGGTCTTGGCAGAGGTGTCGATCAGGAAATGCGATGCCTGCACCTTAACAAGGTATTTATTCTTCTTGCCAGCCGCACATGCGAGCGGTTCGCGTGACAGGAAGAGGTACGGCCCTCCCTCATTACCGATATACGTGCCCATGTTGCCCAAGCTGCCCACGCCACTATAGGTCGCCTCGATAGAAAACACGAAGGTATCGCCCATATATACGGCCTCGAAAGGCGAGACTGACGAGGGAAGGACTAGCTGGGCACGTTTGGTGTTGTTGCCGTCGGTCAGATCGATTGCCGTTATGCCGTAGTAGACGCCCTCGTCGTTGCGGACACGCGGCGAGATGGTCAAAATGCCGTCGCTCGCACGCGGGGCCGATGCAAAGCGGCCCGTCGATTTCCAAATTGTCTCGGCCTTGGATTCATCAAGCGAGCGACGATAGCAAAACGAATCACTACTCGTTTTATTGCCGCCTGCCGAAGGCATTTTATACCAGATGACTGATGACCCGAACGCCGTGAACAGTGGCGGATCATAGTCCTTGCCACCCCGATCGAGCTCAACCACGTCGCCAGAGAGCGAAGCGCCCGACAGATTTTGAGCGTAGAGCTTCCACGATGAATTGGCAAAGTTCATCTCGACCCACGCAAACACGCCATCGCCGGCACGGACATCGTAAAATGCATATCCCGTGCCCTCGATAGGATCCTCGATTAATGTGGTAAGCGAGCCATCGCCCAGGTTGAGCACACCAAGCGTATTGGCATGCAGGGCAGAAGCAGGCGCCATCATCGCCGCGGCGTAGTCACCATCGCAGTAGTACAGTAGCGTGCCCAGCGGCAGCGTCCACGAGGCCGCAGGCTCAAGATCGATATCGACGGCCTCATACTCATCCGTAATCGAGACAATCTTTGAGTCGTCTTTGATAACCTGCGGCTCGCCGGCAGCATCGTCGCTGGTACCCGTTTTCTTTGAGCATCCGGCAAGCACCGTGGCAGCGCCCGCGGCAGCCCCTCCGAGCACAAAGCCGCGGCGCGATATTCCGTTCTTGATCTGGTCGGCGATACCCATTAGGCGATCTCGGCGCGAGCGGCCTCGATAGCGCGTGTAAGCTGGTCGGCGCAGGAGGTCTTTTTCATACCGCAGGTATTACCAGCGAGAACCTCGATTACACGATCGGCAGGAGCACCCTCGACCAGCTTAGAGATAGCCTTGAGATTGCCGTTGCAGCCACCGGTAAACTCGACGCCCACCACCTTGTTGCCGTCATCGGACAGGTCAAGGTGGATATTGCGAGCGCATACGCCCTGAGGCTTGTAATCAAAACTAATCATTGCGTTCCCCTCTCGTAAAGCAATTTCAGACGTCTATTATCCCCGTCCGAACCGATAAAGTATCGCGGGCACCGATTCAACATTCCCCAATGCGCAAACCGGCAACAGCAATACTAGCAATCTGCTTCCCGAGCGTGGACTTTTCGTTTCTCTTGATACATGTTGTGGTCAGCGATGTGGTAAATCTCGGTCAGTGTATAACCGGGTGCCTCTGCCGTCGCGACGCCAAACGACGCACTGACTGTCAGCACCTCATCGCTCGCAGCAGCAAGGCTGAGGCGAAGATCTTGCACTACTTCACATGCGGATTCGCGATCGGTGTGAGGGCAAATCAGCAAGAACTCGTCGCCACCAATGCGCATAGGCACATATTTCTCGCCTGCCGCCCGCCTCAATACAGACGCCGTACGCCGTAGCAGCTCATCGCCCATTTCGTGACCGTAGAGATCGTTGATATGCTTGAGGAAATTGCAGTCCATCATGATCACACTCACGGGCAGGGACTCGTTCACCAGGTCGTCGCCAAGGGACTCAAGGTAATTTCTATTGCGAAGTCCCGTCAGCTTGTCCTGGAAAGAAAGCTCCTCGGCGCGCTTTGTCATCGAGATGTTATGCGTTGCCACGACGACCGATTCCAGTCGACCCCGCTCATCGCGGCGCTGTGGAACAACCTGCAGCGAATACCACGTACCTCGGCAGTCTCGTACCTCGGCATCCAAGTACGGCACGCCCTCCATACGATCCCGAAGCGTCTTTATATCTAAGAGTTCCATGACCGCCTCGCGACTTTCGGGACTCACAATGTCTCGGCAAACCGTTGCAAAAAAGTCATATGCCTCGGAGTGCTCGGCAAATATCTTCGCCACCGATGGCGACATGTTAATCCCCTCGATCTCAAGCGTGTCGAGATGCAACAGGAGGGTCGACTCATACGTGGAACTGATGGCATTGATGATGCCGAGCTGCTTGTCCTTTTCGGCCAAATTGCGACGATCGGCGACGATACGCACCAACAGCACTACAACCAAAAACACCAGGAACGCCAGTACGCCTGCAGTGATAAATGAAATCCTGCCCGACATGACCTCAGATTTGGGATAGAGCGCAAACAGGCGATAGTCCTTATACGCCGCACGCACGGCATACCAGGTACTTCCCCGATATTCGACACGTGATAAGCCTTCGTCTTTCCAATCAATTCCGCTATCGGCAAGAAGCCGGGCGAGAGTTATATCGACGGTCGAATCGTTTGAAGAAACGATTTGTGCATCGCGCATCACGAACACCGTTGGGCTCTGATGGAATGTGTTGTTCACGAGCACGTCGGCGATCGTATACGAATAATCATCGGCGGGCTCGGGCGCAAGCGATCGATACCCCAGCGCTACGCCATCACCGTACGGAACAACACTCACGGCAAAGTCGACATCTCGACGCTCAACGACCGTCGAGTAGGACACCTTGGAGCCTCGGTACATCGATGCGACCGACGAACAGGCAAGCTCCTCTCGCCATAGCATCAGCGGATCGCGACCGTCGATATCGTAATGAGCGGCCATATGACCGTCGGCGTCCATGACCAACATTCCCGAAAGGTGCTCGGTATGGACGTACTCCTCGACGAGGTCATCGTTGACTTCAACGTGATCAGGTGGCAAGAACGTCGCAAACGACTCGAGCGCGGCATCCAAATTGTGCGTCGCCTCGGTTTTTCTTCCCTGTTCATATCGGTCATATTTTTCGCAGGCGTTTTTTAAAAACACCATGGTTTCCTGGCCAAACCCAAGCGTTTTATCGAGACAGCGATGCGTGCCGACCACATACAGCAGACCCAACAAAGCAGCGCTGGCCACAACGCAGATAGCCACGGTGACTAATGCCTTTCGGCGTAAGCGGCGCTCATCATTTGTCATGATTCCGCTCCTTGCCCGTCCGTCGTCGCCCCCGCCTTGTACTTGCCCACAATGCGCCCAATCGTGCCATCTCGATCCATCTCGAACAGCACGGTATTGAGGTTTTTGACGTACTCCCCCTCATAGCTGTCCTTAAACGCGACGCCAAGGTCAACCGTCATAACGTTGTCGGCAAACACGCGATACAGGCCGGGATACTGAGCGCCAAGGCAATCAAGCGACCGAGCGTCCGCCATCCAACAGTCAACATACCCCTTGACGAGGGCGGCTTTGCAAAGTTCGGCAGAGCCATATGATTTGATGTTCACGTCCGGCGATATTTCCAGATCGCCTGCAAGCAATCGGCGTTCACTCACCGAACCGGCAATCACCGCAACAGTCTTGCTGCCATCGAGATACGCCAAGGACTTGATACCACTCGTTTTCTTGGCGGCAACCGAAACCGTCACGGTTAGATACGGCTCGGTCCAGTAATAATCGTCTTCGCGATAACAGGGCGAATAGTCGCACCACAGACAATCGATATCGCCGTTTTTGAGCAGGCGATCACGATCATTCCAAGATATGTCAATGAATTGCGGC
Source organism: uncultured Collinsella sp. (assembly GCA_900544135.1). GTDB lineage: Bacteria > Actinomycetota > Coriobacteriia > Coriobacteriales > Coriobacteriaceae > Collinsella. The sequence continues at coordinate 11,244 of UQTU01000007.1, forward strand.
TTGATTCCCGCACGCTTGCAGGCCTCGCGGGCGATATCGATATCGATACCGGCGTAATCGCCCGCGATATCGGTATACACATAGGGATCGTTATCCGTAACGCCGATTTTGAGCACAGGGAGATCTTTATCGGCTTCGCTCGATGAGGTAAAGCTGCTTCGAACGGCATACGTCAGGGCGACCGCACAAACGGCAACAAGGAGTATGAGCACGGACGAGACGATAGCGCCTCGTTTGATACGTCTGGGCACACGACTCTTTTCATCGAAACAGCAGATAAGGTTCATTTTATTACCAGGGGGCCAGTGCAACAGCGAAAAAAGCGCCTTGCCCAAGGCGGGCAAGGCGCCAATGGTTGAAATGTATCCGTAAGCGGTCGAATTAGGTCAACCCTACTCGAAGCTCAGCTGCTCCAGGCGATCGAAGACCGTGTCGATGCGGGTGACGAGCGGGGTACCCTAACGCTCGAAACGTTTACGCATAAGAGCGAAAGCGATCAGCGAAGCGCCGGCAACGGCCATAATAAAGGCGACAGCAAGGGCCTGGTCGCCCGTATTGGCGAGCGCGCCCTTAGTAGCCTTAACAGACTTTTTGGTCACCTTAGTCGTCGTCTGCTGACTAGGCTGGGACGGCGTCACGGGCTGCGTAGGCTGAACCGGCTCACCATTGGCCTCCTCGCCCGTCACCACGTACGTCGAGAAGTGGCTCGTGCGGAAGCAAAGGTAGTCGCCCTCGGTCCACGTATCCATAGCCTGAGTGGAACCATCCTCGGCAACGTAGAGCACCTTGAGATTGGTGAGCGCCTTCATGGCTGCGGTCATCTTGACACGAACGATGAAGGACATGCCATCGAAGTCCTCGATAACCTCGCCATTCTTGAGAAGCTTGATATCGAGCTTTTCGGCAACCTTGGTAGCCCCCTGCTCAAGGCCGGAAATCGTAGCATTGGCGGCGTCGGTAAGATTTGTCGGTTCCTCGACCACAAGAGAGATGCTGTTGTTCTGGGCAATGCCGGCAGCGGCATTGTTCTCGGCGCTTACGCTAACGTCCGTTCCGTCGCTACCTGCAACACCCGCAATGGTCCTCGCCGCTACAGTAACGGTACAGGTCATTGTTTTGTCACCACAGGTGACGGTGATCGTGGCGGTACCGGCCTTAAGCGGCGTCACGACGCCGTCTTTGACCGTAGCGATCGACGAGTCGCTGGAGGTCCATCTCACCGTCGTATCGTCTGCATCGGCAGGACTCACCGTTGCGGAGAGCTTTGCGGAGGCATCACCGACGGTAAAGGACAGGCTCGTCTTGTCGAGCTCGACTTTCTGGACGGGGTTGGTCACGGTCACCGAGACGGTTTGGGAGAGCGACTCTGCAGTGATGACAAATGAGCCAGAACCGGTCTTGAGGGCGGTAACGGTGTAGGAGCCATCGCCGTTGTCGACAACCTTAAACGCCTTCGAAGCGGCCGTGTCATCCAGAGCAAGCTTGGTCTCGTCGACCTCACCCGCAAGGGCTCCAACAAGAGAAACCTTCACGGTGCCCTCTTCGCCCTTCTTAAGGTTAAGAGCGGTCTGGTCGACCGTAAGGTTCGTTGCGGGATTAGAGACGGTCACCGCGCAATCCTGAGAATAGACGCCGTCTTCAGTCGAAACGGTGATGGTTGCGGCGCCCTTGGAGACAGCCGTCACCTTTCCGGTTTGATCGACCGTAGCGACGCTCTCATTGCTGGACTTCCAAACAACTGTCTGGTTAGCCTCCGCGGGAACGACCGCCGCCTTAAGCTGCTCGGTTGCAGCGCCCGCAAGCGCGACCTTCTGCTTATCGAGCGTGATGCCCGTAGCAGGCTGAATAACGGTCACCTTGCACGTGGCGCTATACTCGCCGTCCTCAGTGGTAACGGTGATCGTGGCAGCACCGGCCTTGACCGGGGTCACGACGCCGTCCGCAACCGTGGCGACCTCCGGGTCGCTCGAAGACCAGGACACATTCTTATTCGTTGCATTGTTGGGCTCAACCGTTGCGGTCAACGTCGAGGGCTCACCGCCCACAGCAAGCTTAAGATTCGACGCGCTGAGGCTGACGCCCGAGACCTTTACGACCGGAGTGGTTACCGTAATTGTATCCGTGGTTGCAGAGACCCCATCAACCGTTGCCGTGATCGTGGCATCACCGTCACCGACAGCGGTAACAAGACCGCTAGCGTCGACGGTAAGGACGCTCTCGTTGGAAGAGGACCAAACAACCTGGCTGGCCTTGTCATCAGGGGAGACCTTTGCCTTCAACTGCTGAGTCGTGCCCTTGTCCATAGATGTTGAGTAACCATCCGTAATGGAGACCGTAGTTTTTACAGGTTCCTCGCCCGGCTTGACGACGTGAACGGTCATAGTGTCGCAGAGACGACCACCCAAGTACATTGAAACCGTTGCATCGCCGTAACTATGAGGCACTAAATACCCCAAGTAACTGCCACCACTAAACATCGGTCCTTTTACCTCGAGGACATCGGGATTATCTGAAGTGAAAGAATACTTTGCGCCGGCATAGGAGTCCATCAATTCCTCAGCGCTTTTGCTCAGCACGCCCTTTGGATATTCAAACCCCCTGTCACATTCCAGCCAAAGCCAATCTTTGGATATACTATCTGAACTGACCTCACAGGGAAATGCATAATCGCTCGACACAAACTTAGCCTTCGAAAGGCTCACTTCCGCAGGGTCGACAACCTTTATCTCAAAGGGATGGTCATTGCCAAGGCCATCACGAGCATGAGCCTTAACGGTGCCAGGCTTTATTGCCTTAAACGAGTTTTCACCATCGATAAGCTCAACGAAATCGTTGCTTTCCAGAGAATAGGTTACAGCGCCAAAGTCCGCACCCCAATGTGCGCGCTGGCATGCCTTCAGTACTTCATTTGGAGAAACGTTGAGAATGGCAGTCAGATAATAGCTGTCCCCAACCAGCATCTTTTGCTTTTTGTTCCCACGCTCATTGAATCCGGGCTCCTGATTCTCGGTTACAACATCACATAGCTTCTTCGTCTCAACTTCACCGTTGCAATAGTCGACAAGAACCTTGGCCTCTTTAGCATCTTTCGACAACGCCTCGAGTTGCAAAGAAGCGCTTAGCTCGGAAGTTCCATATGATGAATAATTCGAATTCACCCTTGCCTGGACTTTGGAATCCTTTGAGGGGTCTTCCTTAATAACAAAATATGTGGCCGCACGGCTCTCGTCCACGGGACGAACGTCAACTCTCCCCTCTAGTAATGCATAATGCGTGTTCCCGCATTTTTGCGGACAATCATCCGTGTAACCCAGCGTCGCGGTGTTTGCCGTCGCACCAGATTGGTCGTAAGAAACGAAACTGACCTTAATTGGATTGACTTTAGCCACACTTTTAATCTTAAGAGAACCGTTTAAACTCTCGTCGGTCTTGCTCTTCAGGGTTATAGTCGTTGTGCCAACTTTGGTGGGGCTAATTGTCAATACCCAACTATGTGACTCATAACTTACCTTAGCGATATCCTCGTCAGACGATGTGATATCGATATCGCTAGGGTCAATGTGCGCCCATTCGTGATTTTTATTAAAAAAGGAAAGCCTTCCTTTCACCGTCTGTCCAACAGCGACATCAAATTCTGACCACACATCGCCTGTAGACGAATCGTATGGGAGAAACGATGCACCCATGGAACCGTCCTGCGACTCCAGCATGACAGCATCCGCATGCGGGGCGGCCACCGTCAGCCCAAACGTTGCCGCCGTTAAAGCAACACAGATGCCTGCGGCTATCCTCCAAAACCCTTTTCTCATTCCCCTAAGTCCAATCTCTCGTGAAAAAACGCAGCATTCTCCCACACCTTAAAATTGGCTTAAGGATACCCCCCCCCCGACTGAGACTGGCAAGCTAGTGTTTGTCGGAAGAGTCAAATTATCGGCAAGCGATGCTCCCGCATCATAAAATCGCCTGTTGAAGTGAAGCTTTCCCGACACTCTTACGCAAAAGCCCCGTTGGTAAAACGGGTTACCAACGGGGCTTGGGCTAGAAAGTCATACATCAACTGGGACCAAAAGAAAACTAATTGGTTTGATTGCGTCCCAAATCGATCAATTAGAACTCGAGCTGCTCCAAGCGATCGAAGACTGTGTCGATGCGGGTGAGGAAGTCCCACGGATCAAAAATCTCGTCGAGTTTCTCCTGGCTGACGGTGCAGCGCGGATCGGCCTCGAGACGCTCCTTAAAGGTGGGGCCGGAGACACAATCCTGCACCTCGTGCCAGGTAGCCATGGCGTTTTCCTGCACGATAGCATAGGCATCCTCGCGGGTGATGCCCGTGTCGACGAGGGCAAGGAGCACCTTAGAGGAGAAGATGAGGCCGCGAGTCTTGTTGAGGTTGGCCATCATGCGAGCCGGATACAGCTGCAGGCCGTCGATAACGCGGATGAGGCACTGGAACATGTGGTCGAGCGCGATGAAACTATCGGCCTGGGCGACGCGCTCGGCAGAGGAGTGCGAAATGTCACGCTCGTGCCACAGGGCGACGTTGTCGAAGGCGACCTGGGCGTTGGACTTTACGACGCGCGACAGGCCGCAGACCTTCTCCATGGTGATGGGGTTGCGCTTGTGCGGCATGGCGGAGCTGCCCTTTTGACCCTTGCGGAACGGCTCCTCGGCCTCGAGCGTATCGGTCTTCTGCAGGTTGCGAACCTCGGTAGCGATGCGCTCGCAGGTGGCCGCGGTGGTGGCGAGAACGCCGGCAAGGTAGGCATGGTGATCGCGGCTGATGACCTGCGTGGACAGCGGGTCGTGAACCAGGCCCAGGTGCTCGCAGACATATTCCTCGACAAACGGCTCGATGGAGCTGTAGGTGCCGACAGCGCCCGAGATGGCACCAAAGGCAACGTTCTTGCGGGCATCCTCAAGACGGTCCAGATCGCGCTTGAGCTCCCAGGCCCAAGAGCCAAACTTCATGCCGAAGGTCATCGGCTCGGCGTGGATGCCATGAGTGCGGCCGGCACAGAGCGTATTGCGCTCCTCAAAGGCGCGACGCTTGCAAATCTCGCCGAGCTTCTTGACGTCCTCGATGATCAAGTCGCAGGCCTGGGTGAGCTGGTAGCACAGAGCCGTGTCGCCCAGATCGGAGCTGGTCATGCCATAGTGAACCCAGCGGCTGGGCTTGGGGTCGCCCTCGGGCACATCGGCGTCGATGTACTCCTTCATGTTGGTAAGGAAGGCAATAACGTCGTGGCGCGTGACTTCCTCGATCTCGTCGACCTTTGCCTTCTCAAAGTTGGCGTGGTCGCGGATCCACTGGGCTTCGTCTTTAGAAATGCCGATCTTACCGAGCTCCGCCTGGGCCTCGCAGGCCAGAACCTCGATCTCCTGCCAAATGGCGTACTTGTTCTCGAGGGAGAAGATGTGTCCCATCTCCGGGCGGGTATAGCGATCGATCATAGCGGCTCCTTTTTGGTTATTGGCACGTTGGTCGTAACCCAACCATTGTACCGTGCGCAGGTGCAAGTATGGGCAGCAGGCATGAACCTAACATTTTGGAATTGGAGCGGGCATGGGGACATCCGCGTATTTGCTTCGCAAATCCGCACCGGCTGCGGTCGCCTATCGGCGACCTTGCCTGCTCGCTATAAACGCTTCGCGTTTATTTAACGCTCGCACCCTGTCGGGTTCGAGTCCCGGCACTTTATTGAAAAAAGCACGGCACCGTGATGGTGCCGTGCTTGTGCTCTTAACTGGAGCGGGCAACGGGACTCGAACCCGCGAGTGTCAGCTTGGGAAGCTGATGCCTTACCACTTGGCGATGCCCGCTTGTGTGTTGGCTAGTATAACGCGGTTGTCTTGTTCGATACAAGGGTGGTGATGCTTGTTTTAGCTGTGGAGATTCGTTTGAAAATCGCGTCAATTGTGGAGATGAGGACCTTTGACCTCCTGTTCTCCCTATCTTCTACCTGCGCTTTTGCTTGATTGTTGTATTTGAGCTCAATTTGTCAGGAATTGGGCAAGCTTTTGGTCAGGCTCCGGTACTTACCCGCATGAACCTCGGGGGTAGCCTCATCCTACGCGTCGCAGCCTCCCCGTGCGGCGCACGAGGGATAAGGAGCAGCCATGTCCAACGCACCCACGCACTCTGTCCACAGCGCAATCGCAACAGGCCCGCTGCTCCTGCTCCTCTTCCTGCTTTTCGGCTGCCTGGCACCGGGAGCCGCATTTGCCGTCGATGGCTACGACCAGCTCGGCTTCCGCACTATTAGCGATGATTGTGGGCCCTTCTTCATCGGCAAGTATGAAGCTCAAGACGCCTCGATTGCCTACTGCATGAACCAGGAGCGCCCCGGCCCCACCAAGCCGGGCGGCCCATGGCTCAACTTTGATCAAGGCTGGGTGTGGCTCGACGACGAGTTCGCGGCAATCGTTTGTCACGGATATCCTACCGCCACGTCGTTTGGCGGTTACCATCTTTCACCAGATCGCGCCCGCGCCGCCACCCAGCTTGCCGTATGGATGCTCAACGGCACTACCCATGTCGACGGCACCTACTCCTACACGACCGCTCAGGGCAAAACCAAGAGTGGACACTTTACCGCCGACAATGAAGTCGTGGCGGCTGCGCGATGGCTCCACGACAGCGCAAAATCAGGAAGCATCAAAGCCGCTCCGCACCGCGCGCGGCGCTATCTAGGAGCCGTATCGGGCGGCAGCAAACGTCAAGACATGCTCTATGTACTGCCGGCGGTCTCTGTTTCCTTCCAAAAGCAGTCTGCAAACGCTGCCATTACCAGCGGAAACAATACTTATCAGTTTGACGGGGCAACATTCGATGTTTTTGAGAGCGCCAGCGGCGCGCGTGTCGGCACCATCCAGATGGACAGCAACGGTCGAGCGCAGGCAGCACTTCTGCCCAACACGGCATACTACCTAGTTGAAACAAAGGCGCCGGCCGGCTATGTCCCCCGTCGTGATCGCATCGCCTTTACCACGGGGAATGACGGTGGACAGGTCGCCGTTGATGAACAACCCGGCACCATCACCCTGCATGTCGTAAAACTCGATGCCGCGACGAATGCCGGACCCCAGGCTGGAGCTTCACTTGTGGGAGCAGAGTTCACGTGCGTGTCGCAATCCACCCCCGGATGGGCGCAAACCCTCACAACCGATGAAAGCGGTCGAGCTACCCTCACCGATGTCCCCCTAGGAACCTTTACCATCTATGAGTCAAAAGCCCCCGAGGGCTACCTGCCAGCCAACGACAGCTGGTCCTATACCGTTGGAGCCGACCAGCTCGGTGATTCAGGCGTGGTCGAGATCGAATCGCGCGTTTCCGATATCCCCATTGCGTTTGACCTTGAGATTTCCAAATTCAAGGACTACGGCAATAGCGATCAATCCGGCCTGGAGCAGCCGGCAGGAGGTGTTGTCTTTGAGGTTGTCAGCAACAGCTCTCAGCAGGTTGTTGGCACACTGGCCACAAACATCTATGGCTTTGCCTCCACCAAAGATCAGTCAGAAGCATGGTTCGGCGCAGGCAAGCGACCCGCCGGTGTCCACGGAGCCATCCCATACGACCGCGCCGGCTACACCGTTCGCGAGGTTCCGGAAACCGTCCCCGAGGATTTTAAACGTGCAGGGGAATGGACCGTCGGGGCCAATCAGATTTCCGACGGCGCCGAGCTTCAATATATCGTGGACAACCACGCTCTGTCGACGCATCTCCAGATTGTAAAACGCGATGCCCAAACAGGCGCTTCTGTTCCGCTAGCCGGATTCACCTTCCAACTCCTCGACAGCAATCACAAACCTGTCTCACAAACATGCTGGTATCCAGCACATAATGTAATGGACACCTTTACGACTGACGCGACCGGCACCGTCACACTGCCCGAATCGCTCGTGCCGGGCACCTACTATGTACGCGAAACCTCGGCCAAAGAGCCCTATCTTGTCGGTGAAGAGATCGAGGTAAACATACCCGCCGACATGCACCTAACGCCCATTGCAATCGCCTCGTATTATGACCACGCCGCGACCGGAAACATCAGGATCGTTAAAACCGATGCCGTAGACGGCAGCAGCCTCGCGGGCGCCATCTTTGAGATCCGTGCCTCGGGTGATATCGTGCGCCCCGATGGTAGCATTTCCGCGCTCGACGGTGAGACCGTCGCGACCGTCGCGACGGATGAAACTGGAGAGGCACGCGCGGACGACCTCCCGCTGGGATCTGGCACCGCACGCTACGAGGTTGTCGAGACTCAAGCGCCGACCGGCTTCTTACTCGACCGGACGCACCATATCGTCGACCTTACCTATGCCGACCAGAATACACCCGTTGTGGAAGCACGGCTTAACGTATCCGACGATTACACCAAAGTTGATATCTCCAAGGTCGATGCAAGCGGAGAGCAGGAAGTGAAAGGTGCACAGCTCACCTTATATGGTCCCGATAAAACCGAAATAGACTCCTGGACCTCATCCGACAAGCCACACCGCATCGAACATCTTGCACCCGGCACCTACTCGTTGCGCGAAACGATGTCTCCGCGGACCTATGACCTTGCCGAGGAGATAACGTTTGAAATAAAGGATACGGGAGAAGTCCAATCCGTCGCGATGAAGGATGCGCCCATCGAGATCAAAGGACAGGTCGACAAGCGTCAGGAGCTTGTCCAACCTATCGGGAAGGGTCTGCTGGCCAACGGCGATGGTAAAAATCGCGCCGCAACGCAAACCAATACGGACGGTCTTTTCTCCTATACCATCGACGCTCGAAACGATTCAGCTACCTGGGTTGATGAGTTCACAATTACCGATGATCTTGAGTGTGCCGAGGACGATACGGCGAGATTCGTCTCAATCGAAACCCCCGTCGCCATCGGCGACCTCAACGGTCTGTGCAACGTGTGGTATCGCACGGCGCCGTTGGACTCGACAGACGTCGATGAGCCGGCAAACGCGACACTTGACGATGGGCACGAAAATCCTTGGCTTGAGTCCGACGAAGTAATAGAAAGCTTGGGTGAGGATTGCCGCCTCGTCGATTACGACGGCTGGCACCTCTGGAAGGCGGATGTCTCGACCACGGAATCCACCACACTCGAGGTGAAAGAACTCGACCTTGCATCCAATACCGTCGTAACGGGCATTCGCATTGAATACGGTGCAGTAGCCGCCGACTTTACGACTCGAAGCGATGTGGATTCTTGGACCCGTGATGATCTCAAAGATGAGCACGACGACCTTGACGATGCCAAAGCAATCCTTGGCACAGACGCTCGGGGCGCAGCCGTGCACATGCAGGCAACGTCAGCTTATACGCCCCAAACCGCACTCACCAACAGCGCGCGCGTCGATCTTTGCCGCAACGGCGGCGGCGATAAACTTGAGTCACATGACGAGGACCGTGTCATTCAACGCTGTACCCTACCGCAGGACCTACCGGCAACAGGATCAGTTCCCATCGCCGCTTGCATCACCGCGCTCCTGACCTCGGGTGCCGCAGCCCTATGGTTCGCTCGCCTTAGGTCGATCCCAAAGAAGCGCTAGCGCGATAAAAAAGCGGGCGAGCCAGTCCCCCGGCTCGCCCGCTTTCAATCATTTAAATCGCCGTATCTACTCTGCAGACGAAGATCCACCATCAACGATTGCCTGCTCGGACTCAGGAATCCCATCGGCACCCGTGCTCTGTTCTTGCTCCACCTCTTCGCTGATTGCGGAGGCGGGGGTCGAGCCCTTCGCACCCACGATGTAGGCAGCCCCAAATCCTAACGCAATGGCAATCAAGGTCAAAATCACGTAGACAGGCCAATGGCGCTTAATATACGAAAACACGTTGACTCCTTAGAGCTCCGTCTACGAACGGCGGATAACCTCGGTCACGACCTCGGATACCGTGGCAATGTTCGTCGGGTTGACATTGTGGGGCAGGTCGTCCTCGGTACGAGCACAAGCCAGGCGCGTGCCGTCCACGCCGGCGATGGTGAGGGCTCGGCGGCTCGCCTCGAGCGCGGCATAGGCATCGGTCTTGGCATAGGGCATCTCGAGCGCGCCACAATCGACATGGAACGACTTGCACACCTTGCTGACCAGGTTCATGATGCGGCGATCGCCCTTGAGCAGCTGCTGTTCGCCCTCAACCGTCACCACCGAAAGCCTACCGGCGCCGACGGATTCAAGATTGATGAAGAATACGCCGCGGAGCTTATCGCGATGCGAAGCCAAGAAGGCCTTCATACCGGCGCCATCACAATCCGAGGCGCCCGTTGCCACAAACCAGATATCGTGACCGAGCAGCTCATCGTCACCCATAGAGGCGACAGCCGAGAGCATATCTTCGGAAGAAGCGCCGTCGGAAGACGTAGCGCCGCCCTTCCAGCCATCGTTATCGTCCTCGAAATTATCCCACGAACCGATGCCGCGACCGGACTTCTTGGCATCGTAATCGTCTTCGACGCCCAGCCAATCACTCATGCTGTCCTGTTCGTTTTTCTTTTTACGACCGAACAGGCCGCCCAGGCCGCGCTTGCGAGACTTGGGTGCCGCCGGGGCGGGAGCCGAAATGGTCTCAATCGGCTGAGCGCCCGACGCAACGGGCATAGGAGGCGCAACGGGTGCCGATGTGGGTTCGGGACCCTGAGCGGTAGCAAAGGGGTCGTTGACCTGTGCGGAGGGGTCGGGAAGGTCGAACAGCGACGTGCGAGACGCAACGTTTGCCTGCTTCATCGACGGCAGCGACGGATCGGGGACCGAAGCCAGCGGAGACGAGGAAGGTGCAGGCGACGGAGCTGACGCCGGATCGGGAACATTCATCTGCGGACGCGGCGATGCCTGGAAGGAAATCTGGGCCATAAGGGAATCGACCGTTTCGTCCTGGGTGGGAGCAACATCGGCAACCGTGGCACCGGAACCACTCGGGGTCGGCATGGTGAAAATCTGCGTGGAGTAAGGCCTCGACTCATCTGTCTCGGGAGCCTCGGAAACCGCAGGCACCTCCTCCTGCTCGACCTCGGTCGAATCATCTTGCTCGGCTGTTGCGTATTGCTCTTCGTCAGAGTTGGCCTCGACGGGCTCGTCCTCGGCGGCATCTTGGATTGCGGCAGCATCAATAGGCTCGTCATCGTCTGCCGCATCGCCCCGCTCATCGGAAACAGGAAGGGACTCGGCAATCGCGGTGCCTTGCTTTTCAAACGTTATCGTGGAATCGAACTGCGCGGCATCAAACGACATGGTGCTATCGACGTGCTGCTGAGCCTCGAAAGACGTCGTCGCCTCAACAACATCCGCGGACGCCGGTTGCTGGGACTCAAAGGACGTCGTAGCTTCGGCAGCGTCGACGGGCACGGACTGCACAGCCTCGTTCTGCTCGAACTCTTGCGCCGCGCGCTCACGTGCCGCCTCGGCTGCCTGCTGCTGAGCGATAGCCTCCTGCTCGGCAGTCTCGCGTGCGGCAGCGCGCTTCTCCTCGAAATCGTCGACAAATTTCCTGCCCTTTGCAAGCGCACCCTTAAAGAAGTTGGAAGCGCTGGCGCCAATCGAAGAGAACGCGGATGCAATATCGGCATGGGGCGTTGCCGCGGGAATCTCGGCCGAGAAATCAGTATCGCTCTCGTAAGACACACGCCTCGGCTGTTCAACGCAATCGTCGTCAGACTCGTCCGCAACGTCTTGCGCCGGCGCGGCGGGAGCCAAAATGTCCAGTCCTGCCGCGGGATCGATCGCGGACACTGCCTCGGGCTCGGCAACGGCAGCGGTAACCGCGGCAGACTCATCATCCACGGTGGCAACAGGCGCAGGCGCAGTCACGACGGGGGCAGGCTCGGGCTCAAACGTCGGCTCCTCGCCCTCCTCGTAATCGAGCGTGCAGGACTCGGGAAGCATTCCGAGCGCACGGATGGCATCCGAACCAAAGCGGATGTTGCCGGCGGCATTGCGATAGAGCTTGGGCTCGGGCTCGGCCGCGACAGGCTCCTCCGCCGGCTCGGCAGCGGGAACCTCGTCATTGAACTCTTCGGCCTGGACAGCCTGATTCTGATCCTCGGGCACAATGGCGCCAATCAGCGTCTCGTCGGCAGACGCACCCTCAAAGCCCTCGATCTGCTCGTCGAAAGCCTCACCCTGTTCGGGCTCGGTCTGAGCGTCGGGAGCAGTCGGCTGACCGAACTCGTCCTCGGCGTAGGTAGGCTCTTCGTACTCGATGGTGTTGCCGTAGTCGTTTTGCTGCTGGGCCGCGGCATACTCCGCCGCTGCGCGCGCCATTTCTTCGGCACGACGCTTCTGCTCCCCAAAATAGGTATCGAACGGAACATCGTCGGGAAACTCGTTTTCGCCCTGGAAGGGAGCAACGTTGTCCATGACGCCGAGCATGGCGGCGACAGAAGACTTGTTGCACACCGCGCCGGACGTATAGGGAAGAATGTGGCGGTTAGAGATGATGTTTGCCGCGTTGACAAGTGCAACGAGGGAAGCGAGGATCGCGACAATCCACAGCAGAACCTTGAGCGCGCCGGGGAGCGGCAGGATACGCAGGATGGCAACGGCAGCAGGGGCAACCGTGGCAACGGGCAACAGCTTGGCGATGAGTGCACGATACGAAGCATAGGGCTCGCGGGCGAGCAGCTCAGCACGGGGAGAGTCGTAGTGTGCGACAACGACCACCGGGCGGTTGCGCGGAGACGCGAGCGGGCCCGAGGCCTTGTGGTAGGCGATGACATTTTGGCTCACGCCCGTCTTGCCCAGGCGCGAAACCACGGGGTGGCCCGTGCGCTCGAGCACGTAAAGAACGGCGCCGACAATGGACAGCAAGGTGCCGACCAAGCCGATACCGCCACCGATGCCCATCAGCAGGGCGCCGGCAAACGCAAGAATACCGGTAACGGCAAATGCCAACCTACTGGGCGCCGGGGCATTGAACTCCTGAACCTCGGGATCAAAGCCGTGGTTGCGGAAGATCTGAGCGATATCCTCGGCAGCCAAGCGCTCTTCTTCGCTGCATGCCGGCGTAATGCCGGTGTTCTGCAGCAGGTGGTTAATATAGTTCTGGGTGTTCGCCATGTGCGCTCCACATCCATAATCCGACAAATAGGCCCAATGCATGCACATTAGAACCGTATATAGTCGAAAGTATACCCCGAGCGAGCGCAAACGACCGAATTCGGGCCATCTTAACGCCCCGAGCGGACAAGGATATAGCCTAATCTCCATATCGGACTAAAATCATGGCAGCAAACCACCTTCTCATGCGAGGACTCTATGACGGCAAGCGACACGACCGCGACAATTAAAAAGGGGAATTCGGAGCCCAGTTTCGATAAAACGGCCCAGCGCATCCTCAATCTTTTCTTTGTGCTCAACAGCTCCCCCGAACCGCTGACGACCGAGCAGATCGTCTTGGATTCTGACCTGGGATATGGCTCGGGCAACATTGACTCGGATAAGCGCAAGTTTCGGCGCGATCGTGACAAACTGCTCGAGCGTGGCATCTTAATCAAGGAGGTTCGCCCCGCCGGTGCGCAGGAGACCGAGGAAAGCTCGTGGACAATCGACCGCGAGCACACGTTTGCTGCAGGCGGCCTCATCACCGCAGACGACGCCGATATCCTGCTCAACGCCATCGACCAGACGTTAGCGGCCGGCTCATCCACCTTTGCCGCGCCGCTTGCCGATATTCGCTCCAAGATTGCCTACCTCACCGGCATGTCGGCGGTGGACGATGCACCGATCCGCCGCTCTCCCACCGTCGATGCGGTATGGAGCGCCTTTGCCGAGCGGTGCGCGCTGCGATTTTTATATCAGAACGGACGCGGTGAGCAGAAAGAGCGTACCGTCTGCGTCTACGGCATGTTCGAGCGCGAGGGCGTTGCGTACTTCTGCGGCCTCGACAATGCCACCGACGACATCAGGACATTCCGCTGCGACCGTATCGTTCGCGCTTGGCGTCCTTCGAAGGCCTACGCCATCCCTGCAGACTTCAATCTCAACGACTACCTGTTCTTTGAATTCGATTTTGCCGACCGCCCGCCCGTTGCGGCTACGTTCTCGTTCGCCCCGCAGACGCAGATCGATATGATCAACGGCCTCACGCGCGGGCGAGGTGAGCTCGCACACACCGATTCGGGATGGACTTGGACCGTTGACGTGCGCGATCTTGAAGCCGCCGCCTCATTTTGCATGGCCCACGCCATGGACGGCATGAGGCCCATGGCCCCCAAATCGCTCAAGCAGGCGTGGAACCACCTCATTGAAAGGACGGTGCACGAGCATGCCCGTGCGTAAACTCACCAGCGAGCAGAGGCTCTCGCGCGCCATCGACATCATGGAGGCCCTCTACGCCGCCGGCGAGAGCGGCATGACACGAACCGAGATTTGCAGTCGCTTTGACATCACGGGGGCGTCGCTCGACGAGATTCTCGAGATCGTCTCGACGCTCGCGGACCGAGAATCGGGTGCGCGTATCATCTGCGAATGCCACGGCGAGCGCGTGGTCCTCACCGGTGACGCCGGGCGTGTACTACCGCTGCGCCTGAGTGCCGCCGAGGGCGCTGTGCTCAACCACGAACTTGAATCGTTGGGGATCGAGCCCCAGGCGGCGGCTCGAATTCGACATGCTCTTCTACCCGAAGAGCTCGGCTATAACCAGCACGTCTTTGACACCGTCAACCACGGGTCGCACTGGCAGCAGCTGAGCTGCGCCATTCAGGACGGCGTTCGCTGTCGTATCTCGTATCGCTCGATGGACGATGCGCGGCCACGCGAGCGTCTGGTCGACCCCTTGCGCATTACAGCAAACGGCGACCAAACATATCTGATTGCCTGGGACATCGCGGTCGATGAGCAGCGCACCTATCGCATGGATAAAATCGAGGGACTCGCCTTGACGGAAGACTCCGTCGTGCCTCACGCACCGGACGTTGCATCCCTCCACGATTCCCTTGCCCGGACGCAGCGTAGCGCAAAGCTCTTGATGCCATTCGATATGGCGGAGCATCTGGACTGGGCCGGCATCACCCTAATCGAACGCAGCGGGACAGACATGGCAACGGTAACCGTACATTACGGCTCCGAGCGTTGGCTGCTGAGCCAGATAATCGCAGCGGGCGGAGCCATCCGCATCTTGGATGACCCCGCCTTGTCAAAGCGTCTGTGCGATATGGCAAAAACCCTCGTCTGTCCGCTTTAGCGCCGCCGCTCGTGGCGTGCACGCCACAGCTGTAGATAGTGCCCGATCTGCGCCGATTCGATGCGCTGGTAGGAGCTCGTGGGCAGCGACGTTAAGAACTTCTTGCCATAGCCCTTCGTCACCAGGCGAGGATCCGCCAAGATCAGCACACCGCTATCGGTCGACGAGCGAATCAAACGCCCCGCGGCCTGCTTAACCTCGAGCACCGCCTCGGGCAGCGAATAGCGCGCCCATGCGCGGTCTTCGCGCAGGTTGCGCTCGCACGAGAGCGGATCCGTGGGGCTCGAGAACGGCAACTTGGGAATGATGACGCAGCGCAGCGTCTCGCCGCTGGCATCAAACCCCTCCCAGAAGGCCTTGAGCGCAAAAAGCGACGAGGTCGGTTCGTTGATAAACCGGTCGCGCAGGCGACGAGGAGATGAGTTGCGCTGCTGGCAGTTGAGCTCCAGACCCGCACGGGCCATCTTGGGCTCAACGCGGGCGTATAGGTCCTCCATGTCGCGCCGATTGGTGAACAACGTGAGCACCGATCCGCCCATGGCAAGATGGGCGTCGACCAGTACGCGCTCGAGCGCCGTAAGATAGCTCTCACGATCGCGCGGATCGGGGATATCGCCCGCAACGACTACAGCCATGTTCGAATCGAAGTCGTAGCTCGAATCCAAGTGCAGCGATGACGACGTTGAAGCACCGATGCGATCAAGGCCGACCGCATGGTTAAAGTGCTCAAAGCTTTTGGACACCGTCATGGTCGCCGAGGCAAAGATAGCCGTGTGAACCTCGGGCAGCCACTCGGTTGCCAAGGCCTCGCCAATGTCGATGCGCTCTGCGGTCATTGACTCTCCGCCGGCACGCAGCCTGCGATTGACCTGCAGCGAATACACGTAGTGTTCATCGGTACCATCAATGATGAGTTTTAGGTTCTCGGCCAGCTCGTGCAGGCGGCGCGAGATATCACCCAGGTCGACAACAACCTCTGGCTTGTCGGCGGCGACGGCTTGCACCAGCGCGTCGACGCTCTTGTCAGCTTGTTCCAATGCGTCGATGCCAGTGTAGGCCGACTGTAAGAAATCATGCCAGTCGTCAGATTCGCGCAGCTCGGGGCCAATCCATAGATTGGCATTGTCATAGCCCCCACGGGCACGGCGACCGAGCTCGCGAACGCCATCGAACACGCCGGCGATCGCCATGCTCGCGCGCGCAACTGTCGACGTCGCCTTGGCGGTAAGGCCCAGATAGAGCGTAGAGCCCTCGGAGGTTGCCAAATCACGGGAAACCTGGCTTAGCGCGCCGGTGCTCGAGCCACCCAGACGCTCAAACAGAACGCGTGATTCGTCCGCCGACACCACACGCGCCCACTGACGGCGCGCCTCGCGCTCGATGGAATGGGCCTCGTCGATTACCCAATGACGAATCGTCGGCAAAATCCTGCCCTCGGCCGCGACGTTGCGGAACAGCAGGGAATGGTTGGTGACCACCACATCGGCATGCGCCGCACGACGGCGAGCGCCGTGGACCAAACATTTATCAGGGAAAAACGGGCAGAGGCGACGAGCACACTCGCGCGAGGCCGTCGTAAAGTCGGGACGGTTGACGCTGCGCCACCGAATGCCGAGCGAGTCGAGGTCGCCATCGGCTGATTGGCAGACGTACGCCATAATGACCGCGACCGCCGTGAGCGTGTCCGCCGGATCGCGCTTGGTGGTAATCTCGACCTGGCCGCGGCTCATGCGCTCGAGCTTGCGCAGGCACGGATAGTGGTCATACCCCTTGAGAGCGCAAAATGACAGACCACCGTCCAGTTGCTCGGCAAGTTTTGGCAGCTCATGGTACATGAGCTGGTCGGCAAGATTGTTCGATTTGGTCGCAATACCAACCGTGATGTTGTTACGGCGTGCTGCCTCGGCAAAAGGCACCAGATAGGCCATCGATTTGCCGACGCCTGTGCCTGCCTCAATTACTCGATGAGTGCCCGTGACCAGCGCATCGCGGACCTCGAGTGCCATCGCGATCTGCTCATCACGCGGCTCGTAGGTGGGATACATGCGATTGACCAGTCCACCTGGCGCATAGTCTGCCTCGATCTCCTCACGACTCGGCATCTTGAGAACCGGCAGCTCATCGGCGTCCACCCGATCGTCGGCGCGATCGGCCTTGAGAACGTCAGCACGAGCGGCGCTGAGAGAGAAGATAGAACCAGGGTTCTGCCCTGCCAAGAATGAGAAGATAGGACGATAGGACCAGGGCACGTCCGGATGCATGTCGGCTAGGCGCGCCATGAGGCCCTGGGGCAAGTCGGTGAGCGCCACGAGCAACACGCGCCATACGCCACACAGGGCGTCGACGTCGGCATTGGCACGGTGTGATACCGAGTCGCAGCCAAACAGATCGGCCATAAAAGACAGCTTGTGCGAGGCCAGGCGCGGAAGCGCGATGCGCGACAGCGCCAGCGAATCGATCCAAATATCGCTCACGTTGACGCCGCCTTTGATCGACTCGATAAACGAGCGGTCGAACGTGGCGTTGTGTGCGATCACCGGGCAGCCACCGACAAAATCGGCGAGAGCGGCGACGGCCTCAACCGCCGACGGGGCATCTGCCACATCGGCATTTGTAATGCTCGTGAGCTCGGTAATCTCGGCGGGAATCAGCTGTTTGGGATGCACGAAGGTATCGAAGCGGTCGATGACCTCGCGGCCCGAAAGACGGGCCGCCGAGATCTCGATCAGCTCGTTGTCCTGCACCGAAAGACCCGTGGTCTCGGTATCGAGGACAATCACATCTTCCTCGATAAGGCCGAAGGACTGCGTTTTGGCGCGGTCGGCAAGCGTGGCATAGGAGTCGATGACAAACTGCGGCGTT
Organism: uncultured Collinsella sp.; assembly: GCA_900544135.1. Classification (GTDB taxonomy): domain Bacteria; phylum Actinomycetota; class Coriobacteriia; order Coriobacteriales; family Coriobacteriaceae; genus Collinsella. Next base: position 29,284 of record UQTU01000007.1, read on the forward strand.
CCTGACGAAACCGCGTCCTCGATTAGCATGCAATGCCCGCTCGACGAAGGCCCATACGGATCAGGCTGTCACAGACCTGCGGGAACGTCATGTCGTCGGTGTGGCGGATCTCATCTGGATACAGCGACGTATCGGTCATGCCGGGAATGGTATTGGTCTCGAGGATAACGGGGCCGTCCTCGCTCACAATAAAGTCGCTGCGCGAGATACCCAGGCAACCGAGGGCCTTGTGAGCGGCACAGGCAAGTTCCTGAGCGCGAGCGTAATTCTCGGGTGAAATCTGCGCCGGAATGCGATGGATATCCGTAGGGTCGACATACTTCACGTCCAGATCGTAGAACTCGCAGTCCTCGGGCTTACGAATCTCGACAATCGGCAGGGCGCGTACGTCATCTTCGCCGTATACGCCGACGGTGATCTCGGTACCCTCGATGCACTTCTCGACCAGCACTTTGTCGCCGTACTCAAACGCCTTGGCGATTGCCGCGGGCAGCTCGGAGGGCTCATGGACCAGGGAAATGCCATAGCTGGAACCGTTGACGGCCGGCTTCACAAAGCAGCGCTCGCCACAAACCTCGACGATATGATCGATATCGACTTCATCGCCCACCTCGAGCGCAAGGCCGGGGGCAATGGGAATGCCCGCCTTGGCGTATAGGAGCTTAGAGACCTCCTTGTCGGCACCGCAGGCGCTGGCAAGTACGCCCGAGGCCGTGTAGGGGATACCCAGGGTCTCCATGGCACCCTGCATGGCGCCATCCTCACCGCCGGCGCCGTGCATGGCGATAAATGCCACATCGAATCCGCCGGTCGCCATGGTTACCATAAAGTCATCAGCGGCCGTGTCAAGCAGCTCCACCGAGGTGTAGCCGGCTTCCTTCAGTGCCACCACAACGTTCTTTCCCGAATCGAGCGAGATCTCGCGCTCGGCGGAATGACCGCCCGCCAAGACCGCTACGTGCATGTTCTCTAGGCTTTTACCCGGCATGGGCAGACTCCTCCTCTATAATTTCTGCAGCTGATACCATATTGTAGCGATACCCTCTACGTTTCCCCAAAATCGAAAGGCTTCCATGAATCCCAGGACTAAATCTCAGGACATTCGCGACTTGAGCCAAAACGATATTCGCGAGCTCGTGGCCGAACTTGGCCAGCCCGCCTTCCGCGCGAAGCAGCTCATCGAATGGGTCTTTGAGAAGAACGTTTGTTCGTTTGACGATATGACCAACCTTCCCAAGGCTTTCCGTGAGCAGCTTAAAGAGGCTTTTGCCTTTGATACGCCGACTGAACTCACCAAGCAGGTTTCCAAAGATGGCTCGCGCAAGTATCTGCTCGAGTACCACGATGGCATTTCCATCGAGACTGTCGGCATGCCCCGTCGTAACAAACTTTCCGCCTGCGTTTCCACCCAGGCAGGCTGCGGCATGGGCTGCGTCTTTTGCGCTACCGGTCTCAACGGCCTCAAGCGCTCTCTGACCGCTCAAGAGATCGTCGACCAGGTGCTTCATGTATCCAACGACTTTGGCGAGCGTGCCACAAGCGTTGTCTTCATGGGCCAGGGCGAGCCGTTTGCCAACTACGACGAGGTTCTCAAGGCATTGCGTATCCTCAACGACCCCGATGGTATCGGTATCGGCGCTCGTCACCTCACCGTCTCTACCAGCGGCGTTATTCCCGGTATTCGCAAATTTGCCGATATCCCCGAGCAGTTCACTCTTGCCGTTTCCCTGCATTCCGCCATCCAGTCGACGCGCAATAAGCTCATGCCCGGTGTTAAGAAATACACGCTGCTTCGCCTTCACGAAGCGCTTCAGCTCTACACCGAGAAGACTGGCCGCCGCCCGACCTATGAGTATGCCATGATCGAAGGCGTCAACGATACGAATCCCGAGATGCAGGCACTCTGCGACTTCTGCGAGGGAACGCTGTGCCACGTTAACCTGATTCAACTTAACGACATCGAGGGCAGCCCGCTCAAGCCGTCGCCGATTCATAAGGTTGAGGATCTTCAGCGTCGTCTTGAGTCCCGTGGCATCGAGACCACGATTCGTAACTCCCGTGGTAACGATATTGACGCCGCTTGCGGACAGCTGAAACAGCGCTTCAAAGTTCAGAAGAACGCATAGGGGAGTCGCACTCCAAAACGTTTCATGTGAAACATCGAACGGCCCCGGTTGCAGGATATGCAACCGGGGCCGTTTCATTTATTGACCTCAATTTTGAATCAGTTGCTTCCTGTCCCATTTTTTACGGCCAAAATAAGGGGCCCTTGTCTCATGAATCAGACAAGGGCCCCTTAGAATATGCTGAGTAATTGTTAGGTACCTAATAGCCTACATTTTCCCATTGGTTGCTAACCCAACCTTGATTAATCTTGGGATTCTTCGTTACCTGAGCAGTACGCATGGCAACATCTTCTGTCATAACATCCATTTTCTTCTTGGATGTATCAACGATATCTTGCGCGCCACGAAGCAAACGATCTCGAAGCTCATCGTCTGTCGCGATCTTATAGCCAGCAAAGGCACCAGCCGCGACAGTCGTCACCAATGCAATCGCAGTTATAATCTTATTCCTCATCTTGGCCTCCTTGATCAAACTGAATCATTTCAGCAAGAATACGAGAGAGCTCTTCCTCGTCTTTAAACTCAATCTCAATCTTATTCTTTCCACGCGAGCTCTTCACACGCACGTTGGTATTAAATACCTGACGGAGTACACGCGCAGCCTTTTTAAAAGACTGAGGCGTTGCAGGCCGCGGCGTCTTAGGTGTCTCTCCGGCAGAAAACAATGGAGCAAGATTTTCTGTCGCTCTTACGGAAAGGCCCTCCGCAACAACCTTCTCTGCAAGTCGAATTCGAGCATCCTCATAGGGAACTGCAAGAATCGCACGTGCGTGACCAGCAGTAAGTTTACCCTCAAAAATCATCTGCTGAACTACTTCGGGGAGATCGAGAAGGCGCAGCGAGTTTGTAATTGCAGAGCGTGACTTGCTTACGGCCTTCGACAATGCCTCCTGGGTCATACCGCTAGCATCGATGAGCTGGCGATAGCCCTTAGCCTCTTCGACGGGATTCAGATCAGAACGCTGAAGGTTTTCGATAAGAGCAAGAGCCAGCATCTCTTCATCATTAACATCTTTAATGATGACAGGCAGCTCCTCAAGACCAGCAAGCTTTGACGCCTGGTAACGACGCTCACCAGCGATGATCTCATAGCCGTTTCCATGCTTGCGAACCAAGAGCGGCTGCAAAACGCCATGTTCTTGGATTGACTCGCTCAACTCGCGAAGTTCAGTTTCATTAAAGTGAATTCGCGGTTGATTAGGGTTGGGAACGATATCCTCAATAGGTAGTTTTGTTTCAGATGCGGCATTTGAAGCAGATGCAGCAGAACCACCGGTCTCATACTCAGCCTCTGAGACCAAAGCATTGAGTCCGCGTCCCAATCCACCACGTTTCTTTGCACTAGGCACGCTTGATCACCTCTTTTGCAAGGTTCATATACGCTTTTGCACCCTTGTTTTGAGGTGCATAGGTAATTACCGGTTCTCCAAAAGACGGAGCTTCAGAGATTTTAACCGTACGGGGAATCAGTGTCTTAAACGCCTTATCACCAAAGTACGATTGAACTTCCTCAACAACCTGATTCGACAAAGAAGTACGTGAGTCATACATGGTCATAAGCACGCCATAGGTGTCTAAGCCCTTGTTCAGACGTGATTTGACCATCTTCATTGACTCAAGCAGCTTCGTAACGCCCTCGAGTGCGTAATACTCACACTGGATTGGAATCAAAACGCTATCTGCTGCGGTCAAGGCATTGATAGTAAGCAGGCCGAGCGAAGGAGGACAGTCAATGAAAATAAAATCGAACTCGTCCTGAATCGGCTCAAGCAAATCTTTGAGGCGGGTTTCACGAGCAATTGCGCTTACGAGCTCAATTTCGGCACCTGCAAGCTGAATCGTAGCTGGAATTACGAATACCTTTTTGCAATTTGTATCAAGAACAAGCGATTCTGCCGGCACATCATTCAACAATGCATCATAGATGCAGTGATCAAGGTCTTCTTTTTCAATTCCAAATCCACTGGTGCTGTTTCCCTGCGGATCAAAATCGACAATCAGTGTCTTACGACCCTGCTCACCCAGTGCTGCTGCAAGGTTTACAGCCGTCGTTGACTTACCTACGCCGCCTTTTTGATTGATGATTGCAATGATACGCGTGTCTTTTGCGCTCTTAGAACGCTTAACGTCGCGAAATCCCACGGTCCCTCCTGGTGTGTATTAAAGCTGTCAAACGGAGGATGTTTCACGTGAAACATTCCGATTCGATATCAACCGCCATGTTTCACGTGAAACACTGCAAGTTGTTAGTATCCATTATGTTTCACGTGAAACATCTAGGCAAGCGGATTCTTCTTTGCCATGCCATTTGCACGAGGCAATGAAACGGATGCTGGATGACTCTTCGAAAGAACAATGAACTCCCTGTGGCCCAAGCCCTCAGGCAAATCGATTGCGTCATTCAGAAGCAAAGTGAAGCCGCAAATCTTAGCTGCTGACATGCCGGAAGCAAGCTCCTCATCCGAAGGATTGCCCTTGGTGATAACAAATAGACCTCCATCCTTGAGGAACGGAGCCGCATACTCAACAAGAATCGGTAGAGGGGCCAGTGCGCGGGCGGTTACGACAGAGAACTGCTTCTTATAGCTTCGAGCATATTCTTCAAGACGATCATGAACGGCATGAGAATGTTTCAATCCAAGAGCATGGACAAAAGAATTGACAGCATCAACCTTCTTGCCAACAGAGTCAATATAAGTAGCTTTACGATGCGTGGTTATGGTTAACGGAATACCAGGGAAGCCCGCACCTGTCCCCATATCGAGCAAAGCTCCCTCAGGAGCCTTATTGATATAGGGGAGCAAAACAAGTGAGTCGAGGATATGAAGTACCGCAGCATCTTCTACGTTAAGAATACGGGTGAGATTAGTTGTCTTATTTGTTTCCAGAACCAAATCCAAATGCTGAATACATTTCCTCAGCTCAACATCAGATACGCTCAAGGAATACTCTTTGCAATAGGAAGTTAGACGAGTCAACATCTCGTCAGCTTGCTGATCAGTAAGTACTAACAACGAAAGCTCCTTTCTGACAAAAAACAGTGTATCGAGAACTTTTGACAAAAAAAGGGGACGTGGAAACCACGTCCCCTTAGCATAAGCTCGAGCAGATTATCGAGCAACAATCACCACATGGCGATCAGGGTCAGAACCCTCAGAATGAGTATCGACGGCATCATTGCCACGAAGTGCAATGTGAACCAGTCGACGCTCATAGGCATTCATGGGCGGAAGCGAAACACTCTTATGAGTGCGGATGGCACGCTCGGCTGCAGACTGAGCCATGGAGGCAACCTTGTCCTGACGGCGGCTCTTGTATCCCTCGACGTCCACTACAACCGGATACCTAAAGCCAAGCTTGCGGCTCACTAGCAAAGAGAACATAACCTGAAGGGCATCAAGGGTGCGACCATGACGGCCAATGAGAACAGCAAGGTCGGGAGCAGTTACATCCAGAATCAGCTCACCCTCGTCGCCCTCATACTCATCGATAGGAGAGTTGGCGGCATCGAAGTGCGAAAGGATGGAACGCAGGATGGAAATCGCGACATCGGCAATGGTGTCGAGCTCCTCGTCGGTCAGCTCTTCACCGGCCTTGTAGCGCTGTGCAATCTCGGGATAATCGCCCGCGACCTGCGGGGCAACCTCCTCAAGCATATCCTCGATGATCTCTTCAGACATAACGTACTCCAAAAGTTAGGTACCTAAATAAGATTGATATCCCGCTACTTCTTCTTGTGCGGGCGCGGCTTCTTCTCGCGACGAGTGACCTCAACCTGCAGCGGCGCGTTCTTAAGGCGCTCCTCCTCATCGGCCTTCGCCTTGTCGATGACCTTCTGCGTCACAAAAATCTGCTGGATAACCTGCCAAGCAGACGAGACGTCGTAGTACAGCAGAACACCAACGGGAAGGCTCCAGCCCATCCAAAGCATCATGACCGTCATGACAACGGCCATCATACGCATGCTCTGAGCCTGCTGGCCGGTCTGGTTGCGCGACATATAGAGCTGCGGAATCAGGGTCAGGACAGCGAACAGGATCAAGCAGACCAGCGCAGGCAGCGCGACCATAAAGCCATCGGCAAAGGAGGCACTCGGCGTGGTGGTCAGGTCGGGCAGAATATTAAAGAACGAGAACGTGCCGTCGTTAAAGTAGTCCGGCAGGTTACGCAGCAGCGTAAATAGAGCGAACAGGACAGGCATCTGAATCAACAGCGGCAGACAACCAGCCATCGGGTTGAACTTGTTCTCGCTGTAGAACTTCTGCATTTCCTCGGCCTGACGCTGGGGATCGTCGGCATAGCGCTCCTGGATCTCGAGCATCTTGGGCTGCAGCACCTGCATGCGTGCCGTCGACTTAGTCGACTTGAGCATAAGCGGCGTCAGCAGCAGACGGATGATGACCACCAGGATGATGATGGACAGGCCCCAGTCGACCGCAAAGGTCTGGATGAGCTTGAGCAGCTCGAAAAGGATGTTAACGATCCAATCCCACATGTAAGTTTTCCTCCGATAGCGAGTGCCCGCTAGGGCACAGGGTCATAACCGCCGACGTGCAGGGGATTGCAGCGAGCGATGCGCCTCACGGCAAGCCAGCAGCCTCTCAAAACACCGTACTTCTCAATCGCCTGGACGGCGTATTGCGAGCACGTTGGGTAATAAATGCAGGCGTCAGGCAATAAGGGCGAAACAACCTGTTGATATATGCGAATAGGAGCGATGGCAACACGTCGCAAAACGTGATTGCTCATCGCTCCTCCCCGGCAACGCCGGCGCGTTTCATAAGCGAACGCAATGCATTGTCCATCTCCTGCGGCGAGGAAACCCTCGTCTTGGGAGTTGCGAACAAGATGATGTCATAACCCGCAACGGGAAATCCACAGCTGCGGGCGGCCTCGCGCATCACACGCTTAGAACGGTTGCGCACGACAGCACAACCGAGCCGTTTAGCACCAACGAAGGCGACCCTTCCGGAGTCGCCTTCGCCAACCGATTCACATATGGTCATTCGAATCAGAGGGTGATTGAAACGACGCCCCTGACTGAACACATGCTCGAAATCTTGCTGAGACTTAATAGTCTTCATGCGAGATGTGTGTATCGCTGCTAGACAGTGAGACGCTTGCGGCCCTTGGCGCGACGACGGGCGAGCACGGCACGACCACCCTTAGTGGCCATACGGGCACGGAAGCCATGGGTCTTGGCACGCTTACGCTTATTAGGCTGATACGTACGCTTCATCTTAAGTTCCTCCTGCTGCATTTCGAGTGTCCGCGGGGGCGCGGACGCAGATATAGACACGTGAGCTTGAAGATTGTAGGGAAATCAATGTTCAAATGTCAAGAAATCAAAGGTAAAAGGTTGCGCAGTTCACACGGTTCCCCCATAAGCCGAGCTCGATTTAGCGGTGCATGGCAACTTTTCACGATATTTCATCGAGTTTTCAACAGGTCATGTTGGCAATGTTGAGAACTTTTCGTCCGTTTTCCAAAGTTTTCAACAGGTTTTGAAAAGTTGTCAAAAGATGAGAAACATTGCACGGTGAGCTACTATTTGTTCGAAACCTTTTGAAAGATTGCGAGCGGCATGTCTGACGACTTTTACACCATGGTCGATTCCGGAGACCCGGCACCCGACAACGAGCACATCACCGGCGTGCGCGAAGAGCGTAAGGAAGGCGAGCAGACGACCGCGCAGGCGCCAAAAGCCATGTACGCCGCGCGCATCGCCGTCTATGACGACATGCTGTCGACACCGCGTGTGATCGTCATTGATCCGCAAGATGTCCGCACGTATTTGGAAGAGACGACCAACACCGTCTACCAGTGCATGAAAGAACAAGGTGGCCATATCTCGCTCATGGTCATCCGCGAGATTGTCGAAAACTTTATCCACGCGCACTTTGCCGAGCCCATCATCTCGATTCTGGACGGCGGAGACACCATCCGCTTTGCTGATCAAGGACCCGGCATCGACGACAAGGAGCGTGCTTTCGACTTTGGCGTTACCAGCGCAAACAGCAAGATGAAGCGCTATATCCGTGGAACCGGAGCAGGGTTTCCCATGGTGCAGGAATATTTGGAAAACGCCGGCGGGGCCGTGTCCATCGAGGACAACATGGGCAACGGCACCGTGGTTACGGTAAGCCTGGACCCTAAACGCGTGCTGGAAATAGAGCGTGCCGGCGGGCGCGGTGCTGCCGTGCGGCCCGAGACGGAGCAGCCCGCATATCCCCTGCCGGGAGCTTTTGCGCAGCAGCCCATGGCAACGCAACAGATGCAGCCCCCCGTGGGACAGATGCAGCAGCCCGGAATGCTTCCTACACAAGAGTCCCAGGCGGCGTCGATGTCGATGCCGCCAAACGTGCCAGAGGCCATGCCGCTGGCGGATCAGGATGCAGCAGCAATGCAGCAGGCGACGGGGGCACCGGGTGGCCAGCAAATGGGATATCAGCCGTACCAACAGGGATATCCATATCAGCAGATGCCGCCACTGGGGTATGGCCAGCAGTTCCCACAGCAGTACCAGCAGGGATATCAGCAGCCGTACCAGCAGATGCCGCAGCAGCAGTACAACCCCTGGGCCCAGCAGATGACTCCGCAGCCTTACCAACAGTGGCCTCAAAGTTTTCAACAGCAAATGCCGCCGATGCAGAGTTCTCAACAATCAGCAGCTCAAATGATGTATCCTAATGCAGCAAATCAGTATGCGCAGCCACAGCCGGACGTGTTCGTAAGCGATCGCGGCAACGCCGCGCTGGGCTATCTGGCGCAAAATCAAGCGTGCGGTGCAACCGATCTGGCGAGGGCGTTTGGAAACTCGGCCCCCACTTGGTCACGCACGCTCAATGACTTGGCGCAGGCCGGCTTGGTCATCAAGCATGGCCAGAAATACCATCTGACCGAACTCGGCGCCGCTCGCGTGCGAGCTCAGAGCTAAAGAACGGGAGAGACAGTGGACGAGGAAGCAAGCATCATCCTGGGGGATGCCATCGCCTTTTGCCAGCGCGACGGCCAAGATGCACGCCTCATCAACATGCTGGGGCAATCGCGCGCCATAAGCCTGACCGAAGATACGCTCACGATCGAGGCCCCCTCGCGCTTTGCCATCGCGCAGCTCAAAAAGCATCAGCCGACTATTGAGGCCTATCTGGAAGAAATCGCCTTTGCTCCGATCGCGCTCGACATCGTGGCACCGCAAGGCGCAACGGCCGAATCTGCTGCCGCGACGGTGCCCGCCACGGCTCCCGCTGCTTCCCCGGCGGCGCCAGCCTCCGCAGGCGACGTGCCGACAATCGAGCACCAGCACAGCGATGTTTCCCGCGAAACCATGGCACCGTTGCCGACCGCCGCTGCGACGTCAACGAACGCACCCGTCACGCACATGCCCATCGCTCATGACGCAGCGGCGGGCGCGGATTCGGGCATTGCAATCAAGAACACGCTCTCGGCCGATGATTTTCGTCGCATGATGAACCAGATGAAGGGCGGAGCGCCGACCAAGTCCACGAAAGCCGCGACCCCCGCTTCACCCATGCCAGCACCGACCGTGCCGGCCGAGCAGAATACGGATGGAGCCCCACTCGCCGCGAACTCAAAATTTACCTTTGAGAACTTTGTCTACGGCCCCGAGAACAGCCATGCCTATCGCTCGGCACTCAAGTTTGCCGCCCTCGCGGACGAGCGCGGCACGTGCACATCACTGTTCATCTACGGCAAATCGGGCCTGGGCAAGACGCACCTGCTGCTTGCCATCAAAAACGAGCTCGCCGAGAAGTCGCCCGAGATCAAGGTCAAGTATGCCAACTCCCAAGCATATCTGGACGACCTGATGACCGAGTTCGACCGCCAAAAGAAGAGCAACGCCCCTATCATGCAGGCATACCACGGCGTGGACGTGCTCATCATCGATGACATCCAAAACATCATCGGCAAGCGCGCGAGCGTGGACTACTTTTTCCAGCTCATGGACGAGTTCATCCGCAACAACAAGAAGGTCGTCATCGCGGCAGACCGCGCCCCCAAGGACCTGAGCATGGACGAGCGTCTGACCAGCCGCTTCAACGCCGGTATGCTCTGCTTGGTCGCAGAGCCCAGCTACGAGATGAAATACAAGATCTTGCAGCGCTATTACGAGAACACCATCGTCGCCGCTCCCGAGGCAGGCGACGACTCGCTGCTGGCGGCCTATGGGGGCGACAGCGGGCACCTGACCGACGAGCACTTTAAACACATGGCCGAGGTCTCGGGCACCAACATCCGCGAACTCGAGAGCTTTTGCGAGCGCTGCGCCGGCGAGGCGGGCGACCGCGAGCGCGAGGGCGGGGAGCTCACCTTTGACGATATCGACGCCATCGCCAGCCAGTACTTCGACACATCGGCCAAAAAGATCAACGTCCAGACGGTTCAGTCCGTCATCGAAGAGCAGTACGGCGTGACGCACGAGGAGCTCATCGGCCCGCGTCGCAACGCCAATATCGCCAAAGCACGCCATATCGCTATCTACCTGGCTATCGAGATGTGCGAGATGACGACCACGGCGGTGGGCGCCGAATTTGGCAACCGCAACCACTCGACCGTCAGCACGAGCTACAAAAAGGTCCAGAAGATGATCCAGGAAGACCGCACCGTCACCGAAGACCTCAAGTCGCTGCGCGATAAAATTACACTGCGCTCGTAGGGAAATAGAGACACCTGTTGAAAACTTGTCGAAACCACGGGCATAAGGTGTCTAAAACTCAACCCGCGGTGATGAAAAGTTTTGCGCAGGTTTTGAACGTGGAAAACCACCCCTGTTGCACACAGGTTGCTGTCGATTCTCTTTCTGGGTCTGACCTGCGTCTTTGGGAGTAATCAACAGTTTCGTCAGTGCTATTACTATTATTAAGATATTTATATCTATAGAAAGGTATTAAAAGATGAAGTTCACCGTCAGCCAGAGCTCGCTTACACAAGCCATCGGCGTCGTTATGAAGGGTGTCGCTTCGGCATCCACCCTCCCCATCTTGTCGGGCGTGCTCGTTAAGGCCCAAGACGGCATCTTGGAATTCCAGACCTCTAACTACACCATCTCGATCCGTCATCGCATCGCGGCGCATGTCGAAGAAGAGGGCGAGATGGTTATTCCCTGTAAGATGCTCTCCAATATCACCAAGACCCTCCCCGATGCCCCGGTCACCTTTGAACTGTCCGAGCGCCAGGTGCTGATTGGTTGCGAGAAGAGCTCTTTCCGCCTGAACACGCTCGATGCCAATGACTTCCCCGAGTTTCCGGCCTATGCCATCGAGAGTGCTGTGGAGCTGCCGACCGATGTCTTGTCCGAAATGGTCGGCCGCGTGTGGCGCGTCACCTCGACCGACAAGGCTCGCCCCATCCTGGGCGGCGTGCACATGAAGGTCGAGAACAACACCGTACGCCTGGTAGCGACCGATTCCTTCCGCTTGGCCGTGTGCGATACGCAGGTCGAGACCTCGACCCTCGAGGGCTGCTTTGAGCTCAACGTTCCGGCTGACGCCTTTAACGACGCGCTGAACATCATGGCCAGCCAAGCGACCATCATGATCGGGGCTACCGACACCCAGGTCGTCTTCGAGGCCGGCAACACCACCTACGTGTCGCGTCGCATCGAGGGCGTGTACCCCAACTACAAGCAGCTCATCCCCGATTCGTGCGTGACGAGCGTCAAGATCGACGTCGCCGCCTTTAACGCCGCCCTCAAGCGCGTGGCCGTTATCGCGAGCGCCAACCCCGCCGTCAAGTTCGAGATCGATGTCGAGAACGGGCAGATGGGCCTGTCCTCCATTTCCAATGACCAGGACCTTGCGCAGGAGACGATCGATGTCGAGGCCGAGGGCGAGTCGGGTACCATCGCCTTCAACTACCACTACATCTTCGGCTGCCTCAATGCCCTGTCCAAGGAGAAGGAGATCACGCTGGAGCTCAAGAGCTACTCGCAGGCGGGCATCTTTAAGTCCTACGACAAGATCAACTACCTGTACCTGGTCATGCCGGTCCGCATCTAGCGCTGCGCCATGACCATGTTCGCCCGCGATCTTTCCGTCGCGCACTACCGCAGCTTCGATAGCTATCACCTTGCCCTGGACGAGGGCGTGACGATACTTGCGGGACCCAACGCGGCGGGAAAGACCAATCTCATAGAGGCGCTGCAGCTGCTGACGAGCGGCGCCTCGTTTAGGCATCCGACCGCAGCCGAGCTCGTCCATGACGGCGTGGGCTCGTGCAAGATCGAGCTGAGGCTCGAGGGCGACGGCCGCGTGCTTGATATGGGATTGAGCGCGGAGGACGGTAAGCGCTCGTTTAGCCGCAACGGCAAGAGATGCTCTGCCGCCGGTGTGCGCGGGGTTCTTCCGAGCGTGCTGTTTTGCCCCGACCATCTGGACATGGTTAAGCGTGGCGCCAGTGTGCGCCGCGCCGCCCTCGATGACTTTGGCATGCAACTGAGCGCACGCTATGCCGATCTTGCGAGCACCTATGGGCGCTGCGTGACCCAGCGTAACGCCTTGCTCAAGGAGACCTGGTGCTGCCGCGAGATGCTCGGCGCGTGGAACGATTCGATTGCCCGCGCGGGCTCGGCCCTGCTCGTGCACCGGTTGGCTCTGCTCGACCGGCTGGCGGGCCATGTGCACACTGCCTACGGGCAAGTAGCGTCAGGTGAGGCCGTCAACGTGACCTATGCGTCCACGCTGGGGGCTTTGCCCCAGGTCGAGGATCGCGAAGAGCTGAAGGGTTGGGCGTACGAGCGCATGCTGGCCGCCCTTGACGAGCATGCCGACGAGGAAATTCGCCGCGGCGTGACGTTGGTGGGACCGCATCGCGACGAGATTGAGTTTACCGTGGCGGGTCGCTCCGCCCGTTCATTTGCCAGCCAAGGACAGCAGCGCACGCTGGTGCTGTCCTGGAAGGTGGCCGAGGTTGCCGTGGCTCGCGATGTCCTGGGCACCGCCCCACTGCTGCTTTTGGACGACGTGATGAGCGAGCTCGACGGCGAGCGTCGCGGCGCTTTCCTGCGGCTGATTGGCGATGATATCCAGACGGTCATAACTACGACCAACCTGGGGTACTTTACCGATGACCTGCTTGATCGAGCCAAGGTGGTGAGCATGGGTGAGACGTGCTAATTACGAGCGCGAGAGCGAGACAGTCGCCTTCAGCGGGTTTTTGAACGCAGAGCGCCAGCGCATCCTGGCGGCTGCAACGCCTAAGCGCCGTGCGCAGATGGAGGCTGCCGAGGAGTCGCGCACGGTCTATCGCGCATGGAACGCGGTGTGCTCGGGCACGCGCGAGGGACGGCATGTGACGGGACTGCGCTACCTGCCCGAGTCCAATGAGCTGCTGGTATATCTCGACTCGCCCTCGTGGACGCAGGAAATGACGCTGTTGCGCGAGATCATCCGCGCGCGCATGGAGCGCGCCGGTGCGCATGTGGACGGCCTGGTGTTCAAAACCACCGCGCCCGGCCACACACCGCCCGCCGCCAAGGAACGCCTGCGCCCGGCGCCGACCGAGCGACCGCCGGCCCCGCACGCCGACCTAAGTGAGGCCGAGCGTACCGAGATCGAGCGCCAAGTGGCGCCCATCGAAGACCAAAAACTGCGCGAGGCCCTCGAGAATGCCATGAGAGCCAGTGCCGAGTGGGCCAAGGGCGTGCAAAGCAAAAAAGAGCCTTAAATCGCATCTGGTGGCCTTGTAGAGCCAAATACCCTCGTTCCCGAGGGTATTTTTTTACGATAAACTAGTAAGGCTGTACACATTTTCTTGACTGAAGGAGGACGTGTGGCAAACGAAAACGATTACGATGGCGGCGAGATTAAGATTCTCGAAGGTCTCGAGGCCGTTCGTAAGCGCCCGGGCATGTATATCGGCTCGACGAGCGCCAGCGGTCTGCATCACCTGGTGTGGGAGATCGTTGACAACTCCGTCGACGAGGCCATGGCCGGTTTCTGCACCGAGATCCAGGTGACGGTCCACGCCGACAACTCCATCACGGTCGTCGACAACGGGCGCGGCATCCCCGTCGACGAGCACCCTGTTAAAAAGATCCCGACGCTCGAGGTCGTTATGACGATCTTGCACGCCGGCGGTAAGTTCGATAACTCGGCCTATAAGGTCTCGGGCGGCCTGCACGGCGTGGGCATCTCCGTCGTCAACGCACTGTCCAAGCGCGTGGTCGTTCAGGTCCGTCGCGATGGCAACACCTACGAGATGGAGTTCTCGCGCGGCAAGACCGTCAAGAAGATGGAGGTCGTGGGCACCTCGGATTCGACGGGCACCACCGTCACCTTCTGGCCCGACGACGAGATCTTCGAGACCTGCATCTACGATTTCGATACGCTGCACAACCGTCTGCAGGAGACGGCGTTCCTCAATAAGAACCTCAAAATCGTGCTGACCGACGAGCGCGAGGCGACTCCCCACGTGGAGGAGTTTTGCTACGAGGGCGGCATCATCGACTTCGTCAAGTTCCTCAACGAGGGCAAGGACGTCCCCGAGGCCTTTAAGGAGCCCATCTACATCGAGGGCAAATCGGACCCGGACGCTCCCGTGGCCAAGATGGGCGAGGTCGAGGTTTCCCTGCAGTGGAATAGCGGCTACGGCGAGAACGTCATGTCGTTTGCCAACGACATCTACACTCCCGAGGGCGGCATGCACCTTGAGGGCTTCCGCACCGCGCTCACCCGCGTGATCAACGACTACGCGCGCAAACAGAACCTGCTCAAGGAAAAAGACGCCAACCTGACCGGCGACGATGTGCGCGAGGGCCTTTCGGCCGTTATCTCGGTCAAGCTGCCCGATCCGCAGTTTGAGGGCCAGACCAAGGCCAAGCTCGGTAGCTCCTATATGCGCGCTCTCACGCTCAAGATCGTGACCGACGGCCTCGCCGATTACCTCGAGGAGCATCCCAAGCCCGCCCGCGAGATCGTCAAGAAGGCGCAACAGGCCTGCAAGGCGCGCAACGCCGCCCGCAAGGCGCGCGAGGCGACCCGCCGCAAGAGCCTGCTTGAGACGGCATCCCTGCCCGGTAAGCTCGCTGACTGCTCGGTGCGCGATGCCGAGCTGACCGAGCTCTTCATCGTAGAGGGCGACTCGGCAGGCGGTTCGGCCAAGGACGGCCGTCGCCGAGACATCCAGGCGATTCTGCCCCTGCGCGGCAAGATTCTGAACGTCGAGCGCGTTGGTGACCATCGCGCGTTCTCGAGTGACACCATCCAGTCGCTGATTACCGCGATCGGCTGCGGTGTCACGACGAGTGCCGGCGACGGCGGCGACTTCGATATCACCAAGGCGCGCTACCACAAGATCATCATCATGACCGATGCAGACGTCGACGGTGCGCATATCCGCATCCTGCTGCTGACGTTCTTCTACAAGTACATGCGTCCGCTGATCGATGCCGGCTACGTCTATGTTGCCTGCCCGCCCATCTTTGGCATTAAGGTGCGCAACAAGATCCACTACGTGTATCCCAACGGCCGCCAGCCCGAAGACGAGATCCTGCGCGACACCATCCAGAGTCTGGGCCTGAACCCCGACGACAACGACGAGGACGGCAAGGCCAAGGACGGCAAGATCACCAAGAAGCGCAAGGGCTATACCGTCCAGCGCTACAAGGGCCTGGGCGAGATGGACCCCAAGCAGCTTGCCTCGACGACGATGGATCCCAAGACCCGCATCCTGCAGCGCGTGTCGATCGAGGACGCCGTGGTGGCGGACCGCGCCGTGCGCGAGCTGATGGGTTCCGAGGTCGGCTATCGCCGCGAGTACATTGAAAAACACGCGCACGACGCGCGCTTCTTAGACGCCTAACCTGTTCGGCTTTCCCAGCCACCGCACCTTCGCCCTCAATCGTCGGTCGCGTACCCAAGTACGCTTCCCTCCTCTTTCGAGCGAATCTGCGGCACCTGGAAAAGCCGTCTCCGTGGCAGGGAACTAATGGACCACGCAAACCATGAGGAGGTAACGTGGCAGACGATATCAACAATAACGAGGGTATGGGCGAGACCGGCGATGCCGGCATGCCCGACGATCTGAAGCGCCTGCTTGCCCGTGCTGAGCAGGGCGAGGACGGCGATCCTGACGCCTATAACCCCGATGCCGATGATGAGGAAGAAGACGACGGTGAGCTCGAGGAGAGCTTTGGCGAAGTCGACCGTGGCGCCTCGGCCGGCGAGGATATCAACGGCGGCCAGCTCCAGATTTCGGAGTTCGGTCGCGAGATGAAGCAGTCGTTTATCGAGTATTCGATGTCGGTTATCACGGCGCGTGCCCTGCCGGACGTGCGCGACGGCTTAAAGCCGGTGCACCGCCGTATCCTGTATGCGATGAACGAGAGCGGCATCTACCCCAACCGCCCACATAAGAAGTCGGCCTGGACGGTCGGCGAAGTTATCGGTAAGTACCACCCGCATGGCGACTTCGCGGTCTATGAGGCAATGGTTCGCCTGGCGCAGTGGTTCTCCATGCGCACGCCGCTCATCGACGGCCACGGCAACTTCGGCAACATCGACGGCGACGGCGCCGCTGCCATGCGTTACACCGAGAGCCGCCTGGCAAAGCCCGCCATGGAGCTGCTGCGTGACCTGCAGAAGGATACCGTCGACTGGCAGCCCAACTACGACGAATCACTCGCCGAGCCCGTGGCACTGCCTGCGCGCTTCCCCAACCTGCTGGTCAACGGCAGCCAGGGCATCGCCGTCGGCATGGCCACCAACATCGCCCCGCATAACCTCACCGAGGCGATCGAGGCCACCTGCTACCTGATCGACAACCCCGACGCCACCGTCGACGAGCTCATGCAGATCATGCCCGGTCCGGACTTCCCCACCGGCGCCATCATCATGGGCAGCGCCAGCATTAAGCAGAGCTACGAGACCGGCCGCGGCTCCATTACCGTGCGCGCCAAGGCCCACGTGGAGTCCACCAAGACCGGCCGCAGCCGCTTGGTCTTTACCGAGATTCCCTACATGGTCAACAAGGGCACCCTGCAGGAGAAGATCGCCCAGCTCGTCAACGACAAGCGCATCGAGGGCATCTCGGATATGCGCGATGAGTCCAACCAGAAGGGCATCCGTCTGGTCATCGAGCTCAAGAAGGGCGTCATTCCGCAGGTCGTGCTCAACAACCTGTATAAGTACACCTCGCTGCAGACGACCTTTGGCGCCAACAACCTGGCGCTCGTCAACGGCGTTCCCAAATGCCTGAGCCTGCGCGAGATGCTGCAGCACTACATCGACCACCAGGTCGACGTCGTCACCCGCCGCACCCGCTTCGACCTTAAGAAGGCCCAGGCTCGCGCGCATATCCTCGAGGGCTACCTGATGGCTCTCGATCATATTGACGAGGTCATCAGCATTATCCGCTCCTCGCAGACCGACTCCGAGGCCAGCAGCCGCCTGATCGAGCGCTTTGGCTTTACGCCCGAGCAGACCACGGCCATCCTCGAGATGAAGCTGCGCCGCCTGACCGGCCTGGAGCGCGACAAGATTCAGGAAGAGCTGGACGGCCTGCGCCGCGCCATCGCCTACTACGAGGACCTGCTGGCGCACGAGGAGAAGATCCTGGGCGTCATTAAGGAAGAGATGCGCGAGATCTCCAAGAAGTTCGGCGATAAGCGCCGCACCGAGATCAGCCATGTCGAGAAGGACCTGGACGTCGAGGACCTCATTGCCGACGAGGACATGGTCGTGACCATCACCCACACCGGCTATGTCAAGCGCATCCCGGTGGCCGCCTACCGCGCCCAGAAACGCGGCGGCAAGGGCGTGTCGGGCGTCAACCTCAAAGAGGACGATGTCATCGACGAAATGTTCATCGCGTCCACGCACGAGTACGTGCTGTTCTTCTCGAGCAAGGGCAAGGTCTATCGCCTGAAGGTGCACGAGCTGCCGGTGGGTACGCGCCAGGCGCGCGGTACCGCGATCGTCAACCTGCTGCCCTTCGAGGAGGGCGAGAAGATCGCGAGCGTCATCAGCTGCCGCGAGTTCCCTGCCGACGAGTATCTGATGTTTGCCACCAAGAGCGGCATGGTCAAGAAGACCGTGATGAGCGCATATGACCGCAGCCGTCGCGACGGCCTGATCGCTATCAACCTGCGTGACGACGACGCGCTGCTGAACGTGCGCCGCGTGCGCGAGGGCGACAAGATTATCCTGGCCACCACCGCGGGCAAGGCGATCATGTTCTCCGAGGAGCAGGTGCGCGCCACCGGCCGCGATACTAGCGGCGTTCGCGGTATCGGTATGAAGGACGGCGTGAGCGTTCTGGGCATGGAAGTCACTAACGGCAACGGCGATCTGTTCGTCATCACCGAGCGCGGCTACGGCAAGCGCACGCCGGTCGCGGACTACCCGGAGCAGAATCGCGGCGGCCAGGGCGTCTACACCATCCAAATGACCGAGCGTAAGGGTAACCTCGCGGCCATGAAGACAGTGGGCCCGCAGCACGAGCTGTTCATCGTGACGGAGGGTGCGACGGTCATTCGCGTCAAGACCGACGAGATCAGCCAGACTGGCCGCGCCACCCAGGGCGTCAAGATGATGACCGTCGACGATAACGACCGCATCTGCGCCGTAGCCCGCATGACGGCCGCCAAAGAGAAGTCCGAAGGCGAAGCCACAGGAGACGGCTCTGCTCCCGAAGAAACCCCTGTCGACCTAGGCGACGGCAACGACATGCCAGAAGATCTCCTCGACGAGTAAGTAGTCCTCTCCGGTCAAAAACATCAGACCCCATATATCGGCGGTCGGCGCACCTGCGCGCCGACCGCTTTTTTGAAAACCTAGGGACCCGCGTTCGCCCCGGCCGCATGGCGGCACATGAAGTCGATCGCGAGTTCCGCACGAGCCGGAGAGCACTTAATGTGCTCTCCGTGCGAGCCAGGACTGTCCGAGCAGGCGACTTCATGTGCCGCCATGCGGCCGGGGCGAACCCCTCCCAAAGATTTTCAAAAAAGTTGTTGACGCGCGCGTAACGACTCGTCTAATATATCCCTTGCGCGATGGACCTGTAGCTCAGTTGGTTAGAGCGTCCGGCTGATAACCGGGAGGTCACAAGTTCGAATCTTGTCAGGTCCACCATCAAACCTGTGAAGAGCCCTGAGGCGTTGCCTCGGGGCTTTTTTCTTGTCTGCGATAAATCTCATTTTGGTTTTGTGTGCTGTGCGAAAGATTGGGTAGTATAGCTATTCAATGCGGCGGGCTGCCGCGTGTTAACCGCTACGTACCGGAGGTGTTCCATGGTTCGTGTCGACATAGAGACCATCGTCATGGCCGCCGGTCCCGTGCCATCGCTTATCGTGCTTCGTGAGCGCAGCAGCAAATCGGACTCGCCCGCGCCGCTGCGTTCCCTTTCCATTCAGACTGGTTCGTTTGAAGCTGCTGCCATCAGCCGCGGCATCGATAGCGGCCGCGCCGAGCGCCCGATCACCCATGATCTGTTGCTCGATACCGTTGACGCCCTGGGCGCCAAGCTCGAGCGCATCGAGATCGTCCGCGCCGAGCCGCCGGTGTTCTACGCGACGATCGTCGTACTGGCCGATGGCGAGGAGCGCAAGATCGACGCCCGCCCCAGTGACGCCATTGCCCTTGCCGTGCGCAGCAATGCCCCCATGTTTGTGGAGGACGACATCATGAATCGCCTGGGCACTGTTTCCACCCACGCCGAGGATGTCGACGACGAGCAGGAGTTCGAGAAGTTCGACGAGTTCGTCCATACGCTCTCCCCCGATGACTTCTAAATGCGGGGCGGCAGGGTTGCGGAGTGTTCGCTGATGGCCGGCGGCATGTCGGCTGAGGCGGCAGCCATTGCGCGTGAGGCCCAGATGCGCTCGGAGGCTTCTGAGGCGGCTCGCATTGCCTATGTGACACAGGCCCGCACGCTTCGCGAGCGTCGCGGCTCGTTTATCAAGATGGTTGTCATCTCCGCCCTTGTTGCGGCAATCTGCTCGCGCCTTCGTGGTACAGTTGGTGCGCTTGGGTTTTCGATCTCTACGGGCCTGGTGATCTGGGGTGTGGTCGACGCGGTAATGCTGACCAGTCAGATCAAGGTGCTCGACAAGCGCGCGATGGATATGATGCGCGCCCGCGACGCTGCCGCCAAGATCGCCGCCGAGGCACAGGAACTGTAACGACGCCAGACTCGATGGGAAGGTCTAAAGATGGCACAGGATATGCAGGACGCCGGTAACGTCTCCGCCGAGCTCGACGCCATGGTGTGTGACCTGATCGGCGCGTTCTTGGACGACCTTGCCGCCGGTGAAAACCCTGGCGTGGTCGTGGCAATTGAGGACGCTGCTTCCAACCGTTATCTGGCGGCGCTCGACGAGGACGGCGAAGAGGCATGCCTCGAGGCGGCCACCAACTTTATCTCCGAGCACAAGATGGGTCTTAAGGACGAGGGCCTGGGCCGTATCGCCCGCTATGCCATCGGCTACACCGGTTGTGTCGAAATTGACGGCGGCTATCACGACGCCCTGCTCGTGAGCTTCTTCGAAACCACGCTCGAGAGCGGTTTTTCGGCATACGTGCTGTATGAGGGCATGGGTGCCGGCGATGGTTTTATGTGGAGCGACCCTGAACCTGCAGGTGAGGAAACCCCTCTTATCTAAAATCGCTAAAATAAACGAGTTTTCGGTAAAAGGCTCAATATTCCCGCTGAGCGTTGTATCGCTGGGCGGGCCGCATACGCGTGCCGTTTGTATATGGATAGAAGATAGGGGAACTACATGCGCGTAGACAATCTGAGGAACATCGCCATCATCGCCCACGTCGACCACGGCAAGACGACGATGGTCGACAAGCTCCTGCGTGCCACGGACGCCTTCCGTGCCAACCAGCAGGTCGAGGACCGCGTCCTGGATTCCAACGACCAGGAGCGCGAGCGCGGCATCACGATTCTCGCCAAGAACATCTCTATCGAGTACAAGGACGTCAAGATCAACGTCATCGACACCCCGGGCCACGCCGACTTTGGCGGCGAGGTCGAGCGCGTGCTGCGTATGGCCGACGGCGCCCTGCTGCTGGTCGACGCTTTTGAGGGTCCCATGCCCCAGACCCGCTTCGTGCTGCGTCACGCTATCGACACCGGCCTCAAGATCATGATCGTTATCAACAAGATCGATCGTCCGGGCGCCAACCCCGAGAAGGCCTACAACGACTGCCTGGACCTTATGGCCGACCTGGGTGCCACCGACGACCAGCTCGAGTTCGCCATGGAGCACGTGGTCTACGCCAGCGCCATGAATGGCTTTGCCCGTCTTGACCCCAACGACGGCAACATGGACATGTATCCGCTACTCGATATGATCATCGACGACATGCCCGCTCCCGAGGTTGACGAGAATGCCCCGCTGGCCATGCAGTGCGTGACCATTGACCACTCCAACTTCGTTGGCCGCATCGGCATCGGTCGCGTGTACTCCGGCACCATCCATCAGGGCGATCAGATCCTGGTCGTCAAGAACGACGGCTCCAGCGCCACCGCTACCGTCAAGCAGCTCTTTACCTTCGACTACCTGGGCCGCACCGAATGCCAGGAAGTCGGCGCCGGCGACATCGCCGCCGTCGTGGGCATCGACCGCACTGATATCGGCGATGTCTACACCGATCCCGAGAACCCCGTTGAGCTCGAGCCCATCGAGATCGACCCGCCGACTCTGTCCATCGTCTTTGAGGCTTCGACCTCCCCGCTCGTCGGTCGCGACGGCGACATCGTGGGCGCCCGTCAGCTCAAGGAGCGCCTGTTCAACGAGGCCGAGAACAACGTGACCATGAAGATCGAGGAGCTCGAGGACAAGAGCGGCGTCGAGGTCTCGGGTCGCGGCATCCTGCACCTGTCCGTTCTGATGGAGTCCATGCGTCGCGAGGGCTTTGAGTTCCAGGTTGGCCGTCCCCGCGTTCTGTTTAAGAAGGACGAGAACGGCAACAAGATGGAGCCCGTCGAGCAGGCCGTCGTCGAGTGCCCGGACGAGTACTCGGGCAAGGTCGTTGAGGTCTTCGGTACCTCCGGCGGCATCATGACGAGCATGGATACCTCGGGCATCGTGACGCACCTCGAGTTCAAGATCCCGACGCGCGGCATCATGGGTCTTAAGAACCGCATCATGAACGTCACCCACGGCGAGGGCGTGTTCTACCACACCTTCTTGGAGTATGGCCCCTACGCCGGCGAGATCGGCAACCGTCAGAACGGCGCTATGATCTCCATGACCACCGAGAAGGCCGTTGCCTACGCCCTGGGTACGCTGCAGGAGCGCGGCCAGCTGTTTGTTGAGCCGGGCACCGAGTGCTACGAGGGCATGATCGTGGGCGAGCGCAGCAAGGCTGGCGACATGGTCGTCAACATCGCCCGCACCAAGAACCTGGGCAACCAGCGTTCCTCGACCTCCGATATCTCCGTCCAGCTGGTGCCGCCTCGCACCTTCTCGCTGGAGGAGGCGCTGGAGTACATCGCCGACGACGAGCTGGTCGAGATCACCCCCAAGAACATTCGCCTGCGCAAGCGTCTGCTCAACGCCACCGACCGCAAGAAGGCTGCCGTTCGCGCCGGCCAGGTCAACAAATAAGCGCTGGGCTTTATAGCGACTAACAAGAAAGGGCGCCGACCATCGCGGTCGGCGCCCTTTTTTGGTGTAAGGGGAAAGGTTCGTTTGCACCACAGCTGAGGCGACTATCCCTCTGATCGGCTTTTCGGTCAAAGTTAAGTTGTTTAAACATATACATAATTCCACTAAATAAAACCGGTATGATACAAAACCGTTAACAGGTAAATATCAACTGGTATTAAATTAAAAGACCTCTTTACCTGCGGTTTACATGATTGGTATCTATATTGTATTTTATGCATTGTGGCATAGACGAACCGTCTTAGAAGTTGCTCCCCAATGGGTTCTTGCAATGCGCTAGGTAGGTTCTCGTTGATGTTGGGGTTTGTGTTCGATCCGACGATTCGCCGTATTCCACACTGTGTTGTAGGAATTAGGGGACAACTATGGACGCACACCGCTCACGGTCGCTGGGTATGGCGGCCCTGATCTTCATTTTAATTAACCTCACCGCCGCAGTTTTTCACGGCGCAGCTCCAGTGCGCGCCGATGACGTGACGACGCCGACGCCGATTGTGATTGATGAGACGACGGCGAAAGTTACGGTCGAGCTGTATACCGACGAGAACCGTAAAGTGCCTTTGGGTAATACTGCCGTGCTTTCGACCGACACGCTCTACGGTTCGTTTAGCGCGGACTTTAAGCCGAACCATACCCCGAGCTCGGCGCAAAACGTTGCGGAGTACTCTCTTCCGAGCAATGTTAAGTTATTGAAGGATGAAAGCGGGTTGCTCTATGACGGTTCGGGCAAAGAGGCTGGCACCTGGAAGTGCGAGAATAATAAGCTGATCTTCACTTTTGACCAAAACTGGATTAATACGAATCCGTCCGATGTTCATGTTGGTGTTGATTTTTCATTCAAGCTGTCAAATGAGAACGTTGGCTCCGGCGATACAACAAAAGTCGAATTTCCTGGAACGGCCGGAATTGACATTTCGACCAAAGACGGCGACGTTGCGGGAACGAAGGAGGGGAAGTTCTCTCAATCCGGCGGCGAAGGAAAAGTAACGTGGACTCTTAAGCTGGTGGTCGAGTCTTATGCTCACAATGTCCAGCTCACCGATGAGTTGGGTAGCAATTTTACGTTTGTGTCTGAATCGTTTAAGTTGAACGGCAAGACGCTCGAGCAACAGCCAGGCATTAACGGGCAGGCCGCGACTCTTAATTTGGGGAACTTGTCCAAAGGGACTCATACGATTACCTATGATTCGGTTATGAACCCGAATGTTTCTGTGGACAACTATGTTTGGATTGATGAGCTCCCCGGTTCAAAAAACAACGCCACCTGGACTTGGGGCCAAAACAAAGAAAACTCGAATAAATGTGAAGGTCAAGCAAATAAGTTTCGCTATGACATGATTAACAAGAGCGATGGCACCGGAACGCCGTCCGATATCAAATGGATCGTTACACTCAACAACGGTGATATCAAAACCGACATGAATGGCTATACATTCACCGACACGCTGGACGACAAGCAGACGTATACGGGTAATTACATCGTTTATAGGGGACTCTACGGGGAAGACGAGATCGCTCGCAGCGATCTCGATAGCTCCACTGGTAAAACGTTTAGCTATAAGTTCTCAGGTCTATCTGACACAGATAAGTACAAGCCCTATCGCATTGTCTATCACACTCAAATGAAAGATCAGGACTCGTATGACACGGTGAGCAATAGTGCGAATATCTCGCGTGACAATTCCGTTTCCGGCACGGACAGTGGCACGTTTACGCCGAAGCTGGTGGGGACGCAGATTGTAAAGAGGCTTTTGAAAGAACCTGATGCGGCGACAACAGGTCGGGCAACCTGGGAGCTTCGGATAGCGCTGGGCTCCATTGTTGATGCGATGAATCCGGAGACGGTTCGAGTGTTTGATACGTTCCAGACTGCTTGGAAGCAGAATATCGGCCCAGACGCCGACAGCTATTCCATTATGATCGGCAATGTCCCTTTGGAACGGGGAACCGATTGGTGGTTCGATGATTACAATGATTCAACGTCGTTTGCAACCAAGAAGAACTTCAACCTCACCATTCAGATAAACAACAAGGTAAGGGATGCGCTCAAAGATAACCCAGATGCGGTGCTTACTTATATGACAAAATCCGACGCGCTTCCTGGCTGGTACTCCATTTTGCATCAGTGGAAGTAAACGGTACTAAGTATTTCACGGACTTTATCTATTACTACGTCGATGTGGACTCGACTCCTAAGGTTGAGAAGCCCTCTGCGAAAACCGCTGTTTCCTGGCGTGAGGATTTCGACTGGAGTAAGATCGATGGGTCTTCCGAAAAAGGTGCATGGATCGTTGAGTGGACGGTCTATGCGAATAGGGCCAAGACGCCGGGAGGGGAGCCTTACGGCGCTGGCAAGCTTAATAACCAGCCGCTGAACGTCGTTGACACGCTGCCGAGTGGTATGAGCTATGTGCCAGGGTCTGCCAAATACTCGCTGTTTCAGAATCCGTATGACCAGAAAGCAGGTAACGGTACCGCCCAGCGAGAGAAGACCGTCGCCGACAGCCTACCCCCTGCGAACGTCAGTGATGACAAAGGCACCGTTACCTTCTCCATCCCCACGACGGCGCTCGGCAACTATGCTGGTTACGCTAAGCTTACGTATCAGACGGCGGTCAAGCGTGGTGAGCTCGATACCTCTAAGAA
This sequence comes from uncultured Collinsella sp., assembly GCA_900544135.1. Lineage (GTDB taxonomy): Bacteria > Actinomycetota > Coriobacteriia > Coriobacteriales > Coriobacteriaceae > Collinsella. The sequence continues at coordinate 54,691 of UQTU01000007.1, forward strand.
CGAGGTGAAGTTCACCAACTTAGCCAGTGCCGAGTCGGGGAGCAAAACGTTCGACTCCGGTAGTGGGACCGTCACCATTAAGAACAACGTACTGCAAAAGACCGGCGACCAGGTCGCCAATAGCAACCGTATCAAGTACACCATCTTGGTTAACGAATCGGCAGTTAACCTTAAGAGCGACAGCGACTTCCTCGAGCTTGTCGATGTCATGGATGCCAAGTGCACGCTGGTGACGGATTCGGTCAATGTGTCCCAATACGATGGGACAGGCTGGAAGTTGCTTGGCTCTGACAAATGCCCCGTTTCCGCTAGGACCATTGAAGATGAAAACGGCGCGGCGTGTACAAAGATGACGCTCCGCGTGCCCGATAAGGAATATCTCAAAGTTGAGTACGAGGTCATTCCTGCGGGTAACGAGGGAGAAACGGTTTCTCTGAGCAACAAAGCGTCGCTTACGGGTGTCTATGACGGTGATACGGTCCATTCAAAAGACTGGGCTATTAAAAAGGCATCTGGTTTGGCTGGCGGTAGCGGTTACGGCGTAACGGTTACCAAGGTCGACGAGAGCGATGTCACAAAAAAGCTGCCCGGTGCTGAGTTCACGCTCTACGAGGTTGATATGGACAAGGCATTAGAGTTCGGCCTCGATTCTGCGAAAACGCTGATTCGGAGTGATGAAACAGACGAAACGGGCACGGTAACGTTCGGCACTCCTACGCAAAAGATGGAAGCCTACAAGTTGTATTGCCTTGAGGAGACCAAGGCGCCCGGCGGATACAATATTGCCCCTAAACCAGTGTGGATTCTGCTCAAAGGCAACAATGAGGACGACTATCAGAAGGCCCTTACTAAGGCGGAAGAGCTGAGGGCAAAGGGTGTCGACATTGACACCCCAACGGTGAGTACCGACATCACGGTCTATGATGCGCCCTATAGTGGTCAAGCTACAATTTCTGCCACCAAGATGCTCGAAGGCTCGACCTTGCAAGAAAGCCAGTTCGGGTTTGCGCTCAAGGACAAGAAGACCGGTAAGGTTCTCCAGACCATCAGGAACGGTGCGGATGGTGATATTAACTTTGTCTTGGATTACACCAAGACGGGGATCTATGAGTACGCCATCTCCGAGGTCATTCCCGCGGGCGCCGAGAACAACGTCAAGGACCACATCACCTACGACACGACCAAACATGAGGTTAAGGTTGTCGTGACTAATGGAGAAGGAAAGCTAAACACCGAGGTCACCTACGACAACGGCTCTACAACCCCACCGATCTTTACCAACAAGTACTCGACCACGCTTCCCGAGGCGGGCGGGGCTGGCTTGACTATGACGTATCTGGCTGGTGCATCGCTGCTGTGTTTTGCTGCGACGTGGATGCATGCTCGTCGCCATCGCGATCAAGGTCGAGGTGGTAGCCGTGAGTAGGCTTAACCGCCGCTTGTTGGCTGCCGCGACGATAATCATGGTCGCTATTCTGTCTTTCGCGATTGCCCCTGGGGCGGCCCGTGCTGCCGACACCGGAGCCATTACGGTGGACGGTACGGTTGCGACGCGGTATGACGCGCACCAGCTCTTTTCGGCGGCCGTTGTCGACGATGACGATGTCGACCAAAAGGTTGCAACCGATGTAATGTGGGCGAATGACACGGTTCGTCAAGCTGTGCTTCCGGTGCTTCATGACGCGGGGCTTGATAGCTCGGCCTCGACGGCGCAATCGGCAGCCGAATGGATGAATGCCGACGGACACATGACGACGGCGCTGATGGCAAAACTTGCCAGAGCAATTTGCAAAGTCGGCGTCCCTTCTGTGACCCTTAACGCGGGCACGGCGGCCGAGCTGCCCTGCGGCTACTGGCTCATCGTCGCCGACGACGACGCCATCGCCCAGAACGAGGCCGGCACCGCGCCGATCATGGCCCTGGTCGGCGGCAGCGCCGTCGCCGTCAAGCCCAAGGCCGCGACGCCCAAGGTCGCCAAGCACGTGTTGGAGGACAGCGCCGCCGCATGGCAGAAGGCCGCCGACGCCACGGTCGCAGACGACCTGTACTGGCGCCTCTCTGCCACGGTCCCGGCGGGTCTTACCGCCTACGACGCCTACGCGGTGCAGTTCGTCGACACCATGAGCGCGGGGCTCGACCCCTCCAAGGTCGCCGCGAGCATGCACGTGTACGTGGTGGCAGGGGCGGACGGCGGCTTCGACGCCGTCGCATGTGAGGGCGGCAACGCCAGCTCGACGCCGGCTAAAGGGTGGACGGACATTACTTCACAGTGCAGGGTCTCGGTCGAGGGCAATGCCTTCACCGTCCGCACCGGCGACCTGGTCGCCGCGCTCGGCGGGGCCGACGCCTTCGCCGCGGGCGCCCGCGTGGTTACTATCTACAATGCGCCGTTGGGGGACAACTGCAATCGAGGCGCTATAAAGGGCAACCCCAACGAGGTCTACCTGCGCTACCCGCGCTCTCCCCTCGCCGACCAGTCCGGCGACGCCGGATTCACCCGCACGCCGAGTGACGATGCGTGCGCCTACACCTGGGGACTCAGTCTGATCAAGCGCTCAAGCTCGGACGATAAACCGCTCGCGGGCGCCAAGCTGCGCATCATCGATGACCGTGGGCGCATTCTAACGACTGACGGCTCGTGGTCGACAGATGCCGCCGCGCACGTCACCACGGGCGCGGACGGCCACGTGGAATTGACCGGTATGGACGCGGGTGTCTACACCGTCGAAGAGGTCGCGGCTCCCAAGGGATACGCCGCCTTTGAAGGCAAACGTACGGTGACGGTTACGGCCGAGGGCCTGGACGTTAAACAGGTGACGGCCGCGAAGCCCAAGGTGACCGTGTCGGCCGAAAGCCCTCTGCGGGTTGATACCGCCGATGCCGGGACGGGTTCGATTGAGCTGTCGGTGCTCAACACCCCAAGCAAAGAAGCAAGTCGAGGCTTTATGCCCTCGACGGGAGATAGAGCGTTGGTGCTGGCGGCGGCTTTGGCTGCCATCGGAGTGGCGGCTATTGTTGTCGCGCTCGTCATCAAGCGGGGAGGAGGTCGCCGTGAAAAATAATTGTCCCCCCCTTGCTCAATGGCGTACTGCCTCCGTAGCGAGTGACGTGCAGGCCTACCGACCTGATGATCATTGGTTTTGAAAAAGTTACTAGAGAACCCTCCAAGAAAGAGGACTAAACATGAAGACAACCAAGAACATCGCCCGCCTGGCAGTAACCGCCGGCCTCACAGCGGCGCTGAGCTTCGGCGGCGTCATGGCCCCGGTCGCGATGGCGTTCGCTGAGGATGCGGCTGCAACGGCCAATGGCTCGGTGACCGTTGCGAACGTTGAGGGCAACCATACCGAATTCGATGGCTATCAGATTTTTAAGGCTGATGTTGCGACAGTCGAAGGTAAGACGGTTGTGAGTAATATCACCTGGGCAAACGGTAGCGTGAAGGCGGCTGTCGAGGGTGTCATTAAGAATGAGGAGCCGACTTACAAGGGCAAGACCGCCCAGGACGCTGCGGACTGGATCACGAGTAAGGTGACGGGAACCAACGATGCATATTGCGTTGGCCCCGACAACATTGCTTATAAGATTGCCGCTGCTGTGGACGATCTTACTGACAAAAAGACAACGAGTGCTGGTGTTGCCTCCGGTCTAGAGCACGGTTACTGGCTCTTTGTGACCGATGCCGGCACCATCGGAGACGGCGAGGCGGGCTCGTCTCCCATCTTCACTGTCGTGGGGAACACGCCTGTTAAAGTCACCGAGAAAACCGGAATCCCTACCGTCGAGAAGAAGATCGTGGGCGATGCCGACGGCAAAGAGCATGACGCCGCCGACTCCCAGATCGGCCAGGACGTGACGTACAACCTCTACGGCACCGTCGCCGAGAACTTCGATAAGTACGATACGTATTTCTATCAGTTCTCCGACCAGATCTCCAAGGGCCTGACGCTGCAGTCGGGCGCTGAGGTCTATCTATACGATAGCGTGAGCGATGCAAAAGGCGATCTGACCCACAAGACCGGTCGGAAAATTTCGAACAACTTTAAACAGAGTGCTGAAACAGTCGATAGTTCGACTGGTGCTAAGACGACAAAGTGGACCTGTGAAAACCTGAAGGACGTCAGCGGAATCACTAAACAATCCTGTGTCGTCGTCTCCTATAAGGCGCGGATTAACACGGACGCTATTGTTGCCGGCACTGAAAGTAACGTTGCCGGCACTGAGGGTAACGACAACACCGTGATACTTAACTACTCCAACAATCCCATGAACAAGGATGGCAAGGGCCAGACTCCGCCTGACAAGGTCAAGGACTACACCTACGGTCTCAAAATCAACAAGGTCGACCTGGGCACCGAGGCGGCCCTCGACGGTGCCGAGTTCACCATCCAGGCCACCGGAGCGGACGATGGTGCATCCACGAATTTGTACGTCCAGCAGGATGGCTCCCTTGGCAAAAACCCCTGGAAATTCAAGACCGCCAATGGCGGCATCATCAAAGTCGTCGGTCTCGACGCCGGTGTCTATACCGTCACGGAAACTTCTGCTCCCGACGGCTATACCACGGTCGAGCCTTTCACCTTCGAGATCAAGCCGACCATGAAGGCCGATGATCCGGGTGCCGGTCTTACTCTGCTCGGAAGCACGCTTGATCCTAAGAACCAGAACGACAAGATTATCGCCGGCCTCACCGACGGAAATTCTGGCGACAACAAGCTGACGGCGAAGTCTGACTCGGAGAAGGGCTCCGACGGCACCTTTAACATTACCGTCGGCAATACCAAACAGATTAACCTCCCGCTGACCGGTCTTAATGGCGTGACCTTTACTTGGATCGCTGGCGGCGCGGTGCTGTGCATTGGCGTGGCGCATCTCATCCGTAGCCGTAAGCGCGACGACGGCTCTGAGGAGTAGCTGTTCGCCTCGGCTATCAACACGAGACATGAAAAAAGCGGGGCACCCGGTCGATGCGATCGGGTGCCCCGCTACGTTTGTGTACCACCACAAAGGTGCCTGTCCCCTTTGTGGTGGTTGTCGGCTAAGCGGTGGGGAGTTCCGGCGCATTAGCCGGCTGCTGCGGCTTGAGGTGGGCGTTGCGCCAGATGATTTGGATGACGTAGCCGAGTGTAAAGACGAAGGCCACGCCGCTGATGAAATCGCCTACGAGGGGGATTGCCGTAAGCGCACCCGCGGCGATGCCACCCACGGCTGCCATGGCGTAGCGGTTCTGGTTGTGTCCGAGCATGCGGACGATCGCGCACCCCGCAAAGGCACTCGACACCAGCGCGATGCCAATAACACCGCACAAGAGGGTTCCGGCAAGCGACAGACCAGCGATAGAGATAATCAACAGTAGGACGGCGGGGGCGATAGCAATCGTGCCCAGAAGACCGCTCATCCACAGGGGCATGGGGCACTGGTGGAGCATACCGGCGGCGCTGGCAGTCGCACGCGGAAAGACGAGCTCGAGCAGCAGAGCGACAAAGCAGGTCGAGAGCGCCGCGGCGACGATACCGCCGATGACATCGTTAACGGTGGAAGTGTCCTCGTTCTCGGTGCGGTCGATCTTGAGTGCGCCGACCTCGGCTCCCGCGGCGCGCTCGGGGTCCTCGGAGACGTGCGCGTTCACGGTGCCGGTGATGTGGGCGTTCTTGCCCAGGATGAGCTTGTCGGCCCAAACCTCGACATCGCCATCGACGGTGCCGTCGATGGTTACCGTATCGCCCGCGAGCGCTGCCGACTTGGTGGAGCCTCGCAAGGCAACCGTCTCGCCTATCGCGTAGAAACAGTTGGCGGTGCTGTCGGAATTGAGAACGACATGCTGGCCAGCAACGGTCATGCTGCCATCAACCGTGGTCTTGGCAATGTCGATGGTGCGTGCCGCCAGACGGACGGCGCCGCCCACCGTGCAGTCGCGAATTGAGAGGGTGTCGCCCGCGGCGATGATATCGCGGTCGATGGAGACATCGTCCAGTTCGAGACTCTGACCGGCCCAATACAGGTCGCCCTCGACACCGGACGGATTAGAGTCGTTGTCGGTTGCAAGTACGTTGCCTGCCGTGTCCGTGCCGGCAAATGACGCCGTGGGAAGTGCGGTGAGCGCCAGCGCGATGAGCGCGAATAGGATGGTGATGCGGCCCCACGCTTTACGGCGCTGGGTCGACGGGAATTGATTGCGGGACATAGTGAATCCTTCGTCAGATGCTCGATATGCACTTAACAGGGTACCCAACGCGCGGGCGCTCTAAAAGAACCTCTCGGTTGCATTTCGAAGGATGAGCCCGCGCTACCTACTTTTTGCGATGCAAAAAGCGCGCGATGTCTTCTTCGGTGGGGCTTTTGATGTCAAAGCGCAGCGAGAGCCAGCGCAGACCCATGGTCACGACAACGCATACGATCAGCGCGGCAACATTGCTCATGAGGCCGCTCATGACGAGGGCTACATAGCTTGCCGATCCGGCGATGGCCGCGATGGCATAGAAGTTGGTGCGTTGGAAAATGCCCGGAACCACGCCCATAAAGCCGTCGCGCAGCATGCCGCCGCCCACGGCGGTGAAAAAGCCCATCATGATGCACACGGCGGGTGCAAATCCGTAGACCAGCGCCTTGTCCGCGCCGGTGGCCGCATAGATGCCGACCGAGATGATGTCGAGCAGGGGAATGAGTTTTTCGGGCTTATCGACGATTGCCGGGAAGATATAGATGATGGCGGCTGTGGCGATGGAGAGCGGTAGTGCCATGGGCTGGTTGAGGATGTAGACGTTGCCGACCTGGAGCGTCATATCGCGCAAAAGACCGCCGCCCAGACCGCAGACCACCGCGAGCGCGACCGCGCCCACCAGGTCGAGCTTGTGCTCACGCGCAACCAACACGCCCGAGATTGAAGCCGCGACGACGGCGAACATTTCGAGCCAAAACGGGATGGCGACCATGGCATCCGTGGCGTGTGAGGTAACGGTCATAGCGGCGACGACGGGCAAGATGGGGTCCTTCTGATTGCGAGTTTAGACAATGCCCGTACATAGTACATGGTTGACGGGTCTGGCGACCCTATTGCTCGGTAAACGGTCGGGACTGGGCGCGGGCGTGGCGTTGCTGGAATGCCAAGGGTCCAAAACATGTACGTCAGCCTCCAAAAACGACATTTTTCGACATCTTTGGAGGCTGACGTACATGTTTGGATTGAGCTCACAGCATGAGTGAGTTGATTTACTCACATCCGGTATATTTCCCCACTTCAACGGACATAAGAGTTGGATACCGGCTCAGAGCGAGAGGCCCTCAATGGATACCCCTGTTCTCATTTCGCATAAAACCGCATGGCTTGTCCATCATGCACCCCAGAATTTGGTTCAGTCTCTTGCGCGGCACGACTACCAGATAGGCGCACAAGGCATATCCACCCAACAACGCGTTGCGCGCATACGACAGGCGCTTACCGACTGCGGCATTCCGTCCGATATGCTTAAGACTATCGATATCGCGGTTGTATTCGAATTCGAGCGAATTCGTACCAAAGGCGTCGTTTGCCACATTCTTGGACAAAATCTTCCCTACGAGCATATTAACGAGTTGACGCCCGGAATCTTCATCACCGACGAAGCCTTCACCTTCGTGCTCGCTGCCGAGTGGATGGATAGGATCGAATATCTCGAATATGGCTATGAAGTTTGCGGCGATTATCGCATGAGGCTCAATCCCGCCGACCCTTATACCGAGCAACCAGCCACTTCCTCCAAGGATGAAATAACCGAACTGCTCGATCGGCATCCCGGCAAACCCGGTGCCACACGTGCACGGCTCGCGCTCAGGCATATCTACGATCGCTCGGCCTCGCCTATGGAGACCGCTTCGGCAATCGCCCTATCACTCCCAACAAGCGAAGGCGGCGTTGGCATCCGAGGTATCGAACACAACAAACCACTCGAGATCCCTCAACGTCTCTGGCATTGCGCCAAAGCTCGAACACTCAAAATCGATGCGCTCGTTACCTACAAGCGCAGGGAGCTCGGTATCGAATATAAGGGCGGCTTTCACGATGAGCTCGAGCGCAAAGGAACAGATGCGGAGCGAGAGGCCATTCTCTCCCAAATGGGATATCGAATCGTTACGCTCACTTCGGCTCAGTTCGGCAGCCAACTCGCCTTTCACCGCGCCATGAACAACATTCGCGAAGCACTCGGCATGCCTCGCTGTACCGACACCGGGCACCAGCGAGAGCAAAACGAACTACGCAAGGCGCTTATCCGCAACTGGAAAGGTATGCGAGACGAAGAGGCGCCTTCCGAATAGTGCCACTCCCGTGAGCTCAATCCAAACGTGTACGTCAGCCTTCAAAGATGTCGAAAAATGTAGGTTTTGGAGGCTGACGTACATGTTTGGGGAAGCGTGGGATCGAGACGTATTTCGATAACAAAAAAGCTCCCGTTGTTGGGAGCTTTCTCAACCTAAATGGCGGAGGAGGAGGGATTCGAACCCTCGTGACCTTATACAGGCCAAACGGTTTTCGAGACCGCCGCATTCAACCACTCTGCCACCCCTCCGCGTGGGGTAAAAACAAAGCAGGCTCGAAGGCCTGCTTTGGAATTAACTGGCGGAGAGTCAGGGATTTGAACCCTGGAGACGCTTTTGACGCCTACACGATTTCCAATCGTGCTCCTTCGGCCACTCGGACAACTCTCCGTTAAATGCGAAAGTCAGTATACACGAGGAACCGCAAAGTGCAAACAGAAAAGTTGGCATTTTTTAAAACGCTTGGCCGCGCTTGTCGTTGCAGTGGGGTTTGAGGTGCCAAAAAACGGCTTCCGACCAGCGTGGTTGATTAACTCAATTGTTCAAAAGGGGTATTCATAAGCGACTTGGCAATGAATTTAAAAATCTTTGGGTGGCGCTGTGGACCACTGGTATGCATTTAGCGACCACAGCCTTGTGCCCGTTGACCTGTGGCTTGGCTCAGCTTGTCCCCGCAGCGCCGTATCTTGTCCACAGTTCCGTCAAGCATTTGGTCAGCATTTGGTTGGAAGACGCATGAAGTGCCGTGTGAGTATGGACATATGTGGAGGTCATGAGGTTGTAGCTGCATATTCTTGCAGCCTGGGAGGTTGAAAGATATTATTACCAAGTCTTTTCCTGCTTCAGGCGCACCTTCACGACCTGAAGCCACATTTGCCCAGAGGAGGTGACAATATGAAGGCTTATGAACTGCTGTTCTTTGTTGACCCGTCGCTCGACCCCGAGACTCGTCTCGCTGTTATGAAGCGTATCGATACCACGATCGCTGAGGGCGCTGGCAAGGTCGACTCCGTTGACGAGTGGGGCAAGCGCAAGCTCGCCTACGAGATCAACGACCTCACCGATGGTGACTACACCCTCATCAACTTCCACGCAGATCCTACTCAGATCGCCGAGCTTGATCGCGTCCTGCGCATCACCGACGCTGTGGTCCGCCACATGATCGTCCGTCGCGACGACCAGGAGTAAGACTGTCGTTTTGGACTGGGCTTGTGCCCCAAGAGGAAGTAGTGAGTTATGAGCATCAATCGAGTGAACATCACCGGTAACCTCACCCGCGATCCCGAGCTGCGCGCCACCGCCGGTGGAACCCAGGTTCTGTCCTTTGGCGTCGCCGTGAACGATCGTCGCCGCAACGCGCAGACTGGCGAGTGGGAGGACTATCCCAACTTTGTCGACTGCACCATGTTCGGCACCCGCGCCGAGGCCGTGAGCCGTTTCCTGGCAAAGGGAAACAAGGTCGCGATCGAGGGCAAGCTGCGCTACAGCTCTTGGGAGCGCGACGGCCAGCGCCGGAGCAAGCTTGAGGTCATCGTCGATGAGATCGAGTTTATGAGCTCCCGTGGTGGCCAGGGTGGCTACGATCAGGGCGGTTACGCCCCCGCAGCTCCCGCGCCCGCAGCACGTCCTGCCGCACCGGTGGCTACGCCGCCTGCGGTCGACGTCTACGATGAGGACATCCCGTTCTAAGGGTTGTTCACCTATTTTTGAGTGAGAGGCGGCTTCGGTTCGCCGAAGTTGCCAAATGAAAGGTATTTTGACATGGCTAATGATTTTTCTGCACGTCAGCCGCGTCGTAAGTACTGCCAGTTCTGCAAGGAGAACACTGAGTTCATCGACTATAAGGACACTCAGCTTCTCCGTAAGTACATGACCGATCGTGGCAAGATCAAGCCCCGTCGCGTCACTGGCGCTTGCACGCAGCATCAGCATGACATCGCCAACGCCATCAAGCGCGCCCGCGAGATGGCTCTCCTGCCGTACACCGTCCCCGTGGTTTCCTCTCGTGGCAACCGCGACCGCGGCTAAGAAGGGAGACGCATCATGAAGGTTATTCTTCTCGATGAGATCAAGGGCAAGGGCGGCGAGGGTGACGTCGTAGAGGTCGCTCAGGGTTACGCTGAGAACTTCCTGTTCCCCAAGAAGCTCGCTGTTGCCGCCACCAAGGGCAACCTCAAGCAGCTCGACGAGCGTCGCAACAACATCGCCAAGCGCGAGGCCGTCCGTCTGGCTACCGCCAACGAGACCAAGGCTGCCCTCGAGGGCAAGCAGGTCACCGTTGACGTCAAGGTCGGCGACGAGGGCATCCTCTTTGGCTCTGTTACCGCCGCTATGATCGCTGACGCCATCAAGGCTCAGCTCGGTATGGACATCGACCGCAAGCGCGTCGAGCTCGGTAAGCCCATCAAGGTTGCCGGTGCCCACACCGTTGCCATCTCGCTGTACCGCGAGATCAAGGCCGAGGTTGTCGTTCTCGTCGGCGTTACCGCCGAGGAGCTCGCTGCCGAGGCTGAGGTCGAGGAGGCCGCTGAGGTCGCCGAGGCCGAGACCGCCGAGGTCGAGACTGAGGCTGCTGCCGAGTAGCATTTGCTGCAACGCAACAATCTTGTTCTAAGAAGGGCGCTCTGGGAAACCAGGGCGCCCTTTTGTTTTTTTGCGCTGAGTGAGTGTCATGGTGAACGTTGCGTCGAAGTCCTATATACAGGACCGTTCATCCGTTTGGTTCGGTGATGATTGGCGGCGCGCGGCGCGTTTTGGGACCGTGGCTGATACTATGGATGCTCGCAAGCGATATGAATGAGGATGCTCATGGCATATGACGATAGGGAGACCGGGCTGACGGTCGAGGACCGCGGCTCAAAGTTGGGTCTTCCCCAAAACCAAGATGCAGAGGCCAATGTACTGGCCGCTATGCTGCTATCGCCCGAGGTGGTCGAGGAGGCCCAGGTCGAGCTGCAGCCCGATGACTTCTACCGGCCCATTCATAAGACCATCTATACCGCGATGGTCGATATGTACAACAGCCGCATTCCCATCGACTCCATCTCGCTGATCGATTACCTGCGCAGCATCAACAAGCTCGATGCCGTGGGCGGCGAGGCCTACATTTTGGAGCTGATGGGTCAGACCCTGTCGCTCGTGAACTGGCAGCACCATGCCGCCATCGTCCGTCGCGACTCGATGCTGCGCGAGCTGATCGGTGCCACCAACGAGATCAACGCGCTGGCCTATAACGCCCCTACCGACACCAAGGAGGTCGTGGAGCTGGCCGAGAGCAAGCTGCTCAAGGTCACGGCGCGCGAGGTCAAGTCGAGCTACAAGACGCTGACCGAGTTTATGGTCGAGGCCTATAACGAGGCCGAGGAAGTGTGCCAGGCAGGCGGCCAGGCTGCGGGCGTGCCCACGGGCTTCCCGTCGCTCGACCGCATGCTCATGGGTTTCCGCGAGGGTCAGCTCATCATCATCGGTGCCCGCCCTGCTGTGGGTAAGACGTCGTTCGCCCTGAATCTGGCGCTCAACGCTGCCGCGGCCGGTTATACCGTCGGCTTCTTCTCGCTGGAGATGTCGGGCAAGGAAATTGCCCAGCGTCTGATTTGCGCCTACGCCATGATCTCGATCAGTGACTTCCGCATGGGCCGCATTAGCCCCGAGCAGTGGGCCAATATCAACGAGGCCACGCAGACTTTGTCCAAGCTCGATATTCTGATTGACGATACGCCCGGCACCACAGTGACCGAGATTCGCGCCAAGAGCCGCCGCATGCTCCATAACAAGGAGAAGGCAATCATCATCCTGGACTACCTGCAGCTGGTGAGTCCTCCGCCGGGACGCCGCTCCGAGAGCCGTACCGTCGAGGTTTCGGAGATGTCGCGTGGTCTTAAGATCATGGCCAAGGAGCTCAAGATCCCGCTCATCGCGCTGTCACAGCTCTCGCGTCAGGTCGAATCCCGTACCGGCAAGCGCCCGCAGCTTTCCGACCTTCGTGAATCGGGCTCCATCGAGCAGGACGCCGATATCGTTATGTTCTTGGACCGCTCCGCCGACGAGGCCGAAGCCTCGCGCGACGATCGACCCGACGAGGGCGTTACACGTATCGTCGTGGCCAAGAACCGTTCGGGCCCGATCGGCGACGTCGACCTGATGTTCCTGCCGGCATCCACCAAGTTCTATGAGCTTGATGGGGCACATGCCGAGGAGTAGGACAGGCGCCCGTTGCACGGGTATACTGGGAATGTTTTGTGCTTCTGCGTGCCGGCACGGCGCGTAGACAGGCCATGAATGTAAGGAGTAAACATGCCGTCAACCGTTTTGGTCGGTGCCCAGTGGGGCGATGAGGGCAAGGGTAAGATTTGCGACCTGGTCGCCGGCGACTTCGATGCCGTCGTGCGCTACTCGGGCGGCAACAACGCCGGCCACACCATCGTCGTCAACGGCAAGAAGTACGGCCTGCACCAGGTGCCTTCCGGCATCATGTATTCCGACCACGTGTCGGTGATCGGTAACGGCTGCGTCGTCAACCCCAAGGTTGTCCTTGAGGAGATCGACATGTTCGAGGCCGACGGCATCACCACCAAGAATCTCAAGATCAGCGGCAACGCGCATGTCATCATGCCGTACCACATCGATCTGGATGGCGCCTTTGAGCAGAAGCTCGGCAAGAAGAGCATCGGTACCACCAAGCGCGGCATCGGTCCGTGCTATCAGGACAAGATGGCCCGTATTGGCCTGCGTATGCAGGACATGCTGGACGAGGAGCTGTTCCGCGACAAGCTGGAGACCGCTCTTGCCCGCGTGAACCCCGAGCTCGAGCTGCTCTATGGCCTGCCCACCTACACCGTGGACCAGATCTGCGAAGAGTACCTGCCCATGGCGGAGCGCCTGCGCCCGTACATCACCGAGACGAGCCTGCTGCTCAACAATATGATCGACGAGGGCAAGACTCTGCTTTTTGAGGGCGCCCAGGCGACGCTGCTCGACATCGATCACGGTACCTATCCGTACGTGACGTCTTCCAATTGCACCGCCGGTGGTGCCATTACCGGCTCCGGCATTGGCATGAAGAACGTCGACCGTGTGCTGGGCGTCATGAAGGCCTATATCACCCGCGTCGGTTCGGGCCCCATGCCCACCGAGCTTTCCTATGAGTCCGAGGCCGGCCACACGCTGACCGAGGAGGGCTACGAGTACGGCGTGACCACCGGTCGTCGCCGCCGCTGTGGTTGGTTTGACGGCCCCATCGCCAACTATGCCTCGCGCGTTAACGGTCTCACCGATATCGCCCTGACCAAGCTCGACGTGCTTTCGGCCTTCGACACCATTAAGGTGTGCGTTGCCTATGACGTCGATGGCGAGCGCTACACGAGCGTGCCCGAGCACCAGGTGCGCTTTGAGCACGCCAAGCCCATCTACGAGGAGCTTCCTGGCTGGAAGTGCGATATCACCGGCTGCCGCAGCTTTGATGAGCTGCCGCAGGAGGCTCAGGACTACGTGGCGTTTATCGAAGATCTGGCACACACCCGCGTGACGTTCATTGGCGTCGGCGCCGGTCGCGAGCAGATCATCAACCGATTCTGGAAGTAATCGGTTTATACGGTTATTGCGATATACCCCTTTGCAGCCCGGACGGGCGGCCGAGGGGTATATTTGCTTGCAAAGGGCTCGCGCGGAGCGGGCCGTTCATCCATAGAGGAGGCACCCTTGAAGGCGGACACTCAAACCATCGACATCCTGTTGTTGGGCAGCGGTGGCCGCGAGCATGCTTTGGCAGCAAAGCTCGCAGCATCACCGCGCGCCGGCAAGCTCTACATCGCGCCGGGCAACGGCGGCACCGCGAGCTGCGGCGAGAACGTTGTTCTCGATGACTGCGATCCTGCGGCCGTGGCGGCGTTTGCCCAGAGCCACGGATGCGGACTCGTGGTAATTGGCCCCGAGGCTCCGCTCGTGGCAGGCGTGGCCGACGCCGTGCGCGCGGCGGGTATTCCCTGCTTTGGCCCGGGTGCCGAGGGCGCCCAGATGGAGGGCTCTAAGCTGTTCTCCAAGCAGCTCATGGAGCGTGCCGGCATTCCGACGGCCGCCTACGGCTCGTTTACTGACGAGGCTTCGGCCCTCGCCTATGTGCGCGAGCAGGGCGCCCCACTGGTCGTGAAGGCTGACGGCCTGGCTGCAGGCAAGGGCGTTATCGTGGCGACTGAGCTTGCGCAGGCCGAGGAAGCCGTGCGTGAGTGTTTTGGCGGCACCTTTGGCGATGCCGGCAACACCGTTGTCATTGAGGAAATGCTGGTTGGCCCCGAGTGCTCGCTGCTGGCCTTTACCGACGGCAAGACCGTGCGTCCTATGGCCACCTCGCAGGATCACAAGCGTGCACTCGAGGGCGACAAGGGCCCCAACACCGGTGGTATGGGCGTCTATAGCCCGGTGCCCATCGTGACCGACGAGGAGCACGCCACCATGGTGAAGGTCATGGAGCAGACCGTGGCCGAGCTCGCCGCCGAGGGCATCGACTACCGCGGCTGCCTGTACGGCGGCTTTATGCTTACCCCCGCCGGCCCCAAGGTGCTGGAGTTCAACGCCCGCTTTGGCGACCCCGAGACGCAGGTCGTGCTGCCGCGCCTCAAGAACGACCTGGTCGAGGTCATGCTGGCTTGTGCCAACTGCGAGCTCGATCAGATTGAACTCGATTGGCGTGACGAGTGGGCCGTGGCTGTTGTCCTGACGAGCGCGGGCTACCCCGGCAGCTACGAGAAGGGCAAAGTCATCACCGGCATCGCCGACGCCGAGGCCATGGAGAACGTGACCGTGTACCATGCCGGCACCGCCGTGGTGGACGGTCAACTCGTGACCAACGGTGGCCGCGTGCTTGCCGTGACCGCGCTGGGCGACACGTTCGAGAACGCTCGCAACCTTGCCTACGAGGCCTGCGAGAAGATTGATTTTGAGGGCAAGACCCTGCGTCATGACATCGGTCTGCGCGCGCTGCGTGGCCGCGACGCCTGGGATGCCTAAAGTCCGAGAGGGATGAGACGGATGGACGAGAAGAACGAAGAGCTCGTGGATGCGCAGATCGTCGAAGAGGACAGCCGCATGTATGGGCACGCCGAGGGCGAGCCTGGTGGCGAGGTCGCTGACGAGCCGGCGCTGGTGCTGGGCGACGACGACCCGCACGATGCCGAGCTGCACGAGAAGATTCTTTCGGAGGAGTGCGCCTGGAAGGGCAAGATCCTCGACGTCCACCGTCTTGAGGTTGAACTGCCCAATGGTCACCGCTCCGCCCGCGATATCGTTCGCCATCCGGGTGCGGCGGCCGTTGTGGCACTGACCGAGAGCGGCAAGATCGTACTGGTGCGTCAGTACCGCACCGCCATCGACCGCGTGACGGTCGAGATTCCCGCCGGCAAGCTCGATCCAGGCGAGGACCCGCTCGATTGCGCCAAGCGCGAGCTGCACGAGGAGACGGGCTTTAGGGCTGGTCGCATTCGCTTTTTGACGTCGATTGTCACGTCCTGCGGCTTCTGTGATGAGATCATTCACATCTACCTGGCCACCAAGCTCGAGTTCGATGCACCCAACCCCGATGATGATGAGTTTGTCAACGTTGATCTGGTGCCGCTGCACGAGCTGATTGACGCCGTGCTCGACGGCAAGATCGAAGATGCCAAGACCGTCGTGGGCGCCTTGGCCTGCGATAGCATCGCGCACCGCTTGGGCGGAGCCGATCTTTAACGAGCGGGAATGATCCCGTAGGTTTGTGTAAGTCAGCGAAAGTGCTCCATTTGAGACAAGGTGGCCTAAAAGAGGAGGGAAGCGTATGGATATACGCGACCGACGATTGAAGGCCAGATTGTCCAAATGGAGCACTTGCAGCGTCGAGATGAAACGCGGTTTGGTAAAACCGCGTAAGGTGACTATGTTTAAGAGGTTTCTTTCGTATTACAAGCCCCAGATGGGGCTTTTTGTTGCTGATACTCTTTGTGCTCTGGTGCTTGCCGCCATTGACCTGGCGTTCCCCATTATCTTGCGCAATCTGACCGGCGGGCTCTTTACTCAGGGTCAGGCTGCTATTATGCAGGCGCTCGGTATGATCGCGGTGGGACTGGTGCTGATGTATGTCATCCGCTGCGCCTGCCGCTATTTTGTGAGCTATTGGGGTCATGTGATGGGCGCGCGCATGGAGTCCAAAATGCGCGAGGACCTGTTCGATCAGTACGAACGGTTTAGCTTTGCGTACTTTGATCGCAACAGCTCGGGCGACATGATGAGCCGCGTGGTCAATGACCTGTTCGATATCTGCGAGGCGGCGCACCACGTGCCCGAATGGATCATTATCTGCGGTATCGAGATCATCGGCTCGTTTGTGATTCTGTTTGCCATCGCGCCGGTGCTCGCACTCGCCATGGCTGTGGTGACGGTGGTGTTCGCGGTCATTATGTTTTGGCAGAATATGCGCATGCGCGAGGTCTTTAGCGATAACCGCAAAAAGATTAGCGGCATCAACGCGCAGCTGCAGGATTCGCTGGCGGGCATGCGTGTGGTCAAGAGCTTTGCCAATGAGCAGACCGAGCGCTCTAAGTTTCGCGCCTCGAACAATCGCTACCTTTCGTCCAAGGAGAACATGTATCACGCCATGGGCGTCTATACCGCGACGTATGGCCTGCTCTCGGGAGTGCTTTATGTGATCGTGGTGCTGCTGGGCGGTTGGCTCGTTGCCCAGGGTCAGCTGCAGGCGGTCGATATGGCAACCTTCGCACTCTACATTTCGCTGTTCTGCACGCCGCTCGAGACGCTCGTCAATTCGGCTGAGACGTATCAGAAAGCCATCGCCGGCTTTAAGCGCATGGATGAGGTGCTCTTGACTGTCCCCGATATTCAGGATAAGCCGGGTGCTGCGGATCTGCAGGTGACGGCTGGTGCTGTGGAGTACCGCGACGTGTGCTTTAGCTACGAGGATGTTGAATTGGGCGAGCGCGGCGCCGACGGACGCCCTGTTATCGACCACATGGACCTGTCCATCAAGCCCGGTCAGACCATCGCTTTGGTTGGCCCCTCGGGCGGCGGCAAATCGACGACTTGTTCGCTGTTGCCGCGCTTTTACGACGTTGCCGCCGGCTCCATTAGCATCGACGGCCAGGATGTGCGCGACGTGACGCAGCATAGTCTGCGCCGTGCCATCGGCCTGGTGCAGCAAGATGTGTACCTGTTTGATGGAACGATCGGCGAGAACATCGCCTACGGCAAGCCGGGCGCCACGGCAGAAGAGATCGCCGAAGCGGCCCGCCGCGCCAATATTGATATCTTTATCGAATCGCTTCCGCAAGGCTACGACACCGTGGTGGGCGAGCGCGGCAGCCGTCTTTCGGGTGGTCAAAAGCAGCGCGTCGCCATCGCGCGCGTTTTTCTCAAGAATCCCAAGATCCTTATTTTGGATGAGGCGACGAGTGCCCTGGATAACGAGAGCGAGGAAGCGGTGCAGGAGTCGCTCGAAGAGCTGGCACGCGGCCGTACCACGATCATCATCGCCCACCGTCTCTCGACTATTAAGCATGCTGACGAGATTGCGACCGTTGAGCATGGTCGCGTTGTGGAACGTGGCACGCACGAGGAGCTTCTCGCCCGTGGCGGCACCTATGCCCGTTACTATCGAATGCAGTTCGAAGGTGCGCGTGCGCACGAGCTCGACTGATTGATATGACAGGAAGATCATGGCTGATAAGAACCCTTTGACTCCGGAAGAAGTGACGGAGTTATTCTCCGAAATCGATGCATCCGGCGTCTTGGATCCTACGCTCGCCAAAAAGCGCACCGAGCGCATGCGCGAGAAAGAGGCCGCCGTCAAGCGCGGCGACAAGGCGACGCTGGCGCGCCTGCGCAGCGAGGATCGCGCGAGCCAGGCAAAACATATCGACCCGCTGTCCGAGGACGACCCTTCGGGCTCGCAGGTGAGCCATACCATTACGAAGACCGCCATGGCCGTGGTTATCGGCATTTTGGTGCTGATTGTGGGCATGCAGATTGGCTACGGCGTGATGCGACGTCTGAATACCGCGAACCTTTCCGAAAGTGTTTCGGTGGATACCGTTTCGACCGCGCTCAAGGGTGGACTTGAATGGGGCAATGGCTTTACGCAGTTCCCGCTCGATTTTACCGTCGACGAGGCAGATGAGCGCACGGGCACGGTTGAGGTGACGGTGCTGGACACGTCTTCTGCCAATGAACTCGAGCTGCTGTCCAACGGTCAGATTCAGGCGGCGGCGCTCGCAACCAACGCCCTGCTCAACGACAAGATCGACCGTGTGGTGTATAACGTTCACGCCTATATCGACGAGGACAGCAGGATCCAGCATGATTCCTTCTTTGGCATGTTTCCTGCTCAGGGGCACCAAAGCGCCATCCTGACGTTCGTTTGGACCAAGAGCTCGTCCAACGCCACGAGTATCGACTGGAAGATGCGCATCGTAAGCATGGACGACACCATTGCCGAGCGCATTCAAAAACAGGTCAACTCGGTTTCATCGCTGATCGAGGACCCGGTGGTGAGCCAGACCAAGATCACGGAGGAGCAGGCCGAGCGCGATCTTGAGCATCGTCTGCACGGTCGAGAGATCTTCCGCGGCGGAAAGCCCGATCGCACGCCGTCCGAGCTGCTGGAGCAGGACAAGCAAAAGTAGTCCGCAGCCACATAGAACGATGCCATCCCGCGTGAGCCGCAAGCCCACGCGGGATGATTTTTCTGGGACGGGGATTAAAAAATCATTCTGTCATGTATGCAGTTGGCGACAAAGCCCTGCTCTCAGAATAATTTTTTAATCCCCGTCCCAGAAAAAACATTATGCACAGGAAGTCATAATTATCATTTTGTAAACAATTCTATGTAATTAATGCCATGGGCGATGCTTGCGGTTAGAATACCGCGAGGCCTAACTACACACCTTTAAGCCGGTCCTGTGAGACCGGGAAGGAGAACTATGGCGAACAACCATATTGCGGGCGCTGCCGCCCGCACCGTCGCGCCCAGCGAGCTGTGCCAGCGTATGCTGGCTAAAACCAGCAAGGGCACCTGCGGTCCCTGCATCCTGTATCTTGAGGATGGGACCATTTTTTATGGCCGTGCATGCGGTGCCGAGGGTACCGCAACCGGCGAGGTCTGCTTTAACACGTCGCTCGAGGGCTACTTTGAGGTCATGACCGACCCGAGCTATGCCGGCCAAATCGTAACCATGACCTATCCGCAGATCGGCAACTACGGCATCGACGAGACCGACGTCCAGTCGGCCTTCCCCGGCGATACCGCTCGCCCCGCGAGCGCTCCCGCCATGCGCGGCATGGTCGTCCACGACATGTGCGCCACGCCTTCTAACTGGCGCTCGACCGTCAGCGTGCCGGAGTACCTGCGTGCACACGGCATCGTCGCTATCGAGGGCGTCGACACCCGCGCTCTCGTGCGCCACCTGCGCGACAACGGTTCCAAGATGGGCATAATCTCGACGGAGATCTTCGACGTCGACGAGCTTGCCGAGCGCCTGTCCGCCGCGCCTACGCTGGTCGGCGAGAACCTGGTCAAGACCGTGAGCTGCCCTGAGCCCCACGCTTTTGCCGTGAGCGACCTGCCCGCTACGCATGACTTTGCGCTTGCCCCTACCGCTCCTGCCCGCCACAAAGTGGTCGCCTACGACTGCGGTGTCAAGCGCGGCATCCTGGAGGGCCTGGTTCGTGCTGGCTGCAACCTCACCGT
Source organism: uncultured Collinsella sp. (assembly GCA_900544135.1). Classification (GTDB taxonomy): domain Bacteria; phylum Actinomycetota; class Coriobacteriia; order Coriobacteriales; family Coriobacteriaceae; genus Collinsella. The sequence continues at coordinate 74,708 of UQTU01000007.1, forward strand.
CGTGCCGTGGGATACACCCGCGCGTCAGGTGCTCGACATGAATCCCGATGGCGTCTTTTTGTCCAACGGCCCCGGCGACCCCGATGCCGTGGTGGAGACCTACGAGCAGGTGCAGCAGCTAATCGGCAAGGTGCCGGTTTTTGGCATCTGCCTTGGTCACCAGATGATCAGCTTGGCGTGCGGCGCCCAGATGGAAAAGCTCAAATTCGGTCACCGTGGTGGCAACCAGCCGGTTATGAATCTGGTCAGCCGCCGTGTGGAGATCACCGCGCAAAACCACGGCTTTGGCCTGTTGTTCCCCAGCTTGGGCAAGCTTGTCCCCGAGCTTTCGGGCGGCGAGACCGAGCACGCGGCCGATGGCGATCTGCGCGTCTGGGTGCGCCGCGGTATCGCGCCGGTCGTGATGAACGAGCGTTTCGGTCGCATTCGCCTGACGCACGTAAATCTCAATGATGGCACCGCCGAGGGCATCCAGCTGCTCGACGCGCCGTGCTTCTCGGTCCAGTACCATCCCGAGGCCTCACCCGGCCCCACCGATGCTCACTATCTCTTTACCGCCTTTACGCGACTCATGGACGGCGAGGAGAACTACCTGGACATCGATACCGCCAAGGACCGCCTTGCCGGTTGGAACTTTGCCGACGATGGTTCCGCCGTTCTACCGAACGGCGGACCGGTCGACGCTGCGGCTGCATCTGGCACATCATCTTGCCGTTCTGCTTCGGACGCGCGGGCATAAGCCCAGCGCGCCCTCGCATCACGGCAACCTGATGCACCAGCTGCACCCTCGCTGACTTTTCCAAAACATTGAGTCAGCCTCTCTAGGAGGTTTTTAACATGCCTAAACGTACTGACATCAAGCGCATCCTCGTTATTGGTTCGGGCCCCATCGTTATTGGCCAGGCCTGCGAGTTCGACTACTCCGGCGCCCAGGCCTGCAAGGTGCTCAAGGAGGATGGCTTTGAGGTCATCCTGGTCAACTCCAATCCGGCGACCATCATGACCGACCCGGGCTTGGCCGACCGCACCTATGTTGAGCCTATCACCGCCGAGTTTATCGAGCGCGTGATCAAGAAAGAGCGCCCGGACGCGCTGCTGCCCACGCTGGGCGGCCAGACCGGTCTGAACGCCGCCGTCGAGCTGGCAAAGGACGGCACGCTCGACAAGTACGGCGTCGAGATGATCGGCTGCGACCTGGCCGCTATCGAGCGCGGCGAGGACCGCAAACTCTTTAACGAGGCCATGGCCGAGATCGGCCTGGAGGTCGCGCGCTCGGGCTATGCCTACAGCGTGGCCGACGCCGAGGCTATCGCCGAGCGCGTGGGATATCCCTGCGTACTGCGCCCGAGCTTTACCCTCGGTGGCGCCGGCGGCGGCATCGCGCATACCCACGAGGAGCTCGTCTCCATCGTGAGCCAGGGCCTTGAGCTCTCGCCTGCCCATGAGGTGCTGGTCGAGGAGTCCATCGAGGGTTGGAAAGAGTATGAGATGGAGGTCATGCGCGACCACGCCGGCAACGGCATCATCGTGTGCTCCATCGAGAACATCGACCCCATGGGCGTGCACACCGGCGACTCCATCACCGTGGCGCCAGCGCAGACCCTCTCCGACCTTGAGTATCAGCGCATGCGTGTCGCGTCGCTCGCCATTCTGGAGAAGATCGGCGTCGAGACCGGCGGCTCCAACGTGCAGTTTGCCGTGAACCCCCAGACCGGCCGCCTGATCGTCATCGAGATGAACCCGCGCGTGAGCCGTTCGTCCGCACTGGCCTCCAAGGCCACGGGCTTCCCCATCGCCAAGGCCGCCGCTCGCCTGGCCGTGGGCTACACGCTCGACGAGATCGTCAACGACATCACCAAGGCAACGCCCGCCTGCTTTGAGCCCACGATCGACTACTGCGTGGTCAAGGTGCCGCGCTTTGCCTTCGAGAAGTTTAAGGGTACCGACCCCACGCTCACCACGCGCATGAAGGCCGTGGGCGAGATCATGGCGATCGGCCGCACCTTTGAGGAGGCCTTCGGCAAGGCCATGCGCTCACTGGAGGACGGTCACCAGGGCATCTGCGCCGGTGGCAAGGAGGGTGCCGACAAGCTGAGCGACGATGAGCTCGCTCAGGCCGTGGCAACCCCGACCGAGCACCGCATCTTCTTTGTGGTCGAGGCCCTGCGCCGTGGCTGGGACATCGCCCACATCCATGCCATCTGCGGTATCGATCCGTGGTACCTCAACCGTATCAACGACATGGTGCAGGTCCAGGAGAGCATCCGCGGCCTGCGCGTGGAGGATATCGACGCCGACGCGATGCGCCTGCTCAAGCAGTACGGCACGAGCGACGCCGAGATTGCCGCGCTGACCGGCTCGGACGAGCGCTTTGTGCGCGCCTATCGCAAGGGTCTGGGCGTGGTTCCCAGCATGAAGACGGTCGATACCTGCGCGGCCGAGTTCTCGAGCGCCACGGAGTACCACTACAAGACGTACGAGAACATCTACCGCACGAGCCCGGATGCCAAGAAGTGCGTGGCTCCCGACGAGACCACGCCGGCGGACAAGCCCAAGGCGATGATTCTGGGCGCCGGACCCAACCGTATCGGCCAGGGCATCGAGTTTGACTACTGCTGCGTGCATGCGAGCTATGCGCTGGCGGCCCGCGGCTTTGAGACCATCATGGTCAACTGCAACCCCGAGACCGTCTCGACCGACTACGACACGTCCGACCGCCTGTACTTTGAGCCGCTCACCTACGAGGACGTCATGGACGTCATTGACGTTGAGCGTCCCGACGGCGTCGTGGTGACGCTCGGCGGCCAGACCCCGCTTAAGCTGGCGCGCATGCTCGAGGAGAGCGGCGTGAACATTATGGGCACCAAGCCCGACGCCATCGATTTTGCCGAGGACCGCGAGCGTTTCGCCGCTCTGCTCGACAAGCTGGGCATTATGTATCCGCCGGCGGGTCAGGCAACCTCGTTTGAGGAGGCCGAGGCCGTGGCCGCGCACATCGGCTATCCGCTGCTGGTGCGCCCGAGCTATGTGCTGGGCGGCCGCGGCATGATGATCGCCTACGATGCCGAGCATCTGCGCGATTACATGGCCGAGGCCGCGCGCATTAGCCCCGACTACCCGGTGTATCTGGACCGCTTCCTGGAGGGTGCGATCGAGTCCGATGTCGATGCCCTATGCGATGGCGAAGAGGTCTACATCGGCGGCATTCTGGAGCATATCGAGGAAGCCGGTATTCACTCCGGCGACTCCGCGACCTGCATCCCGCCGTTCAGCTTTAGCGAGAGCCTGCAGGCGAAGCTCCGCGAGACCACGCGCCGCATCGCGATGGCGCTGGGAGTCCGCGGTCTTGTCAACGTGCAATATGCCATCAAGGGCGAGACCGTCTACGTGATCGAGGCCAACCCGCGCGCCAGCCGTACCGTGCCGTTTATCTCCAAGGCCACCGGTGTGCCGCTGGCCAAGTGCGCGGCGCGCATCATGGCAGGCGATTCCATCGCGAGCTTGGGCCTGCCGAGCGACGAACGTCAGCTGGACTGGTTCTGCATGAAGGAAGCCGTTATGCCCTGGGGCCGTTTCCCGGGCGCCGACGTTATCCTGGGGCCTGAGATGAAGTCGACGGGCGAGGTCATGGGTATCGCCAAGAGCTATCCCGAGGCATACGCCAAGACGCAGCTGGCGATCGACTACAAGCTGCCCGACCCGAGCGCCGGCAAGGTGTTCATCAGCGTGTGCGACCGCGACAAGCGCCACATCCTTTCGGTCGCGCGTATCCTGCGTTACCTGGGCTTTGACATCTGCTCCACCGAGGGTACGGCGCGCGTGCTGCGCGGAGGCAACGTGACGTGCGAGATCGTGGAGAAGATTAGCGGCCCGCACGACGGCGAGCGCCCCAACATCGGCGACCTCATCGCCGATGGCAAGATCGCGGTGATCATCAACACGCCGTACGGTCCGGGCTCGCGCGGCGACGGCTATCTGCTGCGCACCGAGGCAGTGCGACGCGGTGTGACCTGCGTGACCGCGATGTCTGCCGCCAACACGTATGTGAGCGCCATCGAGGCGGTGCGTGAGGACCAGCAGGGTCACGGCAGCGCCAACGACATGGGCATGGACGTCATCGCCCTGCAGGACCTGCCGCAGCACACAGTGTAGGCTGAGCTGTCCGGCCGGGGCGGGAGGCGGACACTTTCTCTCGGAAACTGGGCTTCGCGAAGTTTTCCGAGAGAAAGGATCGCCTCCCGCCCCGGCCTGCGGTGACTCGGTTGCACCGTGTGCTGCCGAAGGGGCTTTGCGCGATGACCAGGGCTGAAAAAGAAAGTGAGCGTGGGCGCCGTCGTTCGTTTGAACGACGGCGCCCACGTTTTGGATTTATTGGGCTGTGGCGGTGAAGGTTGTTTTGTCGGCGGCGATGTGCACGTGCAGCTTTGTCTGACCGTCGCAGCTGATGAGCACGCCTACCTCGAACGGGGTTCCCGTCTTGTCGTAGGTCGAACGCACGATGCGCATCGCCGCCTTACCGGTGTTCTGTCCCAAAAGGCGCGCCTCATGTTTGTCGAGGTTGACCGCCTCGTAGACGGCATCGACACTTGCGGGCAGGATGCCGGTCTTTTCCGCGATGTAGGCGTAGAGCGAGCCATCCACGTCTTTGCGTGTGAGCTCGGGGCAAAGTGACACGGGGATATAGACGTAGTTGAGCTCCATAGGTTTGTCGTTGGCGAGACGCAGGCGGCGAATCTCCCAGACGGGTGTCCCTTCGGGCACTTTGAGCCCAGAGGCGATGCCGCGGACGGCCGGTATGCTTGAAAAGGCGAGAATCTGCGAGCTCGGAACCCGTCCCGCTTCGCGCATCCGCGCGCTGAAATTCAGGGCCAGGTCGATGCCGGGTGCTGAGGTTTGGGGTTTGATGAACGTGCCCTGCCCGCGTTTGCGCACCACGCGCCCCTCGATGACGAGATCTTGGAAGCAACGGCGCACGGTCGCGCGCGATAACTCTAGCCGCTCACAGATTTCGAGCTCGCGTGGCAGCGGCGTCTTGGTGTCGAACGCCTGGCTGGCGATAAGCAGGGCGATTCGATGTTTAAGCTGGACATAGAGCGGCATATCACCGCTGCGGTCGAAGGGTTCGGAGGCGAGAAACGAGATCATATCCATGGGGTACCTCCATGTCGTGGGCGTACGTGACATGGTCTGACACTGCGGGGCAAACCGGAGATGCCAGGCCCGATTCTTGCTGGTATGTATGGTGCATAAGGAACATAAAACATTTATCAGGCAATCTACCTGCTATTTTAAAAATAATTAGAAGAAAAAATAATTTAGGCACAAAAATAGTTGCTACCGTTAACCGATGAATAGTTGCCGTTCGCAACTATTTTCTTGTACCGAACATGCCCCGGCGCAACAATAATCTCAGCAAAAAGCAAAGCCGTGCGACACACGGCAGGTCGAGAGGAGACCGCATGCGGTATCTGGTAATGGTCAGTCACGGAACGCTCGCTCCCGGACTGCACAGTGTCCTCAAGATGCTCGGCAATGACGCCTCGAACATCTTGTCGACGAGTCTCGTGGACGGCATGGGCGCTGACGAGTATGTCGAGAACGTCAAGGCGATACTCGCTCCCGTTACCGCCGATGACGAGGTTGTCCTGCTTGGTGACATCCTGGGCGGATCGCCGCTCACCAATGCCATGAACACGCTGGCCGAGAAGGGTCTGCTCGCCCACACCATTGCCTTCGGCGGCATGAACCTGCCCATGGCTATGACCGCCATGATGGGGCTTGCCACCATGGACCTGGATTCCCTCAAGCAGATGATGCTGCAGGAGGGCAAGAACGGTATGTCCGAGCTCGTTGTCCCGACCGATGACGCCGACGACGAGGACGACGACATCTAGGCAGCGCATCCGCCCAAATTTATGTGATGGAGCGGGGGTTAAGAGGAAAGACCCCCGGTGATAAAGAAAGGGAGAACGCATGATTTCGTTCATCCGTATTGACGACCGTATGATCCATGGACAGACCGTTACCCGTTGGGCCCTCGAGTATCCCTGCGACGGTCTTATCGCCGTCAACGACGCTGCAGCGTCTAACCCCGTGCTCAAGGAGGCCTACAAGAGTGCCTCGGGCAAGAAGACGTTCGTGTGGACCAAGGAGCACTTTAAGGAGGTCTCCGAGAAGGTTCTCAAGTCCGACACCAAGTACTTCCTGATCACCAAGAACCCGCTCGACATGAAGGAACTTCTCGTCGATTTTGGCTTTAAGCCCGGCATGGACCGCATCATCGTCGGTCCCTGCAACGATCGTCCCGGCACCACCAAGCTCGGCAACAACCAGTCGATCACGCAGGAAGAGGCCCAGGCGCTCGAGGATCTCACCAACGCCGGCTACACGGTCGAGTTCGCCCTTATCAAGGAGAAGTCCATCGGTGAGTGGCCCAAGTTCCGCGGTCAGTTTGGCTTCTAGTTAGGCGCCAGCCGCATTTTGGTGTCTACAGCCCTTGGTGAAAGGGGCTGAGGAATAAAGAAAGGGGAAAGCATGGCAATCAATGCATTCCAAGCCGCGCTGTTCGGCCTGTTCGCCTGCCTGGCATCACTGCCTGGCATGGGCGGCACGACGATCGGCAACTACACTCTGGGTCGTCCTCTGGTCGCCGGCCTCATCGTCGGCATCATCATGGGCGATATGCAGACGGGCATCCTCGTCGGCGCTGCCATCCAGGTTGTCTACATCGCTCTCGTGACCCCCGGCGGAACCGTCTCCGCCGACGTCGCGCCGTGTCCTATATCGGCATCCCGCTGGCGATCCTCGCCATCAAGAACTCGGGCATCGATCCCGCCTCCGCTGAGGCTGCCGGCATGGCCGCATCCCTCGGTGCCGCCGTCGGCACGCTCGGCACTGTGCTCTTCTATGGCACCGCCACCATCAACCTGGTGTGGCAGGGCATGGGGTGGAAGTGGCTCGAGAAGGGCGATCTCCACAAGCTCTACCTGGTCAACAACGTTCTGCCTTGGATTGGTCACATCGTCTGCTCGTTCCTCCCGACGTTCATCATCACCATGGGCGGCACCGCCATGGTCGACCTCATGAAGACCTACATGCCCATGGACGGCATCGCGATGAAGACGCTGTTCACCGTCGGCTCGCTGCTGCCTACCGTCGGTATCGCCATCCTGCTCAAGCAGGTCATCTCCAAGCCGACGGACTTCCTCACGTTCTTCTTCGGCTTCACCCTGTCCGCTGTCATGGGATGCAACCTGATTGCCGCTGCCGGCATCGGCTGCTTCTTCGCCCTGATCAACTATGAGATCGCTTCGCTCAAGATCGACCTCGCAAACGCTCCCAAGGCAGCTATCGCCTCGGGCTCCGATGATGAGGAAGAGGAGGACATCTAATGGCAGAGAAGAAGAAACTCTCTAAGAAAACGCTTGCCAAGTCGTTCCGCAACTGGTCCTATGGCAACCTGACTTGCTTCTCGCAGGAGCACATGCAGACCTTCGGTTACCTGTGCGCCATGCTTCCGATCGTCGAGGAGCTCTACGACACGCCCGAGGAGCAGAAGCAGGCCCTCCAGACCTACTCCGCGTTCTTCAACACCGAGCCGCAGATCGGCACCATGATTGTCGGCGTCACCGCCGGCCTCGAGGAGGCTCGCGCAAACGGCGAGGCCATCGACGACGACGCCATCAACGGCATCCGCGCCGGCCTCATGGGCCCGCTCGCCGGCCTTGGCGACTCGCTGATCGTCGGTACCCTGATCCCGATCCTGCTCGGTATTGCCCTCGGTCTCTCGACCGGCGGCTCCCCGCTCGGCGCTATCTTCTATATCGTCGTGTGGAACCTGCTCATGTACCTCGGCATGCGCTTTGCCTACAACCAGGGCTATGAGCTCGGCGGCAAGGCGGTCGAGGCCCTCGTCGGCCCCAAGGCCAAGGCTCTGCGTGATTCCATCGTGATGGTCGGTACCATGGTCATCGGTGCCGTGGGCGCAACTTGGGTCTCCATCACCTGCAGCCCCAACCTGGTGCTGCCCGGTGGCGGTAAGTTCCAGGACACGCTCGATGGCATCTATCCGCACCTGCTGCCGATGGTCTTCATCATCTTCTGCTGGTACATGATGACCAAGAAGAAGGTCAACCCCATCGTTATGATGCTGATTCTCGTCGTGATCGCATTCGTGGGCGTTGTAATTGGCTTCTTCGACCCGGCACTGAGCTACTAGTCATCATCCCCTGGCCCCCTGTAAGGCCGTGCGGCCTCAACCGCACGGCCTTCTGATTTTGCGCCGCCCTTCAAGGGCAATAAGGCCAGCGACCTCCATCGCCTACACGACACCCGCTATATTGCTCTTGAAAGATGACGTATTCGAAAAACGATGTACTTGCACATGATGCACACTTTGCATGAGGAGGACCATATGCACGAGAAACATGGACACGACCTTTCGCGCGACGACTTGATTCGCGAGGCAAAGATGCAGACCGATGCTATTCAGCGGCTCAACGTTTGGCTGCGCCTGGGCTATTCGCTCGTGGCGATTGGCTTTTTGATGGGGATGTGGGGTATGCAGGGCGGCCCCGGCTGGGGTGTCCCCGTGGGCATCGTGTGCCTGGTGGTGGGCACTCCGCTTTCGATCGTGCTTAAGGTTGGCACGACCAACGCCAAAAAGAATGTCGAGCGCATGCTCGAGGCCGCGGGTATCGACGTTGAGGAGCTTATGCGACGCAAGAAGGACGAGCAATAGACTTCCGCGTTGGGGTATCATAAATAATTGTTGCGAATGTTAACTAATGTACGGCAAATGACGGTTTTATGGCCCTTCTAGAGTTGCAAAGGACAATATCCCCAGTGGATTACGATGACGTCGCTCGAAAACTGATCGTGTACTCACGTTCCCTTGCCAAGGGATCCTTGAGTGCTGCCGGCGGCGCCAGTGTGGGCGAGGCACCGGTTTTACAGTATCTATCGGGTATTGACGGTGATGTCATTCCCTCCGAGATTGCCAAGAAGCTGAAATTTTCCCGTGCGCGCATGTCGCATATCTTGGATTCACTCGAGAGCAAGGGTTACGTTCAGCGCAGGACCGATCCAAACGATCGTCGGCGTGTGCTGGTGAGCATTACCGAGGAAGGCCGTGATTTCGCGGCGAAAAAAAATGCCGAGAGTGTGGCATCGCTCTCGAAACAACTCTCAGCGCTCGGCGAGCACGATGTCCAGGAGCTCGTGCGCATCCTGAATAAAGCTTACAGCCTTACCTATGATGCCGACGACTACCTGGACAATCTATAAGGATAAAGACAGACATTTAGGTGCATCTTGAAATGCACCCGGGACAGTTGTGCCCATCAGCCACCGTCAACATCTCATTCCAAACCAAATCAGCCAACGTACGTCATGGCAATCCCCGGTAGGTTGCAGGATGGCGGCTGAGCCTTTCCCTCGGGAAACTTCGCGAAGCCCAGTTCCCGAGGGAAAGGTATGGTCTGTGTAATACCAGACAAACAGTACATTTTTGCTAGATTGGTATTTGACTGAAGAACCAATTGGTATGGCTTATTAAGCCCACCTTGCCGCTGACGCTCATTTTACTGCCGCTGGTGGACTTCCGAACTTGGTTGCGCAAGTGCTCCCATATATTGATATGACCTAGTAGGTGGCTATCTGGTTACTACCAGTTGGCCCCTTGGTAACGGGTGGCCCCATTGTGCGGAATGTACCGAACATCCCCGTTTGATACGTTTTCCCATGCTGCCGGGGGGGCGTCCTCGGCACCTCAGCATCTCGGAAGAAAGGAGACCAGGTGCGCAGGAATTCCATTTTTACGAAACGGTGGGTGAAGGGAAGCGCGGTCCTCGTTGCCACTGCAGCGACGCTCGTGTTTGCCAATCCCCAGCAGGCGATTGCCACGCCACTCAAGGGCGTCGACTCGGCGACCGTGTCCCAGTCTGCCTCGAATGTCGTCGACATCGATTTCGCTGACGGCATCAAGGGCCGTATTACGTTCCTCGAGGACGGTATTTTCCGTTATAACGTCGACCCCAAGGGTGAGTTTTCCGAGTACGCCACGCCGCGCAGTAAGTCCCACACGGCTAAGATCCAGGCTCAGCCCGATACCTCGGACACCTACAGCAAGCCGAGTGCGACGGTTGCCGACAAGGGCGACACTATCGAGATCACCGGCGGAAAGGCGACCGTGATCCTGGACAAGGCGACTGGCAAGATGAGTATCAAGTCAGGCGACCGTGTCGTGGTTTCCGAGTCCGCGTCCCTCGACCTTGATAAGAAGGGTACCGTCCAGACGCTCGCCAAGGAGAAGTCCGAGAACTTCTTTGGCGGCGGCACCCAGAACGGACGCTTCCTGCACACCAACCAGACCATCGCCATCTCCAACACGAACAACTGGACCGATGGCGGCGTTGCCTCGCCCAACCCGTTTTATTGGACGAGTGACGGCTACGGCGTGCTCCGAAACACGTTTGCAGAGGGTTCCTACGACTTCGGTTCCACGGACTCATCGACGGTCACGACTTTGCACAGCGAGAATGAGTTTGATGCCTACTACTTCGTGGCGACCAACGAGGGAGCTTCGAACGTGGCAACTGAGATGCTGCAGGACTACTACAAGGTGACCGGTAACCCGGTACTGCTGCCCGAGTACGGGTTCTACCTTGGTCATCTTAATGCCTATAACCGTGATGGCTGGTCAACGACCTCGGGTCAAAAGAAGTGGGAGACCAAGGGCAGCAAGTCCTCGAGCGAGAAGGGCGACGTTAAGTACGAGTCTGGCATGTCGACGGGCTACAAGCTCGACGGCACACTTGCGGCCGAGACGCTCAACGGTGAGGGCCCTACGGTTGATACCGAGAACATGAAAGCGACCGATTTCGACCGCCAGTTCTCTGCTCGGCAGGTTATCGATGACTACGAGGACAGCGACATGCCGCTCGGCTGGTTCCTGCCGAACGACGGCTACGGCGCCGGCTATGGCCAGAACGGTTACTACAAGACCGGCGGCGTCAACTCCGACGGAGCGAGCTCGGCCGACCGTCTTAACGCTGTGCGTGCCAACGTCGACAACCTTAAGAAGTTCACCGAGTATGCCAACTCAAAGGGTGTGAGCACGGGCTTGTGGACCCAGTCCAACCTTGAGCCCGACAGCAACCCTGAGACCCCGTGGCATCTGCTTCGCGACTTCGACGCCGAGGTCAAGACGGGAGGCATCACTACCCTTAAGACCGACGTTGCCTGGGTTGGATCTGGCTACTCCTTTGGTCTTAATGGCATCAAGACAGCTTATGACACGGTGACGACCGGCGCTAACAAGCGCCCCAACATCATCACGCTCGATGGTTGGGCCGGCACGCAGCGCTTTGGTGGCATTTGGACCGGCGACCAGTATGGCGGTAACTGGGAGTACATTCGCTTCCATATCCCCACGTATATCGGTCAGAGTCTTTCGGGCAACCCCAACATCGGCTCCGACATGGATGGCATCTTTGGCGGCGACCCCATCATCTCTGCGCGTGACTACCAGTGGAAGACGTTCACGCCCTCTATGCTCGACATGGACGGTTGGGGCACCTACCGTAAATCGCCCATGACGCACGGCGATCCCTACACAGGCATCTCGCGCTTCTATCTCAAGCTCAAGGCGCAGCTCATGCCCTATATCTACACGAGCGCGGCCTCGGCGGCCAACATCGACACGGGTAACGGCGATGCCGGCCTGCCCATGATCCGCGCCATGCTGCTTTCTGACAACTCCGAGTACGCCGCAAGCACTTCGACGCAGTACCAGTATATGTTCGGTGAGAACTTCCTAGTGGCACCGGTGTATCAGGATACCCAGGCAGATGAGAACGGCAACGACATTCGCAATGGGATCTACCTCCCCAACTACGGCACCGACGAGAATCCCACCATCTGGATCGATTACTTCTCGGGTAAGCAGTATCGCGGCGGCCAGGTTCTCAACAACTACGAGGCTCCGCTTTGGAAGCTGCCGCTGTTTGTGAAGGCCAACGCTATCGTGCCGATGTACGCCGAGAACAACAACCCCGAGGCAGTGAGCGACACCAACACCAAGGGTACCGACCGCAGTCAGCGTATCGTCGAGTTCTTCGCCACCGAGGGCGACGGCACCTTTACGCAGTACGAGGACGACGGCTCCTCCATCGAAAACAACACGACTGAGGACGATTCCTACGGCACGATCGACAATATCTCCTACGGTGAGCATGTGAGCACCGTCTACAGCTCCAAGGCCGCAGGCGGCACCGCGACCTTTACCGCCGAGGCCTCGCAGGGCGGCTACAACGGCTACGACTCCAACCGCACCACGACCTTCGTGGCCAATGTGTCCGCCAAGCCCACGAGCGTCGTCGCCAAGAACGGCGGATCCGCACTCAACGTGGTTGAGGTCAACTCGCAGGAGACCTTTGACGCCGCGACCCCCGAGGCCGGCCAGGCGGTCTACTTCTACAGCAAGACCCCCAACCTCAACCACTACGGCAGCGATGCGGACGGCACCGAGGCCGAGCAGGGCGAGAGCTTCAACAACACCAAGATCACCACGAACCCCAAGGTCTACGTCAAGTTCGCGAAGACCGATGTTGCTGCAGCGGCGCAGACGCTTGAGCTGGGCGGTTTCGTGAACGCCGACGCAACGCTCACAGCCGATCGCCTCAACGAGAACCTCTCCGCACCCACGAACCTTGCTGCCCCCGAGGACGTCACGACCCCAACGAGCATCAAGCTCACCTGGGGAAAGGTCGATGGTGCTACCTCCTACGACCTTAAGGTCGACGGCACTGTGTTTGCCGTGGGTGATGCGGCCGAGTTCACGCACACCGACCTCGCCTACAATAGCAAGCACACCTACCAGATTCGTTCGCGCAACGCCGAGGGTTACTCCGCCTGGAGCGATGTGCTCGAGGCGAACTCCGCACTCGATCCGTGGCGGAACGTCCCCGACGCCGAGCAAATCACCTGGGAGGGCTCACTTTACGGCAGCCATAAGGCCGAGCTCGCCTTCGACCATGAGTTCCAGTCGGGCGACGGCGGTTTCCACTCCGGTGGCAACGATCTGGGCAAGGCGCTTACCGTTGACTATGGACGCGCTTACAAGCTCGATAAGCTCGAGTACTATCCGCGCGATGACGCCGGCAACGGCACTGTGACCAAGATGCGTGTTGAGACGAGTCTCGATGGCGTCCACTGGACGAGCCAGGAGGTCGATTGGGCACGTTCCGCTGATTGTAAGACGGTAGCGTTTGACGGCACCGTGGCCGCCCGTTACGTGCGCATGACACCGCTCGCCTCGGTCGGCAATTTCTTCTCCGCGTCCGAGATTGCCATCTACAAGACCGACGGCACGGATGGCTTCGCCGTGGGCTCCAACCTCAACAAGGCCACGATCTCCGACGGAGACTACTCCAACATGAAGAACTACCTGGGCCTCGAGAATCGCGAGCCCGATACCCCGACGTTCGGTTCGCAGATCCGCGACCACTTCGCCGACCTCAACGATAACGGCGTTTACGACGTCTACGATTACTCGTTCACCATGGCGGGTCTTGACGGTGGCACTAAACAAAAGGGCAAGGTCGCAGGTTCGCTCGCGGTGATACCGAGCAAGACCGAGGTCGAGGCTGGTGATGAGATCACCGTTGATGTCTATGCGGCCGACGCCAAGAACGTCAACGCCCTGGGCGCTCTCGTCAACTTCAAGAGCGACCAGTTCGAGTTTGTGTCCGAGAGCATCGCGCAGGACGGCTCGACTGCCGGCATGGAGAACCTGTCTCGCGAGAAGGTCCAGTTCGTGGACGGAACGCAGACTATCAATCTCGCCTTTGCCAACCGCGGCGATGGCAAGCTCTACAACGGTACCGGCGCGGTGGCGAGTTTCAAGCTCAAGGCCAAGACCGCCGGCAAGGTCGAACTGCCCTCGACATCTTGGCTCATCGGTCCGGCATGCGACGCGCTTGAGTTTGCGAGCGACGGCACGGTGACGATGCCGGATGTTCCTCAGCCAACGGTCGCCGAGTACGGTCAGGATGCCTTCAACATCACGATGACCAACGATGAGCTCACGACCGACGACGGGACCAACGTCGAGAAACTTATCCAGCAGAAGAGCTATAACGCGCTGTTCGATAATAGCGAGGGCGACAACGGCTTTGAGTTCCTATGGGACTGGAGCGGCAACTGGGACAGCGAGGGTAAGCTTCCGAGTTACGTGAAGCTTCCCACCACGATGACATTCGCATTTAAGACGCCGTCGAAACTCGATAGTGTCGAGGTCGTTAACCGCAACGGTGGCAACGGAACCGTGCAGAAGATCAAGGCTGTCGTGACGTTCGAGGATGGCTCGACCCAAGAGTTCGCGGGCGGGGAGTACGATTCCTTCCGGGCTCGCTACGCCTTTGGCCTCTCTGCCGAGAACAAGGGCAAGAAGGCGACCAAGGTCGAGGTCACGCCGCTTGAGGCATCGGGTGACCAGATGCTCACACTGCGTGAGGTCAACTTCAACTACACGCAGGGTGTCGAGGCCATCGAGGGTGTCGAGCTAGGCAAGAACCAGACCGAGTTCTTTGAAGGCGACATTACGCCCGTCGACGCCAAGGCTACGCCTGAGAGCGCTGGCTACCCCTATGTGACGGTCGAGAGCTCCGACCCCTCTGTGGTAAGCGTCTCCGCTGTTCAGGCTGGCGATAGCGTGAGCTACTACCTGCGTGCCAACAAGGCCGGCAAGGCAAAGATCACGGTGGCGTCGGTACTCGACCCCTCCAAGACCGCATCCTATGAGGTCGAGGTCAAGGCTGGTGTCGATACCTCTGCGCTCGTGGCAGCGCTTTCCAAGGCCGCGGGCTACAGCGAGTCCGTCTACACCAAGGATTCCTATGCAGCTCTCACCACTGCGGTCGAGGCGGCTCGGAAGCTCCTCGACAGCGGCCAGGGCAGCTATAGCAAGAAGGATGTCGCAGACGCCACTGCCAAGATCGAGAAGGCAATCGACGGCCTCAAGATGCGCCCTGTCGATGAGAAGATCCTCATCAACACGCCCGAGAACCGCAAGAACGTCAAGGTGGCCGACTTCTCGAGTGAGGCCGACTACGAGGGCAGCAACGCCGTCAACGCTCTCGACGGCGACGAGCGGACGCTTTGGCACAGCGACTGGGCCCATGGGACCGGTATGCCCCAGTATCTGAGTGTCGACCTGGGCCGCGACTACGATCTCACCGACGTTACATTCCTGCCGCGCCAGGACGGCGGCACTAACGGCGATATCTTCGAGGCCGAGATACTGGTCTCCGACACTGCCGACGGTTATGAGATGGGCACCGCCGCGTCGATGGGTACGTTCGCCTTCGACAACGACGGCCGCGTGCTCACCGACCGTGGCGACTGGAAGCAGATGAGCTTTGGCGCCGCGCGCGGTCGCTACGTGACCGTCAAGGTGATTCACGCCGGCGGTGGCGACGTTGATGCCTACTGCAGCATGGCGGAGCTCAAGTTCTACGGTACGGCCGTCCCCGATCCGGTGGCGAAGGATGATCTCGCTACCGCGATCGAAAAGGTTGATGCCGAGGTTGCTGCCGGCGACCTCAAGGCCGGTGACTACACCGAGGCCTCCTGGACGGCGCTCGAGAACGCCCTGGCGAGCGCCCGCGCCATCTTGAGCGATGAGGACGCCACGCAGGACGAGGTCGACCAGGCGCTCAGGGCGCTCGAGAGCGCCCGCGGCGCGCTCGAGAAGACCCCGGTGGTCCCGGTCGAGAATCCGACTAAGAAGCAGCTCAAGGCCCTGGTCAAGCAGGCGAAGGAGACTGACACCAGGGGCAAGACGGACGAGTCTGTCAAGGCCCTGACGGATGCCATTACCTACGCCGAGGACGTCTTGGGTGATGAGAATGCTTCCGACACCCAGCTCCAGGCGGCCTATGACCAGCTCAAGCTGGCCATTGAGAGCCTCAGGGATGCCGACTCCGGCAACCAGGGCGGCTCGGGCAACCAGGGTTCCGGCAATGGCTCGAACGGCGGCAACCAGGCGGGCAAGCCCGCAGGCGACAAGGCCCAGGGCAGCAAGAAGAACGGTTCGGCGATCCCCAATACCGGCGACCAGACGGCGGCGACCGTCGTGACCGTCGGTGGTCTCGGCGCCATCATCGCCGCGATCGGCGCTTTCTTCCATCGTCGCAGCAAGGCCAAGTAGCCCCAGCAACAGCTAAGCAAGCGTGCCCGCCGTCCCACCCAAGGACGGTGGGCACGCTTTTTGAATGTAGGCGGAAAGCTCCGACCCTTCGGCCTTAATCTCGCAAAGCATTCCGTCTCTCACCGAACACATCGGCATCGGTGGCTATACTTGAATTATTTGCAGTTAAGGGTCGCGGATTCGCTGCGTCACCGCTCTCAACAGGAGGTCTATGTTTATGGCAGATCAGAAGCCGGTTGTCGGGATCATCATGGGTTCCAAGTCCGATCTGGGCGTTATGGAAGGCTGCACCGCCGAGCTCGAGGCACTGGGTGTGCCCTATGAGCTCGTCATTGCGAGCGCGCACCGCACGCCGGCGAAGGTCCACGAGTGGGCTTCGACTGCCGCCGATCGCGGTATCAAAGTGATTATCGCCGCCGCCGGCAAGGCCGCTCACTTGGGTGGTGTCGTGGCTGCCTTTACGCCGCTGCCGGTTATCGGCGTGCCTATGAAGACGAGTGACCTGGGCGGTATGGATTCGCTGCTGTCGATGGTGCAGATGCCTTCGGGCGTGCCCGTGGCCTGCGTTGCCATCAACGGTGCCAAGAACGCCGCCATCTATGCCACACAGATTCTGGGTGCTTGCGACCCCGAGTACCGCAAGGTTATCGAGAAGATGAAGCAGGAGATGGCTGACGCCTAAGCGTTCCGCCGTTTCACCGCAGTATAAGGAGAGCCATGTCCGATTATCAGGGAAAACGATTCAAGGCTTCTCAGATTCCCGATCCGTCGAAGCCGGGTGCTGCCCGTGCGGCACAGCAGGGTCGGACATCCTCTCCTCAGCAGCCGCGCGCGCCGCGCCCCGTGACACCGGCGACGCATCGTCGACAGGACGCGCCGGCCGCATATCGTCCTTCGTCTTATAGCTCCGCTAAGAAGCCGCCCCGGTCTTCATCGCATGCCGCGCCGTCGGATCGCACCGAGCCGCCGCGCAAAAAGCGCCACTCCATTATTCCCATTCTGCTCATCATCATCGGTATCGGTCTGATTGTCGCCGCCGCCGCTATTTTTATTAATGCCCAGATTGGCTATAAGCAGGCGAGCGATTCGTATCAGAAAATCGAGAAGCAATATGTAAGCGATAAGGACGCCAGCGGCGTGCCGATTATCGACTTTGATGCGCTTGCTCAGACGAACCCCGAGATTGTGGGTTGGATTTACGTGCCGGGAACCAACATCAACTATCCCGTGGTGCAGACCAACAACAACTCCAAATACCTCAACACGCTGTTCGATGGCACGTCTAACGCCTCGGGTGCCATCTTCTTGGATAGCGATGACACCGCGCCGGGAATGGTCGACCAGCAGACCACGATCTACGGCCACCATATGAACGATGGGTCGATGTTCAACGTGATTTCGGATACGACTGACCAGGCAACGTTCGATAGCATTGAATATGTGTACTACATCACGCGCGATGCGACGTATAAGTTGCGTCCGCTGGCGACCAAGGTGGTCGAGGACACGTATGCCAAGGCGCGCACGACCAATTTTGAGGGCGACGACGGACTCAAGAACTACCTGTCCGAGATGCTCGACGGCGCTTCTGCCGTGGCGAGTGATGCCACCGATCGTGCCGCTTCGGCAACTAAGGTTGTAACGCTTGTGACCTGTCGTTCGCTGTCGCTGAGCAACACACGCGCCGTCATGGTGCTCACGCCGGTCGAGGAATAAGTTGTTCGAGAGTAGCTAAAAAGGCCCCGTCCCAAATTGGCTACTCGACGACGGTAAGGGAGAAATGATGCTCGAGAGTGGCAAATTGATGCCTTCGATTGATGCTTGGCTGCGCGAGGCCAAGGCCGATGCTTCGGCGGCAGGCTGTGGGATGTATCTGACGCATAACGGTGTGGTGCGCGCGACGCCCAAGGCTGAGGTGCGCGGAGTCGAGACCGATGGCGTGGCGCCAGGCCACAGGGTGGGCGGCATGGTCTTTGACTACGACGCCGAAAAGGTACGGTCTGCTATCGAGACTACGCGCGCGATGCCGGGTATCGGCTATGTGCGCGTGTGGCTGGCAAGCGGCGAGCTTACCGTAGGTGACGACATCATGCTCGTGCTTATCGGCGGGGACATTCGCCCACACGTGGTCGATGCACTGCAGGCGCTCGTTGGCACCATCAAGAACGAATGCGTGAGTGAGGTCGAGCGCGAGGCATAGAGGATTGCGTCGATAGAAGGATCGTTTATAAAAATGCCCACCGGTACGTGTGATACCGGCGGGCATTTTGCGTTTTGGGCGCGGCGGGCGCTAAACGCGCGTGGCGTCCTTGGGGCTCATGGTCATGCTCTGGAAGCGGTTCTCCATGTAGTCGTTATCGAAATACTTGCCGTAGAACTGTGCGACGGGAATGTCCGGCTCCGTGCCGTTAACGCGCTGGTACCAGTAGTCGAGCGACTGCAGCGTCATGACGCCGTCGACCAGCATAATGACGGTAAAGATGACGGTGGCCGAGTAGCGGCTCTTCCAGGGGATCTTGTTGATGAGCTTAAGCAGCCTCGGTAGCAGCAGCTTGATCCAGATGAGGCCACCTAGGCCCCACAGGCAGGCAAAGCCCGTGCAGGTGCGTCCGCCCGTGAGGACCACGAGCGGATCGGGCAAACCAAACAGCGTTATGTGCGAGTAGCTCCACGAGACCACGCCAAACGCGGTCTGCATAAACCAGCCCACGAACACCTCAAAGCTCGCGCCGAGCACAGCGCTCACCAGGAAAATGATGATGGGGTTCTTTTTGTAGAAGCGGTTAAGCACCATGGTCATGAGCACGGCGCCAAATCCGTAGATGGGGCTGAAAGGGCCAAACAGCATGCCGGCGCGGTCCTGGTAGACGCCCGGGTCGTTGACCGTCATGTGCCAGATGTCCTCCAAGATAAGTCCCAGTACGCAGCAGACGAAGAATACCCAGAACAGGTTGAAGTAGTTGAGCTTGATGTAGCCCTCGCCGGTCTCATCGCGGCCGAGCATGCCCTCGGCGGCGGCATCGCGGTCGAGCATCTCCTGCAGGCGGCGCTGCAGCTCGCGCTCCTGACGCAGCGTGGGGTCGACGGTGGCCGAAAGCGCGATGAGGATGCCGAGCTGAATAGCGGGGCGCAGCAAGAAGGGCCCGATACCCTGGAGCATCACGTCGACCAAAAGCTCGACGACGGTGAATGCAATAAGGATGTAGGACAGGCGGGCGGCGTTGCGGCGCTGGTTTTTGATAAGGTCCAGGCCAAAGATGATTAGGATGACGGCACTTGCCGCAGAGAGCATGATGCCGGCGACGATAAGGCCGACTGCGACGAGCGTGTTGTCGCCGAGCTTTTCGGTGGCGTTGCCGTTAACAAGTGCCGTGATGACCTGCCACATAAAGGCAGCGACCGACGGGAGCGTGCCCACGCCGGAAAGGATGCACAGGACGGCGTACACCTTAATGATGAGGGGAATCTTCTTGACCTCTGTGGCGCTGGGGACGCTAGGGTCGAGTTCGTTTCGATCCATACAGAACCTTTCTCGCTTTGTTGTAGGTTATAAGGATACGCCGCCGACCTGCCAAAAGACAGGACGAACGTCCCAATTGCAACTTTGTAATCCCCAACGGCAGACGCGGCGGCCATCTGGGGGCGCGGGCACTTACACTGGACAGACCGATAAAATGTTTGGCAACAAAACTGATTATTAGCTCGGTGGGCTTTTAAAAAGCGCTGCTCATGCGCTGGGGAGCACGTCGCGCCGTGCGTATAATAAGGCGGGTAACGCCAAAAATACGAGGCTCTGAGGGGATACCATGTCTCAAGAAACCATCCGCGCGGCCGAGCGTGCCGCGGGACAGGTGAACACCATGTCGACGTATGATCCGGACTCCGACCAGCTGCATGAGGAATGTGGCATTTTCGGCGTATGGGCGCCCGATCGCGACGTGGCTCGACTGACGTACTTTGGCCTGCGTGCGCTGCAGCACCGTGGCCAGGAATCGGCTGGAATCGCCGTGGGTGACGGCGGCACGGTTATGGTCCGCAAAGATCTGGGCCTGCTCGACCGCGTGTTCTCCAACGCCGACCTGTCGACGCTCTCCGGCCAGCTGGCCGTGGGCCACGTGCGCTATGGCACCGCCGGTGCCAAGAGCTGGGAAGCCTCTCAGCCGCACCTCTCTACCATCAACAGCGTCATTATCGCGCTCGCGCACAACGGCACCCTCGTCAACACCGACGAGCTGCGCCGTCAGCTGATCGAGCTGGGCGTGCCGTTCCTCTCCAATTCGGATTCCGAGGTCGCGACCAAGCTTATCGGCTACTTTACCCAGCGTACGGGCCACCTGCGCGAGGGTATTCGCAAGACCATGGAGCTCGTGCGCGGCGGCTACGCCATGACGCTCATCAACGAGCAGGCGCTCTACGCATTCCGCGATCCACACGGCATTCGCCCGCTCGTGCTGGGCAAGCTGGTGGACGAGGGTCTGGACCAGGCCGATGCCGCAGCCGTTTCGCAGCTGCCGTCGCAGGACGGCGCCGCGACGGTCGACTCCGCCGTCCGTGTCACGCGCGCCGGCGGCTGGGTCGTTGCTTCCGAGACCTGCGCACTCGACATCGTGGGTGCCGAGTACGTCCGTGACGTCCGTCCCGGCGAGATCTTGCGCATCAGCGCCGAGGGCCTGGTATCCGAGCAGGGCGTGCCTGCAGCCGAAGAGCCCGCCAACTGCATCTTTGAGCAGGTCTACTTTGCCCGCCCCGACTCCATCATGAACGGCAAGAGCGTCTATGCCTGCCGTTACGACATGGGTCGTCAGCTGGCACATGAGGAGCCTGTCGAGGCTGACCTGGTCATCGGCGTGCCCGACTCCGGCCTGCCGCCTGCGGAGGGGTATTCGCACGAGAGCGGTATTCCCTTTGGCGAGGGCCTTATCAAGAACCGCTACGTGGGCCGTACGTTTATCGAGCCTACGCAGGAGTTGCGCGCCATGGGCGTGCGTATGAAACTCAACCCGCTGCGCGACAACATCGAGGGCAAGCGCCTGGTCGTCATCGACGACTCCATCGTTCGCGGCACCACCATGGTGCAGCTCGTCAAGATGCTGCGCAACGCCGGCGCCAAGGAGATTCATATCCGCATCAACTCGCCCGAGGTCATCTGGCCGTGCTTCTACGGTATCGATACCGACGTGCAGTCGCAGCTTATCAGCGCCAACAAGACGGTCGACGAGATTTGCGAGTATATCGGCGCCGATTCGCTGGCCTTCCTTTCGGTCGAGGGCCTGCTTAAGGTCATGCCCAAGGGCGGTTACTGCGATGCGTGCTTTACCGGCCGCTACCCCGTGGCGATTCCCGAGAGCTTTGGCCGCGACAAGTTTATGGAGGGCTTTAAGCCCCGCAACCTGGACAAGCCGCTGCACTTTGACGACGACGCCGTGATCGAGAAATACGACGACCGCAGCTGGGAAGAGGAGCACGGCGAGGCATAAAACCTGCCATATGGGGACAGGTTTATTTTGGTAGGTTTTACCTGCTGTTTTGTTGATATGACGGCGCGTGCTGTTATGGCATGCACCGAATCGAGGACAACTATGAGCACCGTTTGGCGCCCGCGCGGCGCCACGGTAGTGGGAGAGGAAGGCTCAGATGAGCGACAGCAAGCATGTGACGTATGAGGATGCCGGCGTCGATACCGCTGAGGGCGGCCGCGCCGTCGACGCGATTAAGCAGATGGTCAAGGACACCAATCGCCCCGAGGTTATCGGCGGCATCGGCGGCTTCGGTGGCCTGTTCTCGGCTGCCGCGCTTAAGGATATGGAAGACCCGATCCTGATTAGCGGTACCGACGGCGTGGGCACCAAGCTCGTGCTCGCCCAGATCATGGACCGTCACGAGACGGTGGGCCAGGACCTGGTCGCTATGTGCGTCAACGACATTCTGGCTTCGGGCGCCGAGCCGCTGTTCTTCCTGGACTACGTCGCCATCGGTCACATCGAGGCCGAGCACATGGCAAAGATCATCAAGGGTGTGGCCGACGGCTGCAAGCTCGCGGGCTGCGCGCTCGTGGGCGGTGAGATGGCCGAGCACCCGGGCGTCATGGCTCCTGCCGACTACGACCTTGCCGGATTTACCGTGGGCGTCGTCGACCGTCCCAAGATGCTCGACCCCGCAAACGTCCGCCCGGGCGATGTGATCCTGGGCCTGCCTTCCACCGGCGTGCACTCCAACGGCTACTCGCTCGTGCGTAAGGTCATTGGCGTCGACGGCATTAAGCCGGGCACGCCCGAGGCCGCCGCTAAGGCCGAGGAGCTGAGCCGTCCGCTCGAGGAGCTCGGCGGTGCATCGCTGGCAGACGCTCTGTTGGCCCCCACGCGCATCTACGTCAAGCCGATCCTGGAGCTGCTGCGCGGCGGCGTCAACGTGCATGCTATCGCCCACATCACCGGCGGCGGTATTACCGAGAACCTCAACCGTGCACTCGCCGACGACGTCGACGCCGTGGTCACCCGCAACGGCGCCGAGATGGGTTGGGACGTTCCGCCCGTCATCACCTACGTGTCGCGCCAGGCCGAGCTCGCCCCCAACGAGGCATGCAAGACCTTCAATATGGGCGTCGGCCTGTGCCTGATCGTCGCCCCCGAGGACGAGGCCGCGGTTACCGAGGCCTTGGTCGCGCTGGGCGAGAAGCCGTTCCGCGTGGGCGAGTGCGTCGAGGGTTCCGGTAAGGTCGTGTACTCCGATGAGCGCTAACGAGCAGATGGCTGCCGCCGAGGGCCTGGGCTTTGTGCCCTACACCCGTCCGACCGGCACCGATACGGCTGAGCCGCTCAAGATCGGTGTGCTCATCAGCGGTTCGGGTACCAACCTGCAGGCGCTGATCGATTTGATCGCCGCCGGCAAGCTCAACGCTTCGATTGAGCTTGTGGTGTCGAGCCGGCCTTCGGCTAAGGGTTTGCAGCGCGCTGAGCGCGCGGGCATCCAGACGCTCACGCTGTCCAAGGATGTCTATGCCGACCCTATTGCCGCCGACGAGATCATCGCGCACGAGCTGCTCGAGCGCGGTTGCGAGTATGTGGTCATGGCCGGCTACATGCGTATGGTGCACACGCCTCTGCTGGCGGCGTTTCCCAATCGCGTGGTCAATTTGCATCCGGCGCTGCTGCCGAGCTTTACCGGTGCGCATGCGATTGACGATGCCTTTGCGCGCGGCGTCAAGGTAACTGGCGTGACCGTGCATTTTGCCAACGAGATTTACGACAACGGCCCCATCATCGCCCAGCGCGCGCTGGCTGTCGAGGAGGGCTGGGATGTCGACGCGCTCGAGGAGCACATCCACGCGATTGAGCACGTGCTGTATCCCGAGGTCGTGCAGATGCTCGCCGACGGCCGCGTCCACGTGCTGGAGAGCGGCAAGGTCGCAATTGATGCGCCCCGCGGCTAGCGGCGCACAGTACAATTTAGTTGAGTGGTCAGGGTGGTCATTGGCGCCAAGGCGCGCGTGGCCACCTTTTGTTTTAGGTAGCCACCTGCGACGTTCTTTAACGACTAGTCATTCAAGAACGTCGCAGGTGACTAGGTGAGAGAGGTGAGCGCATGGCGGATAACGAAGCGCTGTTTACGCCTGAGCTGGTGTTTTTTGATTGGGAGTGTGCGACGCCGGGTGAGGTGTTTGCGCAACTCGAGAGTGAGCTTGCTCCGCGCGGCTACATTGCCGACGGTTGGCTCGACGCCGTTCGCACGCGCGAGGATGCCTATCCCACGGGTCTTGCCATGCCGGCGGTAAACATTGCCATTCCGCATACCGATCCGGGGTTTGTGGCCAAGCCCTATATCGCGGTGGTGAAGCCCGCCGCGCCCGTGATATTTAACGCTATGGCTGGCATGGGCGCTCCGGTGCCGGCGCAGATCGTCATCAACCTGGGCATCGCCGAGCCGGGCGGCCAGGTCGAGGCCCTGCAGGCGCTTATGAATATCTTTATGGACGCGGACACCGCGGCCGATGTGCTCGGCCAGACCACGCCCCAAGGCATGGTCGAAGCCATCCGCCGCCACTTTTAAATCCGGCCCCTGGGGACGTTCCTTTTGTCGCGGGGGCTGCGTTGTGACACAATGGCGTTTGTTCGATTCGTGATGCGAAAGGCCAAACATGGCAAATAAGAAAAAGAACCCCGAGGTCGCGCCGACGTCCGAGCAACGGTCCCGCGCCGCCTCCAGCTCTCGCAAGAAGCAGCGCAAGACCTATGTGTCCAAGACCGTCAAGATTGTCCTGGTGGTCATCGGCGTGCTGGCGATGCTGCTCTCCGTCTCGGCCATGGCGTGCTCCGGCCTGATGTCGCAGGCCGAGGACACCTCGGGCTACAAGCTTACCGGCGGTGTAGCTGCCACTATCAACGGCACCAACCTCACCGAGGACACCGTGACCAAGCAGATCATGAGCATGCGCACGTCCTACGGCTACACCAAGGACAAGGACTGGGCACAGTATCTGGTCGACAACGACCTCACGCCCAAGAAGTACCGCAAGCAACTCATCGACTCCTACACGCAGCAGATTCTGCTTCAACAGGCACAGAAGGAGAACGGCGTGACGGTGTCGGACGAGGAGGTCGAGAAGGCTTGGAAGGACGCGTGCAAGAGCGCGGGCGGTGCCAAGGCCTTTAAGAAGACCCTTAAGACCTACGGCTACACCGAGGACACCTACAAGGACTCGCTCAAGGAGAGCCTGGCGCAGCAAAAGCTTAAGGATGCTGTGGCGCCCACCAGCAAGCCCAAGGACAGCGAGATTGTCGATTACATCAACGAGAACCTGTCCAACTACAACGATGCCCGTCGCTCGTCGAACATCCTGATCAAGGTTGATTCCGACGCTTCCGACGAGGACAAGGCTGCCGCCAAGGCCAAGGCGCAGGAGTGCCTGGACAAGATCAACTCCGGTGAGCTGAGCTTTGAGGACGCCGTTGAACAGTACTCCGAGGACACCGGATCCAAGGAGAAGAAGGGCGATGTGGGCTGGGATAAGCTCACCACCTTTGTCGACAGCTACCAGACGGCGCTCGAGGGGCTCAACAAGGGCGACGTGAGCGAAGTCATCGAGTCGACCTATGGCTACCACATCATCAAGTGCACCGACTACTTCCATGTCGATAATCAGGTTGACGACATCAACCAGGTGCCCAAGGCCATCAAAAAGTACGTCTCCAACGTGGTGAAGACGCAAGCGGTCAGCACCGCGTACAGCGAGTGGCTGGAGCAGTACAAGAAGGATGCCGACATCACCGTCAACCCCATGCCCAAAGACGTGCCATACAACGTCAGTCTGAAGGGCGTCACCAAGAGTTCGACCGACGATTCGTCGACGACTGAGTAATCATGGGGCGGTGCTCGCGCAAGTGCCGCCCACGCTATTAGAGAGGATTTGCAGATGACCAACGAAGAGCTGCAGAAGGAAATGATCGCCGCCATGAAGGCCAAGGACAAGGTTCGCCTGTCCATCATCCGTCAGGTCAAGGCCGAGGTGAAGAATATCGAGGTCAACGAGCGCCGCGACGTGACCGAGGAAGACGTCAACAGCATGATCAAGCGTCTGATTAAGCAGACGAGCGAGACGCTGGAGATGTCCATCAAGGCCGGTACCGACCAGGACCGTACCGACAACCTGACCGAGCAGGTCAAGATTCTGGAGAGCCTGCTGCCCGCGCAGGTTTCGGGCGAGGAGCTCGAGGCGCTGATCGAGCAGGTTATCGCCGAGCTGGGCGCCACGTCCAAGAAGCAGATGGGCCAGGTCATGGGAGCACTCGGCAAGGCCACCGGCGGCAACTTCGACAAGCCTGCCGCGGCAAAGATCGTCGGAGCCAAACTCGCGTAATTTGTTATGCGGTTTTACCAAACCGCATAACGGCTCGACGCTGCAAACCCGTACACACGGCAATCTGACGTTCAATTTCAAGGGCGCGACCATAAGGTCTGCGCCCTTTCATTTCACGTCACCTTGCTCGCGTGTACGGGTTTTCGCTGACTTATGCTCAACAAGGGCGGTTGAGCGCTCATTGGGGACAGACTTAAATGAGTACCCGCTCATTGGGTACTCATTTAAGTCTGTCCCCAATGAGTGGGCGGAAGGTTGCGGGTTCTTTACGGGAATGTAGTGTGGGCTGCGGGAACGTGGTTCTTTCCGTACAATAGTTCAACTCGTGTAAACGCAGGGAAGGGACATTCATGGCAGACATGATCGAGATCAAGCATCTCAACAAGTACTTTGGCGACCTGCATGTGCTCAAAGATATCAACCTCACCGTCAAGCGCGGCGAGAAGCTCGTAATGATCGGGCCTTCCGGCTCGGGCAAGTCGACGCTCATCCGTTGCGTCGACTATCTTGAGGAGCCCACGTCGGGCGAGGTCATCATCGACGGTACGCCGCTCACCAAAAAGAATCACCTGGAGATGGCCCGCAAGTATAGCTCCATGGTGTTTCAGCAGTTCAACCTGTATCCCAACATGACGGTGCTGGGCAACCTGACGCTCGCGCCCATCAAGCTACAAAAGAAGAGCAAGGAGGAGGCGACCGAGATCGCCATCGCCGCACTCAAGCGCGTCGGCATGGCGCATAAGGCCGGCGAGTATCCGCAGAATCTCTCGGGTGGTCAGCAGCAGCGCATCGCCATCGCCCGTGCCCTGTGCACCAAGCAGCCCATCATCCTGTTTGACGAGCCGACTTCGGCGCTCGACCCCGAGATGGTCCAGGAGGTTCTGGACGTTATGATTGAGCTCGCGCAGGAGGACATCACCATGATCTGCGTGACGCACGAGATGGGCTTTGCGCGCCAGGTGGCCGACCGCGTCATCTTTATGGAGGACGGCCGCATTCTGGAGGAGGGCACGCCCGAGCACTTCTTCGATAACCCCGAGAACCCGCGCTGCCGCGAGTTCCTGTCCAAGATTCTGCACTAGGCGCGGTGATGGACATGACGGATATGACGAGGGCGGCCGTGTCGCGCCGTCACTTTTTGCAGCTGGCGGGTGCCGGCATGCTTGCGCTGACGGGGACCGCGCTTACCGGTTGCGGCAACTCCACCAGCGGCGAGGGCTCCGACAAGGGGTCCAAGCTTGCGGCCATCAAGTCGCGCGGCCATCTGAATGCCGGCGTCAAGAAAGATGTTCCCGGCTACGGCTATTACGACACCGCCAAAGGCCGCTTTGAGGGCATGGAAGTCGATTTGTGCTACCAGATCGCCGCCGCTGTCTTTGGCGTGAGCTACAAGGAAGCCCGTGCCCAGGAGCTTGTCGAGTTTACCGACGTAACGCCCAAGACACGCGGCCCGCTGATCGATAACGGCCAACTCGACGTGGTCGCAGCGACCTACACCATCACCGACGAGCGCAAGAAGAGCTGGGATTTCTCGACGCCGTACCGCACCGACTACGTGGGACTCATGGTCAAGAAGCGTTCGGGCTTTACCTCGATTGAGGACCTGGACGGCAAGGTCATCGGCGTGAGTCAGGGTGCCACCACGCAGGGCCTGATCGAGCAGATGATCAAGGATAACGGCTTTAGCTGCAAGCCCGAATTTAGGGCCTTTAGCGGCTACCCCATCATCAAGAGTTCGCTCGACGCCGGCAATATCGACGTCTTTGCCATGGACCGCTCCACGCTGGCCGGCTACATGAACGAGACTGTCGAGCTACTGCAGCCCGAGGTCAAGTTTGGCGAGCAGGGCTACGGCGTGGCGACCAAGAAGGGCTGCGACCTCTCGGCCGTGGTCGATCAGGTGGTCTGCGATCGCTTGGCCGACGGCTGGCTCGATCAAGAGGTCAAGACCTGGGGTCTTGTATAGGCGTATCGTCCAAGGAAGGAATCAAATGCTCGAAGGATTATTTGACGCCGACCGTTGGTCGACGACATTTCAAAACATGGGGCCCTTCTGGGAGGGCTTTGGCGTGACGCTGCAGGTGGTTGTTGCCGGACTGCTGCTGTCGCTGGTGCTGGGCACGCTGCTGGGCGTGTTCTCGACCACCCGTTCGCGTGTGCTGCGTGGCATTAGCCGCGTGTACGTGGAGTTTTATCAGAACACCCCGTTGCCCGTGCAGGTGCTCTTTATGTACATGGCCGGCCCGCAGTTTTTGCAGGCCATGACCGGTGCCGACCAGCCGGTGCGCATCGCGCCGTTCGTGCTGGGTTTCTTGGGCGTGGGCCTGTATCACGCGGCCTATATCTCGGAGGTCATCCGTACCGGTATCGAGGCTGTCCCGCGCGGTCAGATGGAGGCGGCTCAGAGCCAGGGTTTCACCCGCGCGCAGGCCTACTGGTACATCGTGCTGCCTCAGACGTTCAAGATCATCCTGCCGCCGCTGTGTAACCAGGCGCTCAATCTGGTCAAGAACACGTCGGTACTGGCGCTCGTGGCCGGCGGCGACCTTATGTATCGTTCCGACAACTTTGTGAGTCTGTACGGCTACCTGCAGGGATACATCGTCTGCTGCCTTATGTACTTCATCATCTGCTTTCCGCTCGCCATGCTGGTGCAGTGGCTCGAGCGCCGCTCCAAGGAGCGTCCGCGCGGCGTGAGCCTGGCCGAGCTGGGGCTCGACAACGTAGAGGAGGCCTAGCGCATGGAAATCTTCAACGCGACCAACCTGCTCTACATTTGGGGCGGTTTTGTTAAGACCATCGAGATCTCGGCGCTGTCGATCTTTTTCTCGCTCATCTTTGGCACGGTGCTGGCGCTTGTTAAAAGCTATGCGCCCCGCCCGTTCCGTATTTTGGTGAGCGCCTATATCGAGCTGTTCCGCTGCACACCGAACCTGCTGTGGATCCTGTTTATCTACTTTACGGTGCAGGGCTTGGACATCGTGATCTCGACCATCGCCTTTACGCTGTTTACCAGCGCCGTTATGGCTGAGATCGTGCGCGGCGGTCTTAACTCGATTCCGCGCGGCCAGTTTGAGGCAGCGCAGAGCCAGGGTTTTGGCTTCTTTGCCACCATGCGCTACATCATTCTGCCGCAGACGTTTAAGACGATCATTCCGGCGCTGTTTAGCCAGTGCACGACCGTCATCAAGGACAGCTCGTATCTTTCGGGTATTAACGTGGCCGAGCTCATGTACACGGCAAACGTCGTGATGGCCCATGCGATCGACCTGTCGCAGGTGCTTATGCTCTACAGCCTGGTGTTTGCGATGTACTTTGTGCTCAACTTTGGTATCTCGCTGCTGGTTCGCGCATATCAGAGGCGAATGGTGGCAGCGTAGAATGTGGCAAAGGGACAGCCCCTTTGTCACATAGAGAAAGGAATCGCGATGAGCGATCTGGAGAACAAGAAGAGTCCTGTGGTCATTACCATCGCGCGCGACTTTGGTGCCGAGGGCCACGAGATCGGACGCATCCTCGCCAACGAGTTGGGGATTCCTCTGTACGACAACGAGCTACTGGTGCGCGCGTCGCTGCGCGCGGGCGAGTCGCTCGACAAGATGGCCGCCTACGACGAGCGTCTGGCCGTGGAGAACATGGCGTTTCTGCCCGACCGCTACGATGCGCGTTCGTACTCGGACAAGTTGTTCCAAAAGATGAGCCAGGTGATTTTGGACCTGGGCGAGACCGAGAGCTGCATTATCGAAGGCCGTCTGTCCGATTACCTGCTTCGCAACAACCCCAACCACATTGCCGTGCTGGTGACCGCCCCCTTTGAGGACCGCGTCGAGATTGTGCGCAAAAAGCGTGGTCTCAACAAAAAGAAGGGCGCCAAGCTGGTCAAGCAGCAGCAGAAGGCGCGCGAGGCGTTCTACAAGCGCTACAGCGCCGGCAAGTGGAAGATGACGAGCGGCAAGGACATCGTCGTCAATCGCGCCAAGCTGGGTCGCGAGGGCTGCAAAGACGTCATCGCAGCGGCCTACCGCTACAAGCTGGCGCAGCTCGAGGGCTAGCCGTAAACGACCGAGAAATTCACCACAAAGGGGACAGGCACCTTTGTGGTGGTTTTTGTTTTAGGCCGAGGGGAAGGCCTTGGCGGCAGTGCCTATCCTCGGCTTTTGCATAGTCTCGATCTGTAACACCAAGCCAGCGAAAATGGCTCTAACTGTTACAGATTTAGATGAACCGTTCGGCCGTCAGCCCAACGTCTTGATCTGTAACACCAGGCGGCATATTTGGTCTCTAACTGTTACAGATTGAGATGCGGCGTGGGCGGCCGGCACAATATCTCGATCTGTAACAACTGCAGGGCTCAACGGACTCCAGCTGTTACAGATTGAGACAAAACGACCGGGCAAGTCCCAAACCACCACAAAGGTGTCTGCCCCATCGTGGTGGTTTGGGCGGCCGGCATAGAAAAAGTCCCCGCCGGGCGTGTGCTGAACTGCCTCCCATTTCTTGGACACAAGAAATGGGAGGCTTTTTTATGGCTGGAAACGCTTTGTACGACGTCGGGA
>UQTU01000008.1 GCA_900544135.1 uncultured Collinsella sp.
CGGGGCGGGGCCGCACCCACGTGCCGCGAGGGGAGGTGTTGTTGGCGCCGCCGTTGTTGTGGCAATAGCAGACGCTGGACGCCGAACCACCCATGACGGAGCGAAGCCACCAATTGACGCGAACTTTCACCCTGTCCTTGGTCTGGCGGAAGATGGGAAGCTGGCAGCTCTCGCCTACGGAGTAGCCCTTGGTTCCCCACACGGGGCAGCCGTAGACCTCCATCTCGTTGAGCGACCAGACCTTGCCGAGGTTGGCCCAAGACCAGCCCGTGGACTCCTCGACGTTGCCACTCGCGCTGTAGCGCTCCTCAAGCAGGCACCGGCGGTCGATGATGCGGTTGCGGAGCGCCTGCGGGAGCTTCGGGAAAAGCCACTCGGTCTCCCACTTGTGGAGGTTGCTGCACAGATACGGGTGCTTCTCCTCCGCCGTGCCCTGATTGCTCGCCGTGTCCGCCCAGTAGAGGTACTGGCCGTCCGTGGTCTGCCATTCCGGGTCGGTGATTGCGATGGGGTCGAACAGACACACGAGGTGATGCTGCGTGAGCTGCGTGTCCATGGCGTTGAGGTAGGTGTCCATGCCGGCGATGCGCACGGTGAGGTTGCTGCTTTCGACCGGCACCGTGAAGTAGTCGCCGATCTGAAGGTCTCCGAAGCCGCTGTCGCACAGCCCGCCGAGGTAGGCGTAGAGGTCGGACTGCCCGGAGAACAGCGAGTTGAGGTTGCGGCCCGCGTAGATGCCGTTGAACTCCTTGCGGTTGGTCTCAGCGTCAGCCGACGCCTGCGTTGCGGCGTCTCGCGCTACTTGGTCGATGATCGTGTAGTTGGTGCCCTTCACGTTCATTGTCTTTGCGTCTGCCATTGTGGTTTCCTTCCTATGCGAGGGTGATGGTCGTGCCGCTTGCCGAGCACGTTTCTCCGAATGTGAGGGTGCTGCCCTCGACCGTGACCTTCGATGCCGGGCAGTAGATCGTTCCGTCCATGTAGAAGAAGTCGTCGGTTGCGTCTGCGAGCATCGAGCCAAGCGTGTCGATCTGCCCGCGCATCTCCGCCACGTCCTCGTCACCGACGACGCTCGATTGCAGGTTGTCCGCGACGCTTCGCGCGTAGGCGGCTGCGGTTTCGGCGTTCGAGGCCGCGCCGTTCGCGGAGTTGATGCCGTTCTGAAGCTGCGTCTTGAGGCTCTGGTACTCGCTTGCGCGGGCCTCCTCGGCCTCGACGCGCGCGGTCTCCTGCTCGACGCGGGTGTTCTCTGCGTTCTGGCGGGCCGTCTCGTTGCTCTCGCGGGTGTTCTCCGCGCTCACGCGCGCGGCCTCCTGCTTCTCCGCCTGCTTCTCGTAGGCGTCCCACTTCTCGTAGAGCTGGGTGAGCATGTCGTCGTAGAAACCGGCGGCCTCCTCCGGGTCGGAGGTGTCCACAGCCGGGAGCACGCGCAGCTCGAAGCCCTCGGTCGATTCGGCCTTGGTCGAGCCGCTGTAGAGGACGAAGTGCGCGAGCCTCGCGAGGCCCGGAGAGGACACCGCCTGAGACGGTAGCGTGCAGCTCACCGTGCTGCCGGAGATTGACGCGGTGCAGCGCGCCCAAGTGCCGTCGGCCTTGAGGATGTCGAGGCGCGCCGTCATGTTGCTCGGCGTGTAGGCCTCGCCGTCGTTCATCAGCTGCGCCTCGATGGTCTGCGTTGAGACGTCGCCCTCGCGCACCACGACGCGAGGAGGCACGAGCGACGTGCTCTTGTTGACCTCAAGGATTATGTTGTGGGTTACGGCCATACGCTACTCGCCCCCATGCTCCATCATCCAGTCGATTGCCATGATCTCCTCGCCGCTGAGCACCCCGATAACGTCATCGGGGGTCGCCTTCATGATCTCGACATCGCGCTCGACCTCGGACACCTCGCCCAGACGGCGAAGGAACTCTTGGTATCCCTCGCACTCAGGCGTTACGGCGAAGTTGACGACGTTGCCGCTGTCGTCCGTCAACTCTTCCCCGTACTCGTGGATCAGCTCGTTTCGGAACGTCTCGTAATCGGCGATTGCATCCATGATAGCGCGCATGTTCACGGCGGCCTTGTATCCGACGAGCGTCCTGCTCTTCATTACCGGCTCTAGCGATTTGGCCATCGCTTCAAGCTGAGCGTTCGTGTATTTCATTCCGCTTTCACCTCGTTCATGTCGATTCCAAGGGCTGAAAGAATCAAGTCGAGCTTTGCATCCATGGCTGACAGGCTTGCCCCGGTGCTTTCAGCAGGCGTCTCGTCAACGGGGTCTGCGGGGTGGTTAGGCCCCTCCTTGGCTTGTATAAGGATTTCGTCCATGTCGCTCCTTCTCTAAATGATCACGCCGTTTTTCACGTTCACGTCCCAGTAGCTTCCGCTTGGGGACGTGAGCCGCACCGTTCCCATGCTGCTGCCTGATACGAGCGTCTTGCCTCCAGAGACGCCTCCGCTGTTAGGGTCAATCCAGAAGTTGCGGGCTTTGTAGTCCCTTCCGTCGAGATCGCACCCAAGCGCGACCGTATCGGCGGTAAAGCCTCCGAACGCCTTGTTGATGTATGAGAGCTTCATCGTGTACGAGTCGTCGGATGACTGCTCTCTAACCGACCACGTCATGTACGCTCCCTCGTCTTCGAGGTCGAACACGAGGCCCCTCTTTGACGAGTCGCCCGTGTATCGGTTCGTGCCGATCTTGCCGACCTCGTAATCGGAGTAATAGAAATGGATTCCGTTGCTCATGAGCTTGAACGTGCTGTTTCCGATGTAGGAGTTCTCTATCGTGAGGCCGCCGATATAGCCCGATGTGGTTCGCAGGTACCCGCTCGAAAGGTTCCAGTAGTTCCTTCCTGAAGCGTCCGATATGGTTCCGGTTGCGATGTACGACGCGTTGATGTAGAGCCTTTTGTTCGACAGGTATATTCCTTGCGTCTGCCCGTTGTTCGTGAGCCTGTTGAAGACCTCCTGCTGCGTGAGGTTTTCGTCAAGATCGTCGGTTGACTGGTTGCCGCTCGTGAGCGCGCGGGCGAGCGTGGGCGTGGTGTACGTCACCGTTCCGTCAGACCACTTGATGCGGCTGCGCGTCCAGTAGTGGCGGCCCTTGACCCAAGTCGGCTGCGTGTTCGACCAATAGCCGTACGTCTGGGCGGTCTGGCTAGTTGAGAGGTAGTACTGCTCAACGACCTCGGAAGCCCCTATGCCCTTATCGTTGGTGATGCGGCGCGGGGTCGTGTACTGCACCGATCCGTCCGCGAGCGTCATCTTCACGCGCGTCCACATGTGCTTGCCCTGCTGCCAGAGGGCCGTGGTCGTCCAGCTCGTGGGCTGGGCCGAGGCGCTGTCGGAAAGACCGTACTGCACGTCAGTAGACACAACCATCTCGCCGGCGGTCTTGTTGCCGACCGACGCCGTTGCGGATATGACCACCTCGCCGGAGTCGAAGTCGGCCATGAAAACGGGGTCGTTGGGGTCTCCCACGAGCAGACGCCCGGCCTTGATGAGGTTGGCGAGCAGCGTTCCCGTGGTGATCCAGTCCGCCACGAAGCCCGCGCCGGTGCCGAAGGTGCGCCAGTCGTAGGAGCCGTCCGCCTTGGTGCCGTCCGCGATCCTGAAACCGAGCGAGCAGAGCTGCATCGCGGTTCCGCCCGTGGCCGTGGGCTGGCCGTCCTCGTCAAGCGGAACGCTTGAGAAGATGAAGCCGTTTTGTAGCTCAGGTGCATGTAGCTCATGCCGTTCACGTTGAACTGCTCGTTCAACGAGTCAATGAGCTGCTGGAGGAACGCGGGCGTGGTGCTCGCAACCGCGTCCCAGCTGCCGGACTGGTTCTGAAGGTTGGTGATCTGCTGCTGTTGCTGCTGCAAGATGTCGGCGATGCTCTCGGTGACGTTGCCCAGCGTGACCTTCCGCGTCTTGCCAAGCATGTCGATGACCTGCTTTGTGACGCGGCCCTGACAGCGCAGGGTCGGCTCGAAGCTCCCGTCGACTATCTGGCTGTCGTCACCTACGCCGACGCCCTCCCACTTCCGGCCCATCGCCACGAGGTCCACCGCGTCAACCTCGTAGGTGACGCCCGGAATCTTGTGCTCGTCAAGGTAGGCCTGCGTCTCGCTCTTGAGCTGGCTCGCGTCCTCGCAGCTTGAGTTCTCGTACTTGCCGAAGATGTGCGCGAAGCCGCCCTTGCCGTCGGGTCGACCGTAGGTTTCGAGCGCCGTCTGGTCTGCAACGTAGTCAAGGCCGCCGTTGATGTCTCCGAACGTGAGCTTTCGCCCGTAGCCGCCGTTGTCGGTCTCGACGCCCTTGCCGTATCCGTAGCACGCGGTGATAGCGCCCCAGTGCTCGGTGCGCTTGATGCTGTTGATGTCCTTGCCGTAGGAGAAGCGGCGGTGGCCGTTCGCCTCGCCACGGTGCTTGAGGATCGAGACGCTGCGGCCCGTGACGCCGTTCGCCCCGACGGTGATTGAGGTCTCAAGCTCGCCGCCGCACGCAAGGATGTCGTTCAGCGCCGTGCGGCAGTCCGTGTGATAGAAGGTGAGGCCGCTTGAGACGGTTCCCGGCTGGTCTACCGTTCCGACGTCCCAGCGGGTCGGCTCAAGGCACACCTCAAGCGCGCGCTGGAAGCTGTAGCCGTATGGCCTCTTGTCCTCGATGTAGTCGCCGAAAAGCTCGCAGATCGAGTTGAGCGCCGTGTCGCTGTAGATGGGGAGTCCCGCCGCGCTCGCGCCCTGCGGGTCTTGGCACACGTGCTCGTGCGGCACGCCGTTCAGGTCTTGCCACACGAGGCGGTAGCCCTCCTTGAGCGGGAAGGTCGTTGTGATGTCTACGGTGTCCTCGCCGTTGAGGCAGTCCGTCCACACGAAGCCGAGGAGCTGCCGCGCGCCTATGGTGCCGACGTATGCGTCGTGCCGGCTGTAAACGTCTACGCGCATCACAGCCACCTCTCGTCCCACTCGACGGTTGCGGTGCCGCCCGACACCATGAGGGATACGTCGCCCTCGATTGAGAAGAAGTCGCTCGTGATGTCCACGGCGTGGTCTGTCCCGTTGATCGTGCAGCGCTCAAGTCCCATGTCGAGCACGACGGTCTGCGATCCGGTGAAGCTCGCGAGCACTCGCACGTACTCACCGGTGTCGACGTTTGTAAGCTGCCACTGGCTGCCCTTCGGGGGCTTCACCGTGACGACCGGGCGCGCCGGGTAGTTCCCGCCGACGCGCAGGCGCTTGGTTCCGCTAACGCTGGCGCTCCTGTGCTGGCCGTAGCTCACGGGATCGGCGCAGAGGAACACGAGTTCGACGTCAGGCACGTGGGCGAGCTTGCTCGGCTCGGCCCCTCCCTCGTAGAGCGCCATGAGGTAGGTGGTTGGATCGTCAGGAAGAACCAGCGGCGCAGGCTGCTTGGCGCTCAGGCACGTCGCGAGGGCCTTGCGGGCGTCCGCGACGTCGCGCATGAGGCGGCGGGTGATGCAACCGCTCACCGTGATCTCGATGGCGTCAAGCTCGACGGAGGACACGAGCGCGCCGTCCATGCCGGGAACCTGCGTCTGGGTTATGCGCCGCTTGGGGGCCACCTTCCGCTTCACGTCTGTCACCAGCATGTAGGGCGAGAGGTCGTGCCCGTCGAAGGCTATCCTCTGGTCGAAGCTCATACGGCGTACCCCCTTCCGCGTGCCGTGATCTTGGAGTTCTGGGCGAGCGCGGCGGAAACCGCGTCCACGCCGATGTAGGCGTTGGTGTCCTTGGATGCTATCTCCCGCAGAAGATTCACCATCTCGCCCAGAAGGGCGCGGAGATGCGCGTCGTCGTACGAGCCGGGCGAAGCGCCCGTGCCGTAGCCCACCGTGCGCACGCCGGAGGAGAAGCCGCCGCCGTTGGCCTCGAAGTACGAGGCGCTCGCGAGCCTTCTGGCAGCTTCCGAGACGGTTCCCTCGCCCTTGAGCATGCCGCTGGCGAAGTTCTGCGCGAGGTGCAGGCCGGAGGTCTCGCCGCCCTTCTCCGATCCCGCCCACGGGCCTTCCTTCGGCACGGAGAAGCCCATGGCGTTCTTGGCGGCCTGCACGACGCTCCAAGCTGCGTTGGAAACCCAAGTTATCCCCGCGCGGATGCCGCTGGCGAAGTTGCTGGCGAGGTGGCTGCCCCACCCGTATGAGTTGCCGGCGTTCTGCATGTTGCTCGCCGCGCTGGCGAGGCTCTGGGCGTTGCTGCGGGTTGAGCCGACGCCGGAGCCGATGCCGCTGGCGAAGTTGCTGGACGCGCTGCGGCCCTTGCTCGAAAGGTCTGAGGGCGTTCCCGAGACGCCGGAAGAGGCGCTGCTGGCGAGGCTGCGGGCACTCGATGCCACGGAGCCGATTCCAGCCGCGAGGCCGGACGAGAGGCCGCTTGAGGCCCTGCTTCCCGTGCTCTGCGCGTCGCCCGGAAGCCCGCTGATGCGGTCGATGAGCTGCTGACCGAGCTGCGCGATGGAGCTGAGCGGGCCGTCCGTGTTGCCGCTGATGCCGTTCGACAGGCCGGCGTCCACGTCGGAGCCGATGCGGTAGAAAGCCTGAGACGGCGAGTGCGATTCCAGCGTGTCCTTGGCCTTGCTGATCACGTCCTCGCCGAGTAGCGCCGCCTGCTCCTCCGAAAGCGTCCCGTTGGCGATGCCGTTGGCGAGGCCTTGGTCGATGTCGTGGCCGAGCAGTTGCGCAGCCGCCGGCACGTCCCCGCCCGTGAGCTGAAGCGCGATCATCGAGAGCATGGTGTTGGTCGCGCCGGATGCCGTGAAGCTGTTGGCGTTGATGCCGTCCGCCACGCTCTGCGGGAGGCTGATGCCCGCGCTGTTCATCTGGGACGAGACGCTTGACCAGTCCCCAGTCGCGGCGGCCTTCAGGATGCTCGTGGCGGTGTCGACGTTGACCGTCCCGCTCTGCATGCCGTTGGCGAGCGCCGTTGCGGCGTTGAG
The DNA here is from genome assembly GCA_900544135.1 of uncultured Collinsella sp. Taxonomy (GTDB): domain Bacteria; phylum Actinomycetota; class Coriobacteriia; order Coriobacteriales; family Coriobacteriaceae; genus Collinsella. The sequence goes on from UQTU01000008.1 coordinate 6,920, forward strand.
GCCCGCGTCGCCCATCTCGATGCCCATGTTGTCGAGCGTCGTGATGATGCTCTGCGAGGTGCCGTCCCACGACGCGACGAGCTGCGTGAGCTGCTGGTCGTTGAGGCTGCGGAAGGACTCGACGGACACGCCCGCGTTGCTCAGGTCGGTGGCGAAGTCGTTGATGTCTCCGCCCACGGCGTTCATCGCCGTGGATACGGTCGAGCTTGATAGCACGAGGTTCTGCATGCTGAGCGCGTTGCCCTCGGCTATCGCGGCCTGCGCCGTCATTGACGATGAGACGTTGTTGATGGAGGTGTTGCAAGCGTCGAGAGCCGCCTGCGCGTCGTTCACGGCCTTGGCCTCGTCTGAGTTGGCAAGCTCGGCCTCCCACGCCGCCTCGGCCATCTGCTGCGCGTTGGTGACGTAAGGCCCGCACATGTCGATGTAGTTCTTGATGTACTGGTCGCGCGCCTGCTGCTTCTCGTTGTACGCCTGCTGGGCCTGCGTGAGCGCGGTGATGTCCTCGGCCTGCTGCTGGTAGAGGGCCGAGAGGTTCTGCTGCTGCGCGTCAACCTGAATCTGCTGCATCTTCTGGTCGATGTAGCTGCCGAGCGATGCCGTGACGTCCTGAATGGCACCGTTCTCGTCCGCCAGCTTGCCGTTGGCAGCGTCCGTGACCTGAATCTGCGTTCCGCACAGGTCGTTCACCGTATCGACGGCGGTGCGGAGCCGCGCCTGCGCGTCGTTGGCGAGGTCGGTGTGGTTGGCGTACTGCTGGATGGTCGAGTAGGCCTGCTGTAGCTGGGCCATCTGGGCCGAGGCGCTCGTGTTGGTGTCGCTGATCGTCTGGGCGAGCTGGGCTTGGGACTCAAGCATCTCGTCAATGTCGACCTTGGCGGCACCCGCCGACGATCCGTATCCCTCCAAGGCGTCAGCACCGGCGTTCGATGCGCTCACGCCCTTCTCCGTTGCGGCGGTAAGGCCCTCCGTTGCCGCCTTCAGGTTGTCCTCGTGCTCCTTGGCCTCTTGGAACACTCCAACGAGGGCGGTTATTCCCGCGATGATCGCGAGCGGCGCGATGGTTGCCAGCGCGAGCTTGAGGCCGGTGGCCGCTACGGATGCGGCCTTCATGGCCACGCTCTGCGCGGTCACGGCGGTGGTGCTGGCCTGAGCCGCCGTCGCGGAGGCCTTGTAGCCCTCGACGGTTCCCTTGGCCGCGTCCATGGCGCTCTTGCGCTCGGACACCTCCTTCTGAAGGCTCTCAACAAGCTCGGAGTTGGCCTTGCTGCCCTTCTTCTGCTCGCGCTCAAGATCGCGCACGGAGGCGTTGTACTTTGATTGCGCCGTGTTGGCCTCGGTAACGGCGTCGATGTACTTCTGCACGCCGCCCGCCGCCTTCGCCGCCGGGTTCTTCTCAAGCGCCTTCGCCAGCTTCTCGTTGCCCTGATACGCCTTGAGTGACGCGACGTTGGTCGTCGTGAGCGCGTCGGCATAGGTCGCGATGTCCTGCTTGGCCCTGCCGAACGCCGTGACAACGGAGCCTACTCCCTTGGTTATGCGACCGGTGACGGACAGCACGGGGCCTGCCGCCGCCGCTACGAGGCCGAAGCCGATGACGGTCTGCTGCGTGCCCTCGTCCATCTGGCTGAAGGCGTCGGCAGCGCCGCCAACGGCCTCTGCGGCGTCGGTCACCGCCGGTGCGAGGGCGCTGCCCACTTGGATGGAGGCGGTCTCGATTGCGCCGTTCATCTCCTCGATGCTGCGCTCGGTCTCGCCCATCTGGGAATCGGCGAGGCGCTGGGCCGCCGTCTGGTCGTTGGTCGCTGCGGTGTAGCGCTGTATGCCCTCGGTGCCTTGGTTCATCATCACGAGGGCCGCACGGGACGCGTCGGCTCCGAAGATGGTCTGGATCGCGGCGTCGCGCGTCGCGGAGTCGAGGCCGCTCAGCTTGGCCTGAAGCTCACCAGCGACCCCGGCGGCGTCGAGCATGTTGCCGTTCGCGTCGCGGACGTTGATGCCAAGGCTCTCCATCATGGCGGCGGACTTGTCCGTTGGAGCCGCGAGGCGCTGAAGCATCGTCTTGAGCGAGGTGCCCGCGTCGCTTCCACGGATGCCGGCGTCGGCGAAGGCACCGAGCACGGCGGTGGTGTCCTGAATCGACCACCCGGCGCTGTGGGCCTGAGCGGACACCTGAGATAGGCCCTGCGTGAGGTCTGAGACGTCCGCAGAGGATGCGGCGGCGGCACCAGCTAGGGCGTTGGCCGCCTCGCCGGTCTCGTCGGCGGTGAGGCCGAACGCGCCCATGGCCTGAACGGTCACGTTGGCAGCATCGGCTAGCTGAAGGCTTCCGGCGGCTGCCAAGTCCATGGTTGTCTTGAGCGCGCCGCCCTTGATGTCGGCTGCGGTCAGTCCGCCCTTGGCAAGCTCCTCCATGGCGGCACCGGCCTCGGACGCGCTGAAAACGGTGTCAGCGCCCATGTCCAAGGCGAGCTGTCGCAGCTCCTCCATGTTGGCCGAGGGGTCGTTGAGCGCGCCGGAGACGCGGCTCATGCTGCTCTCGAAGTCGATGGCCGTCTTGGTCGCTGCGGTGCCGATCGCGGCGAGGGGGACGGTGACGCCGGCGGTCATGGTGTCGCCCGCGTCTGCGACCTGCTGCCCGGCGCTGTAGATGCGACCGCCAGCCTCGGCGGCCTTGGAGCCTGCCTCTACCCAGCTCTTGGACATGGAACCCTCTGCCGCTGCGGTCTTCACCGCGAGGCGGTCTAGGGACTTCTCGGCCCTCTCGACCGCAGAGGCGTTGTAGGAGCCGGATATGGCGATTGAGATGCTTGCCTTACCCATTGAGGTACTTCCTTATGGTCTGCTCGATGCGGGTCTCTACCGCGTCCACAACGGCGTCCTCGTTGTCCAGTACGGCCTTCACGAGGGCGCGGGGAGGGTTGCCCTGCGGGACTCCGACGGGGAGGCCCCTGCGCCTGCCCGAAAGGTAGACGGCCCCGGCGTTGGCGAACTCGATGGTTCCCGCGCCGGGGTCGGTGCTCTGTATGCGTATTCCGTTCGAGATCGCGCGCATGGCCATGCTCGACGCGTAAGCGCCGGTTCTGGCGATTGACTGGGCGTTGTTTCGCGCGTCGGTGAGGATTGGCTTGGCGTCCTGCTTCAGGCCCTTCTTGAACTCGCGGGGAAGCTCCTTGTTGATCGAGCGCAGGGCCTTGATGGTCTCCTGAAGCCCCTTGGCCTCGATGCGGACGCCGCCGCCGTGAGTGAACGCCATCATTTCCTCCCGCGATTGAAAATCCTGTTTACCCTCGCCCTTCGCGCCTCCATGTCGGCCTTGCGCCCCCGCTCCTCCTGAGCGTCGTAGAACATGTCCACGTACTCATCGAAAACAGCGGGGTACTCGTCGCACAGCCTCGCTAGGTCATACGGCGAGCACCCCGTTCTCAGGCTCAGCGCGGCTATTCGGGGCGCGCGTCCGCTAAAGGGGCGTCGGGCTTGTTGTCCTTGATGAGCACGTCGTAGGTGTCCGCAAGGGCCTCGACGGCCTCATCGAACTCCATGCCGTCAAGGCCAAGCTCCTTGAGCTTCCCGGCGCGAGCCGCCGCGACGTAGGCCCACGCGAAGTCGAGGCGGTTCTGGTTGGTGACGCGATCCGGCCAGCCTGCGGCCTTCTCCTGCGCCTCCCAGAGGGCGGAGCGGCCGCCCTCGATCTCGAAGCTGGTGCCGTCCTCCGGCTTGGTGAACACGAAGGCGTATTTCATCGCTGCTCCTTACTCGGTGATGTAGCTCTCTGTCTTGTTGACGATGGTCACGGTGACGGGGGTGCCGTCGGCGGAGTCGATGCCGATGTCATCGGCGCTGAACTCGACCTCTGCGGCGTTGCCCTCGGGGTCGACCTCCGGCATCTCGAAGTTCCACGGCACGTTGGTGAACGCGACTTCGAGCGTGCAGTTGGCGTCGGCGGAGTGGGTGAACTTCCACAGCGCGGAGCCGTACACGATCTTGGAGGAGACCTTGGTGCCGTCGGCAGCGCCGGTGAGGCACTTGCGCATGAGCGCGAAGTCCTCCGGAACGACGGTCATGTTCACGGAGGTGGTCAGCTTGCCCTCGGCGAGGATGGTGGGCACGACCTGCCCCGCCGCGCGCTTCGCCTCAAGGCTGTTGGACATCTCGAAGCTGCCCTGCGTCACGGTCACGTCAACGGGGGTCTGGCTCGCGGTGTCGATCTTGAAGTCGCCGCCGGTGGGCACGAAGTAGCCGTCGAAGCACGAGGGGTTGACCACGTCGCCCCAAGACTGGAAGAGCGTCGCGTCGACGCCCGCTGCGGTAACGCTGATGTCGAGCGGGGCGTTGCCCTCGAAGGTGAGGCCGAGCGTGTCGATCTTGCAGCCGTCCACCTTGTGCACGGTCTGCTGGGCGGTGTCTCCGATCTGGCCCCAGAAGGTCAGGAGCGGCAGCACCGAGCCGAGCGTGATGACGTGCTTGTGGTAGCCGGACTTCCCTTCAGCGGGCGTGGAGACGATGTTGCCCATTGCGGCGAGGCAGTAGAGCGCGAGCGAGTCCGCGTAAGCGAGCGTCTCGAAGTCGACGCCCATGTTGACCTCGGAGACGTAGGCACCGTTGGCGGCGTTGGCGCGCAGGCCGCACGCCACGGCCTTCTGCTCGATGGTGCGCTCGGGGTTGACGAGGCCGCCGCCCGTCAGGCCGTGCTTGATGGTGGGCTGGGTGGCCGGGGTGTCTCCGTCCTGAAGCGCCACGCCCAGCATGCCGATGGAAACGTTAATCATCGTTGGTCTCCTTCTTCCGTGCGGCGGCGCGAACCGCCCCCTGCTCCTTGAGCGCCCTCACGAGCGCATCGGGCGCTTTCACCTGCGCGCCCTTCTTGAACCGATACGGGCGCCCGTTGTAGAGCACCGTTACATCCTTGGTGGCGATCACTGCACTACCTCCCTGAACTTCTGAGGGCACTTGGCGAAAACGGAGCACTGCACGCCCACGGATGCAGCGGCCATGTGGTACTTTGAGCTGTCGCCGGAAACCCCGGCGGCCTCGATGGACGGGAACGAGTTGTCCACGGTCATGCGGAGGCGCTGGTCTGCCATGACCGCGTTGAAGACCGCGTCCACGTAGGCGAGCAGCGTGGCTGATGCCGTCGCTTGGTCGGAGTGCCGCGCGAAGCACATCACGTGAACGGTGAAGTCGAGCTGACCGGCACCGGGAACGGCGCGCCCGCCCATGGTCGCGGTGTCAACGATGGAATCGACCGCGATGTAGAACGGCGGCTCGCTGGTCGGGAACCCGTCGTAGACCTTCGGTGCCTGCACGCCGGGGTAGAGGTCGGCGAAGCCCTCGGCTACCTTGGCCATGCGCCGGTACAGCTCGTCGCGCGCCTCCTTGAACGTCACCATACGAGGTTCGCCCCCCGTCCGAACTGCTCGATTGCCGCGTTTACCTCCGGGATGTCGGTAGCGCCGTCCTGCCCTGCGGTCGTGAAGCGGATGAACCCGGCGTCGGTGCTCTCGCCCGTGGCCCCGATGGGGCGGTTGGACGGTCGCAGCATGTAGGCCGCAAGCTCCAAGACCGCGCGGGACACCTGAGCCGGAAGCTCCTCGTAGCCGTAGACGTACTCGACCCAGCACGGGCGCGGGAAGCACGCCACGGGCACCGCTTGGCAGTCGCTCGCAAGCTCGTAGCCCTCGGTGAGCAGCTCCCGCACGTCGCCGTGTTCGAGGGTCACGCACCGCTCGCGCCCGTAGTCCTTGGTGCGCCCGATCCGTGCCACGAAGGAGCGGCGGGCGTTGCGCTCGAAGACCTCGGTAGCGGCCTGTCGGGCTTGGAACAGCTGCTCCTCGGGCAGCTGGTCGAAGTCGTCCTGACCGTCGCCGTAGCCCTTGAGCGCGTCGAGTCTGAAGTAGTGGCGCGACACCACCTCGATGTACGTGGTGAACAGCGTCCCGCCGCCCGCCTTCCAGTCGATGCGCGCCGTGTCCGGTGCCTTGAGCACGGGAAGCGTCACGGCGTTGCCCTCAACGGGAAGACCCTGCTCCCCGCCGAAGCGGGGGCGCAGGGTCGCGGAGTCGATTGCGGCGTCTGCCTCAAGCTGCAAAACGGCGGTCTCGGAGGCCGCGACGCGGGTTGTCGAGTCCGGCGCTACGAGCATCACGCCTCCTCGTCCTCGTCGTACTCCTCGTCTTCCTCGGCCTCGACGGCCTTGGGCTTGGCCTTGCGGCGGGTGGTCTTGGGCTTGGGCTTCTCATCGGGCTCGGGATCGAGAAGTCCGCGCTTGGCGGCCTCTTCGTCGGACATGACCTCGCCCTCGAAGGCAACGAGGAAACCGTTTCGGATGACGCGCTTCTTGCTGGTGAACATGGCTTCTCCTTACGCGCCCACGCCAGCAGCGGCGGGAGCCTTGTCGAGGTCGGTCTTGGTGGCGAGGCAGAAGGCGTCCGGGTAGCGCACCTGAAGCGCCTTGGTGTGCTCGCCGAGGATGGAAAGCTCGTTCTTGATGAACTGGTCGTTGTAGTAGCCGATTTCCACCGTGGTGCCACCGTGGATGGCGCGGCGGCGCGCGGCGAAGGAGTCGTACACGAGGAGGCCGGGGCAGCTCGCGTCCTCTACCACCTGCATGCCCCAGTACACGTCGGAGCCGAGGGTCTGGTACAGGCCGGTCTCGGTCTTGTAGAGGTCGATGGCCTCGCGCACCTCGGGGCTGACGGCAACGTGGGTGGGGATTCGGCGCGCGTTGCGCATGACCTTGGTGCGCATCATGCGGATCGCGTCGAAGTACATGCCGCCCATCGCCTCGGTGAAGGTCTGGATGCCCGTGACGTTGGTGATGCCCACGATGTGCGTGGAGTCGGAGCCGTTCCAATACTTGCCGTTGGTGATCTCGTCAAGGTCGAGCAGCAGGTCGTGCTCGATGATGTCAAGAAGCTCGTCGTAGTCCATCAGGGTGTCCTTGGAGATGGGCACGTAGCCAGCTATGGTCTCCTTGTTGGCCACGGCGTCCTTCCACGCGTAGAGCACCTGAGCCTTGGTGGCGCTCGCGCCCTCGGTCACGCCGCCCCACGTCGCGGGAGCGCCGGACTCGCTTGCCTTGTCGCGCTGCTTGTAGGTGACGGAGCCTGCGGCGGGCGTCTCGATCAGGGTGCTCGCGAAGTTCTGGAACACGCCGGGGAGCTTCGCGGGAAGCTCAAGCTCGATCTCGGTGGGAGCGCCCACGGTCACGACGCTGGCGGCGTTGCGCGGGCCGACCTCGGCGGAGTTCTTGAAGCCGACCTGAAGGCCGTGGAACTCGTCGCGGACACCGAGGATGCGCACGCCGAAGGACTCGTTGTGCGGCTTGGGCTTGGGCGCGTTGCGGAGCGCGTCCTCCTCCTCGATGACGTGGCCGATGGTGATGTCCAGCTGCTCGATCTGGCCCTGAATGACAAGCGCCTTGCTCTCGTCCTTGTCATCCACGGCGCGGCGCTGCTCCTCGGCGAGGCGGTTGCGCTCTGCCCAGAGCTGCTTGGAATTGAGGATTGCCATGGTTCTACTCCTTTGTCCGGTAAACCCTGTTTCCCAACACGAGGAGGCGGCACCCCTCGTTTTGCTGCATGGTATTTGCGGCGTGAGATTTGCCCTCAGCGTCCTCCGGCTCCTCGGCCTTGGGCGAGGCAAGGGCCTCGATTGCCGCCTTGGGCGCGTGCTTGTAGCGCGCTAGGATGGCGGGGTCGATGCAGGCGGCCACGCGCTGCTCGGTCTCAACGATCTCGTCGGCCAGACCGGCGTCAACGGCGGCCTGCGCGTCGTACCACGTCTCAGCGTCCATGGCGGCGCGAACGTCCTCAACGTCCATGCCGGAGCGCGCGGCGATGATGCCCGCGATGGTCGCGTCAACGGCCTCAAGGCGCTCGGCGGCCACCAGAAGCTCGGCTGCGTTGCCGCTGGTGTAAGTCCAAGCGTCGTGAATCATCAGCTGCGCGAAGTCGTTCATAACGACCTTGTCGGCCATGACGGCGATGTAGGAGGCGGCAGAGGCCGCGATGCCGTCGACGTAGGCGGTGGTCTCGCCCTCGTAGCGCTGGATGGCCGAGGCGATGGCGAACCCCTCGTACACGTCGCCACCGCACGAGTCGATGCGGATGTCGAGCGGCTTCGGGCTCAGGCCGTCGAGCGTGGCCGCGAAGTTCTTGGCCGTGTTGCTCGAGTCCTCGTCCCAGAAGTCGGCGCCGATGGTGCCGTAGAGGTACACCGTGGCGCGCTGGGCCTCATTCTTGATTTGGAACACTTGGGCCTCCAATCCCTGTCTGGCTCCCGTCACCGGGCTCCGTTGGCTTCTCCTGATTGCTGGCGTTGAAGACGTTCACCGTGCCGTCCGGGTTGACCGTGCCGTAGTTGAGCGGGAACAGCGGGAGGTCGATTCCGTCGATGGGGTCGAAGTCCTCAAGGTCGCGGACGTCCTCGCGCGTGATCGCTCCCAGATAGCCCATCTCGCGGTAGTACTGGGTGCGGGTGGCGTCGTCGCCGCGCATGAGGCCCTGAACGCGGAACTTGGCCTGCGCGTTCGGAAGCCCGCAGGACGCGAGAACCGGCTGCAACGCGATCTCGATGCACCGCACGTCGGGCACGATGGTGTCAGTCACGTAGTCGATGTTGGACTGCTGCCCGCCGGCGTAGGTCGTCTGGTCTCCGTCGTAGACCTTCCAAGGAGGCACGTTGCAGGCGCGGCACACCTGATGCAGCACCCACTTCTGCTGCTCGATAACCGACGCGTCCTTCATGGTCTGCTGGTCGGCGACCCACTTAGCCCCGTAGCCGAAGATGGGCGCGCGCCCCGCCTCGGTGATGCCGCTCTTCATGTCGATTGCCGTGCGCAGGGCGCTCAGCTTCTTCTCGTCGTTGATGACGTTCCCGGCTGGTAGCTCGACGTGGCCCAGATGGTGGTTCCCGTTGCGGAGCATCGAGCGGTAGAAGCGCTCAAGGTCGAGGCTCAGGCCGATCTCCTCGGCTGCCAGCTTCGCGAGCGACTTGCCCTTGATGCCGTCCTTGGTCACGTGCGTGCAGATGTTGACGACCTCGTGGTTGAAGTACGTCCCTGCGGGCACGTGGTCATCGCCCGGCGCTACGGTGTAGGTGGTGCGGTAGCCCTTCGGCGCGTCGCGGTCGTAGTTGTGCTGCACGGTCGCGGTGATGGGCCAGATGGCCTCGATGCGCCCACGGTTCCACTCGATGAACCAGTAGGCGTTGCCGAACGTGTCACGGCGCAGCACCGTCCACGCCATGAGCGCCGGGGCGGTCATCTCCTCGTTGGCCATGCCGTTGAGGAGCTTCGCGAGCGGATGGTTGGTCAGGCGCTCCGATCCGCTGCGCCTGTGGTTGACCACGCTGAACGGAAGAGACGCCATTGAGCGCGCCTTGGTCTGCTCGCATGCGGCGTAGTCGATTGACATGAGCGCGCCGTATCCAGCCGGTGTGGGAGCGAACCCCGGCGGAAGGTTGACGCGCACCACGTCTGAAAGCTCCGGCTCCTCGCCGCGCTTGTAGAACATGTCGTAGAAACGTCCCATGCTGCCCCTTTCTTCTGGCGGCATGGTACGGGCGGCGTGAGATTAGTAGATTTCCGGGGCGTCCTCGCTTCCCGACACGAGCTTGTTGTAGGCGAGCGCGGCTATAGCCAAGGCGATAGCGCCGTCTATCTTGGATTTGCGAGAGTCCTTGCCGAAGCGCGTGCCGTATGGCTCGCGCTCCTCCTCCACGGTGTTCTCCAAGTGCTGCCGAAGCTTCCTCTCGCCCTTGAGCTTGAGCCGCCTGTCCTTCACGAGGTTCATCACGATCGAGGTCGCTTGGCACATGGTGGCGTTGTTCTGGGCGAAGGACACGGTCTCGATGCCGTACACGTCGTTGAGCTGGCTGCTCATGACAATCATGCGGTTGGGGTCGATGCCAACGACCTCCGGGTAGTGCTCTTGGCACACGCCCGCCACAAGCTCCATGATCTGGTTGAGCGGGTAGTGCCCGGTGTCCTCGTCCGGCGTGTCGAATATCCAGCTTTTCGTGTAGCCGACCATGGTTCCGCGCTTGTTCTTGCGCTCCTGATAGGCAACGATGGCGTAGGAGTCTCCGGCCGTAGCGCCGTCGATGCCGATGGTGAACGGACTGTCGAAGTCGAGTTTGTTCGGCCCGCGCTCGCATCGGTCGAGCTGCGCCGTGGTGAAGCACGAGTACGCGTCCCTGTCGGACGGGAAGCGGTTGGCGGTGTAGCGCTCGAACGACCTCTTGGACGTGGCCATGCCGCGCTGGTCTTGGATGCTCTCCCACGTGACCCAAGAGGCGCACATGAGCGGTTCCCAGCTCTCGCGCTTGTCGATGTCCGCGCCGTCATCGAGGCCCAGCCAGTAGAGGTACATGCCGGGGTCGTCGTCGGCCTTCTGCAAGGTCTCCCACAGGAAGCCCTCGCGCGCGTCGGCTGCGGTCGTGATGCCGATTGAGAGCGGGTTCCAGAGCACCTTCTGGCCCTTGAGGCCGGCGTCCCACACCTTGCTGTCCTTGTAGACGTGCAGCTCGTCAAAGATGAGCACGTTGAAGTGCCAAGACTCAAGGGCGTCCGGCTTGTTGGGAAGCACCATGATCTTCGCGCCGGTCTCGTTGTGGGTGATGACGTCCTTGCCGATGTCCCACTGGCTCTTCCACGTGTCGTTGAGCTTTATCATGGTGGCGATCTTCTCGAAGATGTTGCGCACCTGATCCTTGGAGCTTGCGACCACGCCGTACTGCCCGTTGTGGATGACCTCCATCGTCGCTACGGTGAGAACGGTCGCTGCGGCAAGCTCGGTCTTGCCGTAGCCGGAAGGTAGGCCGATTATCACGCGGCGGAAGCGGCGCTTGAACCTTCCGCCCTCCATGCTCCCCGTTGCGAATATCGGCTTCCAGATGTTCTCGCGCTGGAAGGGTTCGAGCAGGAAGGGCTTGCCGTAGTAGCTGTCGTTCGAGACGTGGTGGCACATGGAGTAGAGGCACTTCTCGTAGTCGCGCGCCATGATTAGGCCCTCGCGCGAGTACGTGGTCTCAGTCCTCCGCATCCTCTATCACCACCTCTGATTCCGGCAGCCCGTATGCCGCGTCGATGCTCTTGAACATGGCTGCGGTGTCCGCCGCCGTCTTGGTCGCGGTCGCGTCCATGAGGCCGATGCGGGAGCGCGCCAATGGCGAAAGCCCCAGCATGTCGGAGAGCGCGCGTATCTCGCTGCTCGCCTCCTTGAGGATGGTCAGCGCCGGGTTCTTGCGCACGAGCGGAACCTCGCGCCCGTCGGCTGTCTTGAACGGCTTCACGCCTATCTTGTCGAAGATGGCTATATGGCCGTCCTCGGAGTGGATGGCCTGCTCCGCCTGCCTCGCTACGGCGTGCCAGTAGGTCAGGAGCCGCAGCGTCGGGATGTCCTGCTCGGTGAAGCTGTTGACGGGCGGGGCAAGCCATGCCCATATCTCGCTCTGCACAGGGTCTTGGGCGATGTCCTCCGGCATAAGCACGCCGGTTGAACCCTCACGCACCGCGAGGCCGTAGGAATCGGAGAGGCCCCGGCGTATGGCGTTGTGCTTCGGCTTCGCGCCCTTCACAGGCTCTCACCCCTCAACGCGTCCTCGATCTTCTTGGCCACCCTGCGCAGCTTCAGGCACAGAGGGGACGAGGTGAGCATGGATGCGCGCGAAAGGTCGCTCGCCGCCACGTGGGCGCGCTGTAACACCTCTAGCACCTCGTCATCCGTCATGGATGCGGACGGGGCGGGAGCCTGAAGCTCGCCCGTGTAGGCGTAGCCTCTGGCCGCGCGCGAGCGGCACGTGGCGGAGCAGTACCGCGCCGTGCTTCGCTGGGCCTTGAACTCACGCCCGCAAACCTCGCATCTCTTTATCATCGTGTCTCCTTACGGTTACGCGGCCAAAGCCAAACAACCCGCTTGCATCGAAGCGCGCGGGATAGGTGAAGCCGGTTTGAAAACGACCGCGCAAAGCCTCAACGGCTTATCTGTGAGAGGTGAACCCCCCCCATAAACGATTCGCAGTATGTAGTCAGGAATCTTTCGGAGCTTCGGGCTTTTCCGCAGCTTCTCGAACTGGTCTTCGGTCGGGACGGCGGTCTGTCCTCCGGGCGTCGTGCATAGGTAGTGCGAAGCCATCTGCGTTCCGGTTAGCTCGTTTACCTCCTTCGCCTTTATCCCCGTTGACTTGAGCCATCGGGTGAAGGCGAGCGTTTCCTCCTCGGAGTGGAAGCGAGTTTCGCGCTCGTAGCTCTCCGTCTCCTTCATCATCTGGGATGCGAAAGACTCCTTTGCGAGCATGAGCGACGAGCCGGGCGACTGGTGTATGGCCTTGAAGCAGTGCGCCGTCCCAACCTGCTGCATGCGATCAGTTGGGACGCACTCGATGCCGTTCAGAATCGAAACGGCGTTGAACCTGTTTCCCTCGAAGCCGGGAAGGTCGCCGCACCCGCAGCACGCGGGGCTGTCCCCCATGGGCCGAAGCCGGTTCTCGGCGCAGAAGAAGGCAAGCCCGTTGCCGTGGCACGCGTCTTTTATGAGCGCGTAGTGCGCCTCTAGCAGGTCTTGCGGGTAGCAGTAGTCACCGCGAACCTTCACGAGGCCCCTTTTTCCGCGCTTGAACTTCATTCCCTCGACGGTCACACCGTAGGCCCCAGCCTCGGCGAAGCGCGGGATGTTCGCAAGGAACTCGCGCTTTACGCTCGTTATGTACGGCTGCGCGCGAACTATTACGCGGCGGCAGTTTCCCGCCAGCTTTTCGGCCATCGAAAGGCGCTCCTCGAACGTTGGCGCGCCCGGCTCCATCTTGTCGTATGACGAGCAGACCATGGAGATCTGAACAACGGCGTTGCACTTCCGCAAAAGCGAGATGTACGGCTCCTCGGTTATGAGCTTGCCCTTTGTCGATATGATTACCGGGTAGCCGGTTTCTGCGAACACCTTTAGGCACTCTAGCGACGCCCCGGCCTTTCGCTCTATGGGCTGGAAGGGGTCGGAAAGCCCTCCCCAGTGAAGGGGTATCAGCCAGTCGCACCACTTCGTCACGGTCGTTCTCTTTCCCTCGATGAAGCTGCGGAGCTGCTGCGCGCAGTTCTTCATCGTTACCTTCTCTATATCGACCTTGGTTCTTGCGAAGCAGTACTTGCAGCCATGGGAGCAACCGGAATACGTGTCGAGCCTTATGGGGTACTCGCACAAGACAGCCTGCGAACCGCACTCTACTCCCATTCCTCCGCCTCCTTTATGATGCGGGCGGAAAGCTCGTCGCGCCCGATGGCCTTCACGTAGGCCTCAACGCTGTCCTTAACGTCGATGGGGAACACGAGGGAGAACGAGAACGTTTCGCCGTTGCCCTTTGTGACGTTCGTCGCGAAGTCCTCCGTCATGAGGTCTTCTGTGGCATCGACCGGAGCGCCTTTGTACAGGTACTCATCGAAGCCGAAAGATTCCCAGTCGGCGTTCAGGTTGTCCATATCCTCGGTAAGCGTTTCGTAGTCGAAGCCGCTCGATAGCGTCGTTTGGTTGTGTACGTGCGTGTATGCCCGGCGCTGCTCGTCGGTGAGGTGGTCGAGCGATATGACGGGGGCCGTTTCGATGCCCAGCTGCTTCAGCGCTAGCACTCGCCCGTGGCCCTCAACGATCTCAGGCTCTCCGTTCTCGTTGTGCCACACGGCAATGGGGTCGCAGTTGCCGAACTCGCTTATCGAGGCGGCTATCTGGTCTACTTGCTTCCTCGTGTGGATTTTCGCGTTGTTTGCGTACGGAACGAGGGTTTCTACGGGCGTTTCCTCGATCTTTAGGTCTGGCATAGGGCGCAAAACGGCCTCCTTTCGTAGGGTGAAAGGAGGCTATCGCGGGTGTGAGATTTAGCGTTGCGTTTTTTGGCGTCTTAGCGTTGCGCCCTCGCTCAGGCCCCCCGAACCTCCAATTTCGTGGCGATAGACGCCGGGGGGTTGCGCGCGGGGTATGAGAAGGCGTTTCGGATTTTCCAAGGGGTTAGGGGGTCTTGCTCCTGAGCTTGGCGTCCTTCAGGCCGTGGCAGCTCTTGCAGCGCAGGGCCAGGTTTGCCGGGTCGTTCGTGCCTCCCTTGCACAGCGGAACTATGTGGTCGACCTCTCCTCCCATGCCCGCAGTCCTCCACCGCCTGCCGTCGTGCCATGCGCACACCCTTCCGCAATCGGTGCACCTGCCCTTGGTTCTCGCTATCGCCTGCTGCCTCGCGGCTTGGTACTCGGCGCTTGAGTAGTTGCGCCTCCACGGCTCGCGCTTGGCTCTGGCCTTGTCGCCTTGTGTCGGCTTGCGCTTGGGTCGCGGCCTGCATGCGCAGCGCTGGCCCGCCGGCACGATGCGCCCGCAGTGCGGGCAGTAGCTCCTCATGCGGCTCATCTGTAGGACTCCTTGAGCAGCCTCTTGGCCTCGCCGACCGTGATCTCAAGCGCCCGCGCTATCTCGCCCAAGGTGCAGCCTATGCGCCGCATCCTCTGGGCGTGCTTGGCGAGCTGCCTTCTTGTGCGCTCCTCGTTATCCATGAAGCGCCCCCGGCTGGCTGTTCTTGCTCGTGAGGTGCCACGCATGGCAGTAGGGGCAGCGGTACCAGTCCTGCCCGTACCGTGCCCCTACCCTCATCGCCGCGAGCTCGCTGCGGAAAGCGACCTTCTGCGTGCATGTGCGGCGCTTGCGCTTGGTGCGCCTTCTCTTGTGGTGTCTGCTGTTTCCCATGGCCATGCCTCCTTTGGCTGGATGGTATGGCCAGCGCAAGATGTCACAGCCAGTGCATGTCCCGCAGCGCGTCCAGAAGCTCGTAGGCGTCGTTGCTGCATACGATCGCCCCGCCCGTGTCAACGTGGAACTTGTAGCCATCGAGCGGCGAGGGCTTCGGCTTCTCCTCGGTCTCCCTCGGCTTGTCCTCGGTCACTTCCATACGCACTCCCTGCAAGTCTCGTCGTCATCGTCCTGCGCGTCGATGAGGTGGTCGTTAATCCAGTTGGCGCACCTCTCCGTGTCGCAGGTCTTTCCCAGCTCCTCAAGCATCTGGTTCTGGCACACGCCGTAGTCGCAGCACACGTAGAGGAACCGGCACCCGTCCCAGCTCTCTCCCTTTGCCATCACTGCTCCTCAACGATCACGATGCCGCCGTTGATGGTGTAGCGCTTGCCGTCGAGGTCGAACAGGGTGCGGTTGTCCTCGTACTGGATGTCTATCTTCCCCTCGTAGGTTGTCAGCAGCTCGCCGGTGTTGGTGTAGACCTCTACAGTTCGCTGCATGCCACCCGACACGTCACTCGAAACCGTCTTGACGGCGCGCGAGCACGATGCGCACCCGCTCAACCCGCACACCGCAACCAGAGCGACCGCCGCGATCGCTGCGGCCAAGATGATCTTTACCTTGCTCATTCGTCAACCTCCGTGTACTTGTTGCAAACCTTGCAGTCGTGAATATGGAAATCGCTCGCGATGATCTCCTGCTTCTCGTCGCAGAAGAAGTCCCCTTCGCAGATGTAGAGGCAGTGCTCGCAGAACTCGCAGCTCTTTTCTTGGTTCGCCATGGCTACGCCTCCAAAGCCTTGAGCGCCCGACGTGCATTGTCCGTGAGCTGCCGCTGCCACGCTCCGTTCTTGGGCGACCACCTGAACCCGTTGGCCTTGAGCTTCGCGCGGGTGTCCGCCTCCGGCTTGCCGTCGAACACGAGCTGAAGCCGCATGATGTCAGCGTTCTCTACAACGGTGCAAGGCTCGCCGTTGACCTCGGTCTCGCGGTCTTCGGTGTCGGCCTCCTTCTCGCGCTGAAGCTCGGCGATGCGCGCGCGGGTGCGCTTGATCGTGGCGAGGTTGTTCGACAGCTGCCACGACGGGAAGGGCTGGCTCATGCCGAAGCGCTCCATGTCGCGCCTGACGTGCTCGGCCTCGTCGTGGTCTACGCCGTCGAAGCCCTCAAGCGTGCCGTGCTTGCGGTAGTGGGCGTTTGCGCGCTTCATCATGTCCTGACGATCCTCTAGCCGCTTGGCCTTGGCCTCAAGCCTTTCGAGCGCGTTCGGGTCGCCCGCTTGGATGCCGCCGGTTCCGATGGACGCGATGCGGCGCTTGATGCCCATGACCTTCTCGTAGCGCTCCATGTGCGAGCTTCGGCGGGCGTTCTGGCGCTCCTTCTTGCGCACGGGAAAGTTCCCGCCGCCCGAAACGAGGATGCTTGGGCACATCGCGTCGATGCGGTAGCCCTCGTTCAGCCACTCGGCGTACTTGCGTGCGAACCTGTCCGCGAGCGCGTATGCCTTCTCCGCAAGCTCAGGGAACCGCTCGGCCTGCTCCTCGGCCATGCGGTAGGCCTCATCGACCTGCGCGCGGTAGCCCTCGGTCTCGCTGCCGGCCTTGAACTCGCGCATGCTGTTCGCCTCGTGCGCCGCGCGGGCCTCGGCCTCGTTTATCTCGTAGTACCTTGCCATGATAGAATCCTTTCGTCCGGCGGGGCCTAGCCGCCAAGCTCTCGGCCCCGCCCGCATTGTCAACTCAACCGGCGATGATGTCTTTGACGAGCATCACGATCTGGTAGCCCAGGAACAACGTCAGCCCGTCGAGGGCCAAGCACGCCAGCACGAGGAAGATGCACCCCATGCAGCCCATGGGCTTGCTCTCCTCGGTTATCCCGGCCTTCCACTCGTCCTTGCTCAGGCTCATCGCGGCTCACCCTCGATGACCGTTGGGAGCACGTCGCTCGCCATGTCCATGCAGGCCTCGCACCTCGCCCAGTCCGGCTCCGGCCCGCTGACGGCCTCAAGGGCCTCTGTGAGATGCTTGCGCGCTGCTTCGATGCGGATGCGCGCCTGCTCCGCCTTGACGTCTTTCATCGTGTCTCCTTTCACGCTACGAGCGACAGAAAGCACAGGAACACAAGCCCAAGGGCGAGAAGCTGCAACGCCCTGAGGGCCGCGTAGATGATGGCTGCCGGAACGCTCACGGCGGCAGCTATAGCGATTGCAAAAAGAAGCCTTCTCACTCGTTTTCCTCGTCCTTCTCGGCGTCCAGCTTGTCGGCGTACTCGATGAGCCGCTTCTTGAGCAGGTCGAGGCCGAACCTCTCAAGCTCATTCGCGCGGTATGCCGGGAAGTACTGCCCCGTGCACGCCTTCTCAGAGTCCTTGGCCACGCGGGCCTCGGCGAGGTTGCGCCCGTTGTCCCAAACGTCCATGACGAACGTCTGGGTTCCGGTACGGAGCTGGCAGGGCCAGATGCGCGTCTCAACGCTCATGGCCTCGTTCCTGCTCCAACCGACGCGCTTGCGGGCCACCTCTCGCAGGCCCTCATCGCTTGCGGCCTTCTCGCGCGCCTCCTCAGCCGTAAGCCCAAGCCCGTTCTCGCTGTGCTTGAAGTCGTAGACGTCCTTCACCGTGAGATAGGCCGTCTCGAACGGCTCGTTGAGCTTGACGATCTGCACCTGCCTCGGCTCGATCTCGCCGTCGGGGCTTTCAGCCTTCTTGGCGTCCGCCTCGCTCTTCTCGCGCTCAAGCTCCGCGATCTTTCCGCGAAGCACCTCGTTCGCTGCCTCAGCCACATGAAGCTTGGCAAGCACGTACTCCTCGCAAGTCCTGATTTCCATTTCAAACCCTTTCCCTGATGGTGATGATCCTGCCGGTATCCCGGTCTTCAATCTCCCAGCGCCCGTAGTCGTAGAGGCCGGGATGGTGCGGGGGGAACAGCTTCAGAAGAAGCCCGTCCCACCACTGCTGCTCGAACTGGATGTTGTCCCACACCCAGCGTGGAACGAAGCGCGCCGCGCCGTGGAACCCGTCGTGGCACCCCGTGGTGCCCGAGCCGCATAGGGCGAACAGCGGGCTTCTCAGGCTCCACTTGCCGTTCGGCGTGACGAGGTTGAAGCGCTCGCCGCGCCCCCTCGGTATCACGTGGTGGCAGCTCATGGCTGGCTTTCCGCAGATGCAGCACCACTCCTGCGTGCGCTCGTAGTCCCTCGCGCCCTTGCCGGTGTATCGCGCGCCGACGTGCGGCTTGCCGTAAAGCTCGGCCCTCTCCAAGGAGTGTCCCTGAAGCTGTCCCATCGAGATCATCGGAGCCTCCTGTCCGGCCCAGTCACCTCGATGCGCTCGCAGGCCCCGCCGAGCCTTGAGGCGATGCGAGCACCGGGCATGCTGCCCCACAGCTCGCGAAGCTGCCCGAGGCTGTAGTTGCTCGTGACGATGGTCGGAAGCCCCTCGGCGGTTCGGGCGTCGATGAGGCCCGTAAGCGTCTCGATGGCCCAGTCCGTGGGCCTCTCCGCACCTAGGTCGTCAAGCGCCAGAAGCGGAACGGTCTCGGCCCTTCTCAGGGCGTCGCGGTCTCCTCCGTTGAAGCCGTCGCGGATGCTGTCCAGCAGGTGCTTGGCGCTCACGAGCTTCGCGGGCGGCTTGGTGCCCTTGGAGCGCTCGACGGCGACGCGCACCGCATGGGCCGCCGCGTAGGTCTTGCCGCGCCCCGGCTCGCCCCAGAGGTACGCGCCACGGCCCCGCTCCACGATCCTGCACACGCGCTCGCCGATGTCGCTCTGGGCGCGCATGTAGCCGCCTCGAAGCCCGGCCTTGCGCAGCCTGCACTCGCGGGCCTTGCGCATCATCTGGCGGTACTCGTCGGTCTGCTCGAAGGGCACGGGCTTGGCCGGTACGATGCCCTCCGGCACGTCGAGGCCCTTGAGCGCGTCAGAGATTCGAGTACTCGTCATGGCTGGCCTCCTTCCTGTCGCCCTGCCGCTTCTGCCATGTGGTGCAAGCCGCCTGCCACGACTTCATGGGGTTGCGCCCGACCTTCCAGCCCTTCGACTCGTAGAACGCCACGAAAGCCTCCGGGTCGAACGTGTAGCCCTTCTCCGCGCAGTAGGCGCGAACCTCGTCAACTGAGGGCGGGACGAACCTCTTCTTTGACTTGGTATGGTTTGGCTTGGTATGGTTTGGTTTGGGTTCGGCATCTTCCAAACCCCCGTTTTCGGTTTCCAAAACCCCCGTTTCGATGTAATCGCAAGCGAGGTTTGAGAACTCGGAAAGGGGGGGTTTCGCTGTTTGCAAAGGGGTCTTTCGAGTCGCTTGAAGCACCCTTCTTGTTTCCGCGTCCCCCCGTTCCACCGCTCGAAATGGCGCGCTTGGAGTTGTCGATGTCCTCGCGCAGGCTCTCGAAGATGGCATCAAGCGGCCACTCAAGCTCAGGCTCGATGCCGTAGGTGCCGTACTGGGCCAAGGCCCAGAGGATCGCTCCTCGCTGCTCCTCCGGTACCTTGGCCACCGTTGCGGTGAGCTTCGGAAACCATGTGAACTTGGCTTCCTGCATGACCTAACGCTCCCAGTAGTAAGCGCCCTCAAGCGCGTTGACGGACACGGTTGCGCCGGTGCCGATAAGCGCCTCGATGACATCAAAGCGGAGCGCGTCCACATCGGGGTGCTCAACGAGGAAGCACATGGCGATGTGCTGCAAGCGCTTGTAGCTGAACTCCGGTTCCTTGACCTCGCCGCGCTGGCGCTTCGCCGTCACGATCACGAGGACGGTCACCTCGCCGTCCTTCACGACGACGTCGGCGGTTCCCTCGTCGCACACGTACTTGCAAGCGCCCTCGGCCTTGAGGCCCTTGGAGTTCAGGTACGCGATGGCGGCGAGGTGCGCGATTGAATAGGTGTTCATGGTCTCCTCCTAGAACGGGCAGTCGTCGTCGTAGACGTCTGCGGGCTGATCCTCTGCGGCCTGCCCCGTGCGCTTGCCGCCTTGGAAGTCGATGTCCTCGCCGATGACCTCAAGCTTGCTGCGCTTCTGGCCCTCCTTGGTCTCCCACGTGTTCTGGCTCAGCCTTCCGGCGATGGTCACGTGGGAACCCTTGGCGAGGTACTTGGCGATGCTCTCGGCGCGGTTGCCGAAGAAGATCACGTCGACCCAGTTGGCCTTGTCCGACCACTCGCCGTTGACCTTCTGGCGCGTGTTCACGCACACCGCGAGGCTGCACACCTGCGTGCCCGACGCGGTTGCGCGAAGCTCCGGGTCGCGCCCGAGGTTGCCGCTAATCGTCACTCGATTGATGCTCATCCGTCTCCTCCTTGCTGTGGTCTGAGTCCTTGGCAATCTGCGCGAGGTACTTGCCCCACTCGGTCACCTGACCGAGGGTCAGGTCGCCGGGCTGCACGTCCCCGAAGCTGGCCTTGTACCAGCTGTCGAGACCGCTTTCCTTCACGCCCTGAGCCATGCACTGGGCCTTGAGCTGCAAGCAGCGCGTGAGCCACTTCTTCTTGTCGGGTTGCGCCTTGGCTGTCTGGGCTTCCTTGGTCGTTCCGGTGGTCTTCCAGCGCGGGTCTTTCGGCGCGGCCTGCTGCACGTCTCCGTCCGTGTCCTCGTCGCCCACGATGGCGAACGCCTTGCACAGGCCGTAGCGCTTGGCGTAGGTCTCGCGCTTGCCGTACTCCTGCGGGTTGGGGTCGTACTCGTAGGGTTCCTCGTCAAGGAGCAGCGTCTCGCTCCCGTGCCCGACGATCGTCTGGATGAGCAGGCAGCTCTCGCCGTTCACGGTGCGCTGCGTGAGGAACAGGCCGTTCTCGTTGAGCGGCGGCTTGATGGCGTCGAGCACGTCATCGAGGGTCGCGTAGGCGTACTTGCGCGTGCCGATCTGCCCGACACCGTTCTTCTTCGGCGATACCATGGCCGCCTGAGCCTTCGCAAGAAGGCTGTAGATTCCTTCGTCCGCCATTGCTAGGCCTCCTCCGTGAGCTTCCTGTAGTGGTCGCAGAACTGGCAGGCGGAGCAGTAGTCCATGCACTTGGGGTCTTCGCCGGGGCGGTGCTCGACGTAGAACTTGCCCTTGCCGTTGGCGCTCTCCTGCTCCATGCGGGCTTTCGCCTCCTCCTCGCTGTCAAAGAGGCGGATGGCGCTCTTGCGGCCCTCCTTCATCACCGCCCACTTGTCGGCGCGGTGCCAGCGCTCGCCCTCGGTGCACATGGGGAGCTGGTCGTCGGGAAGCTTCTCGGCGGCCTCGATCTCCTCGAAGCGCTTGGCGAGCCACGCGCCGCACTGCTCTATCTGCTCGTCGGTGAAGTCCCACACCACGCGCCAGACGGGGTGCTTCGGGTAGTCGGCCTTGTTCTTGGCGTCGCTCTTCTTGTGATCCTTGAGCAGCGCCACGATCTCGCCGCGATGGGCGTCGAAGCCTATCTGCCGAAGCATCCAGCAGTAGATGAGGGTCTGCTTGCGCCAGTCCTCAAGCTCCTCGTCATCCTTCGCGCCAAAGACGGCCTTCCAAGCCGATGCCGTCTTGTAGTCCGTGACGGTGCCCGTCGCATCGTCGTAGAGGTCGAAGATGCCGCTCAGCTGGTAGCCGTTGGGCATGTCGATGACGAGGTGGTTCTCCTTGAGCTGGGTCTTGGTCTCCTCGGCGTTCTGGAGAATCTGGTGCACCGCCGAGCCGAAGACGGCCCACACCATGTCAGCCACGTCCTGAGTGATCTCGTCGTCGTGGCGGCGCTGAAGGATTGCCTCGCGCGTGCCCTTCAGAAGGGCGGTCACGCTGTAGCGCTTGGGCGTGTACTTGTAATCGCTCTCAGCCGCCGAGACGAACGGGCGCGGGAGGTTCAGGCTGTTGGTAAGGTTCACCGCTAGCACCTCCCCAGCAGGATCGCGAGGAGGGCGCTCATCTGGTCGCCCTTATTCCTGAGCTTCAGCATCTCGCTGCGCGCGTTTGCCAGGGCCTTTTCGGCAACCTCGTCGGGGTACTTGGAGATGATCGCCTCGCAGACGGCGATGGCGTTGAAGCAGGACTGGCACATATCGACCTCGCAGGTGCGGGTCTCGTCGGGTTCGTTCGTGAGCATGAACAGGACGTTGCTCTCAACGATGCCGGTTGCCTTGTGCAGGTTGTCGTGCAGGTCGTGCAGATCGCCGCCGCTAAGGATGTTGTCCTCGAAGTACCTCATGGCTAGTTGCTCCCTTCGCCCAGCATGCGGGCCTCGTCCTCGATGGGGTCGTAGATTTCGCCGGTCTCGGCGTCAACGTTGGCGGGGCGCTCGATAGGCTCGTCATCGAGCGGCAGAGGCTCCACCTCGTACTCGTCGCACGCGTCGAGGTCGAGTTCCTGCTGCTCGGTCTCGATGGTCAGCACGACCGTCTGGCCGGCGAGCTTGATGGCGTCGTAGAAGCCCGACGCCGAGGTGAGAACCTCGAACTGAAGGGTCGCGGCCCCTCCCTTGCCGGTGTACTGCTTGAAATGGGCCTTGATGGTGGTGGCGCTCATTTGGCCTCCTTCTCGTATCGTTCGCTGTAGTACTCGACGCGCACCCGGATGAGGCACTCGTCGCTGTATGGGGTTCTTGGGTCGAAGGTCACACCGAGCTGCGTGATCTGGCAGTCATCGCGGTACGCGAGCCCGTTGAGGCTGTCGCAGATGACCTTGGCCAAGTTGTCCGCATCCGGCTTCATGAGGTCGGGACGCCCCGCCCAGTACTTGGGGTTGCTCTTGGCCAAGGGGCGCTGAACCTCGATGAACACGCGCACCTCGGTCGCGAAGTCCTTCCAGCGGTCGCCCGCTGCGGCCTCCCACTGGCGCTTGATGGACTTCTCGGCTTGCCGGGTCTTGTCCGGCGTGTAGGTGCGGAACCGCTTGGTGTCGAACTTCGGTCGCTGCTTGGTGGGCACCTCCGGGAAGCACATGACGCACTCGGCCACGCCGACGCGCTTGGTCTTCCAGCTCATCGGAGCACCGCCGTCGTGTAGCCGTCGGCGTCGCTGCGCGCGACCCTCATGCGGATGGTCTTGTCCTGCTCCATGGCGATGCGCGCCAGATACGGGGCGAGGTGGTTCGGAAGCTCGATGCCGAACACGATGCGCATGCCGTAGATGCAGCGGTTCGGGCTTGCCTTGCCGTCGTGGGTGCGCGCGCACTCCTTGCGGGCGTTGGCCTTGTACCACTCGAACTCGTAGCGGTGGGCCTTCACCCATGCGCGGGCGTCCGCCATGCGCTGCTCGCCCTTGGGGTCTAGCCCCGGAAGGGCCATCTGGTTGTCCGGGGTCTCAATCTTCCTCATGCGACCATCCCCTGTGCGGTCGCAACCGCAGCGTCCATGGTGGGAATAACCCAGAGCCACAGGATCAGCCCGCACACGAGCGCCGCGACGCCGACGCCCAGAAGAAGCCCGGCCTTGAACGCCCGCATCTGGTTTTCCCGCTCGATTTCGGCAGGTATGCGCATCGTCTGGGCCGGCATGCGCGTCTGGCGTGTTACGCTGTTCGTGGCCTGTAGGCCGTTCCGGGCGCTCAAGTTGTGGTAGACGGGGGTGCCCGGATATTTCTTTTGGTTGGTCACGTTCTCTCCTTTCCGATGTTTCCGCAGGTAACTGAACGGTTCTCATTTACTTCTCAGTTTCTTGAGCGTTTTCTTGTGCCTATGCTTGGCGCTGTATAGGCGTTGGCGCTCGCGGTTGACCCTCTCCTCCCGCCTCACCTCCTCTTCCAACTCGCGCACCTCTTCCGCGATCTCCTCGTTCCGCAGCTCCTTCGAGCAGGACGCGCACCACCCCGTCTTCGGGGAGAGCGGCTTCCTGACGCGCATGCCGCACTTCGGGCACTGCCAAACCTTGCGGAGGGAGATTCCGTATCGGCTGGCCTGAACCTCGACGGCATGGGGCGAGCACCCTAGGGCCTCGGCTACCGCCTCCGCCCCCTCGTCTGCGTGGTCGCTGAGGTACTTGAGCTTTTTGGTAGTCCACTTCACCTGACCGGCTCACCTTCTTCGAGCCACCTCAGGTAGAGCGCAATGAGGGCTTCGCGCATGTACTCGATGCGTTCGCTTGATTCCATGGCGAGTTCCTAGCAAGACAGCTGAACGACCGCGAGCTGATAGAACTCGTCAAGGGACATGCCGAGGGCGCGCGACAGGTTGAAAGCCTCTGAAAGGCTGAACTCATTCGAGCCGCGCATCTTGTTAAACAACGAAGAACGGCTCATGCCGAGCTTGTCGGCAAAAGCGCCCATCGTCATCTGGTTGGCCTCGACATACTGGCCTACCTTCTCTTGCAGGGTCATGCTTCTCCTTTCTCTCGCGTACAAAACTTTGTACGCCCTTTAGTATTGTACAAAGTTTTGCACCATGCAATACTTTGTACGTGTAAATAATTGGACTCTAGGAGAGGCGTGTAATGGAGTACCGGGATGTGCTAGCGCACTACCTTGAGCAGAAGGGGATGACGCCCGCCGAGCTTGCGCACGCCATTGGCTCGCCACGGTCTACGATCAACGCGCTTTTGAAGGGAAGGGCAAAGGAGCCAACGCTGGGAAAAGCGAAGGCTATAGCAGACGCCCTTGGTGTTTCTCTTGAGGAGATGGCGCAAATGACATACGGCGGTGATGGCAAAGATGCTTGATGAAAAGTTTGCAGTTGAGTGGTGGTTTGAGGACAAAAGCCCTTGGGTCAATTGTGGCGATCGCCTGTTTGAAAGCAGCTGCACGAGGTCTGTTTACGATGATGAGAGCAGAAGCTTTAGTGATGTGGTTGCCCTCGGCCTTTTTACGCCAGATAACGAGCTAGTTGGATATGTACCTAAAGAACTAGAGGCTTCAGCACGAGACGCAATGTCATCAGGTCTTGAAACGGTCGTTGTTGAGGAATACGACGGTGAGCTGAACTATGCCCCTGTTGTTCGCATGACAGACTCAGAAACAAGAAGCGCCGAGCTAAAGCAAAGTGAAGACGCTTCAAAGAAAGGTACCAGAAGCGCTTATCTTTTTGCCGCGCTTGTCACCCTTGCCATATGCGCCGTTATCGGAGTTGTTCTTGGGAACCTGATAAGCGCCATAGGATAAAACGAAAGCCCCGGTGCGTCCGCCAAGACACATCACCGGGGCAGCAAACAAAGGCCTCGAAAGGAGGCATGAACATTATGTCACAGAAGACCGCCGTTCTCTACGCGCGGTTCTCGTGCTCCAAGCAGCGCGAGGCGTCCATCGAAGACCAGCTGAGGGTCTGCCGTGACTGGTGCTCACGCGAGGGCTACGCCATCGTCGCCGAGTACTGCGACTATGCAATTTCAGGGCGCACGGACGACCGCCCGCAGTTCCAGAAGATGATCGCCAACGCCGGCGAGTCCGACATCGTGCTCGTCTACATGATGGACAGGTTCAGTCGTGATCCGTTCGACGCCCCCATATACAAGCGCGAGCTTCAGGTCCACGGCGTGAGGCTCGTGTCCGCCCTTGAGGCGATACCGGACTCGCCGGAGGGCATCATCTACGAGAAGCTTCTTGAGGGCCTTGCCGCGTGCGAGTCCCGCACGACCTCGATACGCTCCCGCCGGGGCATGGAGGGCAACGCCCTTCAGTGCAAGACCAACGGCGTGCGGTGCTTCGGCTACAGAACCGGCGAGGACGGGCGCTATGAGATCGTGCCGGATGAGGCGGAGATAGTCCGCGAGGTATTCCGCCGCAGGACGCACGGCGAGTCCGTCAACTCGATAGCGATGGACTTGCGGCAGCGCGGCGTCGTGTCGAGGGCGGGCAACCCCATAAAGGACACGTTCGTGAACAACATGCTACACAACGACAAGTACCGGGGCATCTACTCGTGGGGCGGGATAACCCAGAAGGACGGCATGCCGAGGATAATCAGCGAGGAGGTCTTCATGAAGGCTCAGAGGGTGAAGGGCAAGAAGCAGCGCCAGAACGAGCAGTGGGGGGACTTCGCGCTTTCCGGGCGCGTGATCTGCTCGGCGTGCGGGCGCAACATGCGCGGGGTCTCCGGTCGCGGCTCCTCGAAGCGGAAGTACGAGTACTACGCCTGCGGCAGCTGCAAGGAGGTCAAGCCCGTTCGCCGCGACTGGCTTGAGGGGCAGATCGTGAAGGCATTGAGGGAGCTGCTGTCGCAGCCGGAGGAGGCGCGCAGAATCGCCGAGATGTGCGTTGACGGCGGTGAGCCTAAGGAGATAGCCGAGGGGCGCAAACGGGCCGCAGCGGCGCTGAGAGCCGCCCAGACGGGCCTTTCCAACATCCTCAAGGCGGTGGAGCAGGGCATCGTGGTTCCCGGAACCAAGGAGAGGGCCGAGGAGCTTGAGGCGCAGAAGGATCGCGCCGAGCGCGAGCTGGCCATGTACGACCGAAAGCGCATAGACCCGGAGAACTTCGCGCGGTTCCTTCAGTTCGGGGCCACGCTCACCGACGAGCTTCTCCTTGACGCCTTCGTGTATCAGGTGATGGTGTCGGACGAGGCCGTTGTGGTGACGATGAACTTCGACGCGGAAAGCAACGAACCCGCGAGACTTGAGGTCTCACGGGTTCGTACTTTTTTCAAATGGTGCCCCCAGCGGGATTCGAACCCGCGATATCCACCTTGAAAGGGTGGCGTCCTTGGCCGCTAGACGATGGGGACAGCGGGAAAGAGTATAGCAGACTTTTTTGCCGGCGCGTATATCGTTGGCAAACTGGAAAACCACCACAAAGGTACCTGTCCCCTTTGTGGTGGTGGGGTGCTAGGGGAGGAGCTTCATGGCGGCGTCGTGGGCGGCGTGCTCGTAGGCGTCGTCGAGGGGTTTGAGCGGCAGCAGGGCTGTGGCCTGCGCATCGCCGCGGCGCTCGAGGGCGTGCGCGATCAGCCAGTCGGCGAGTTCGGGGTTTTTGGGCAGCGCCGGCCCGTGCAGGTACGTGCCGATCACGCCCTTGTAGACGAGGCCCTCAAAGCCATCGTCGCCGTTGTTGCCGGTGCCCGTGACGACGGACGTTCCGAGCGGCGTGGCCGCTGTATCGAGCAGGGTGCGGCCGCCGTGGTTCTCGAATCCCACAAAGGGCTCGGGTGCCAGATTGGTTTCGACGGCTACGTTGCCGATCAGGCGGTCGGAGCCGCGTACGGTTTCGGCGGCAATGACCCCCAGACCCTCGATGCGATCCTCGCCCATATAGTACGAACGGCCGAGCAGCTGATAGCCGCCACAGATGGCAAGCAGCGAGCCGCCATCCTCAACATAGGCCGCGACCTTGTCTTTTTGAGCGAGCAGTTCATGTGCAACCGCCAACTGGTCGCGATCGGAGCCACCGCCCATCATAACGATGTCGGCGTCGGTCAGGTCGAGCGTCTCGCCCATGTGGACTTCGTCCACACGCACGGGAATGCCGCGCCAGGCGCAGCGGCGTTCGAGCGCGATAACGTTGCCGCCGTCGGCGTAGAGGTTGAGCGCATCGGGATACAGGTAGACGATGCGCAACGGGCGCGAAAGCTCGACCGGCGCAATATCGGTGGGGACAGCGCTACCATCGGCGCGCGTTACGGCGTGGGAGACAATCGAGCTTGCATCGTCGTCTTTAAGCCCGTCGAGCTCCTTGACTAACGGCGGGAAGGCCGTGTAGTTGGCGACGGCGTAGAAGGTGTCATCGGCGGCCTCGTCTGCCACGGCGCCGATCGCCTGCGCGACGTCCGAGATAATCGCGGCATCGATGCCGGCGTACTTGAGGCGTACCTGCATGTCGTGCGCACGCGTGCCTCCGGCAAAGGCGACAAGACCCGGCGTGTCGGCGATGCGCTCGAAGTCGACATCGTAGATCCACGAGACATCGTGGCCGTCGGCATCGTTATCGTTTAGGAAGAAGGCGCAGAGCCTGCCACCTGCCGTTTTAATGGACTGGATCTGGCGATCGAAGCCCACGGGATTCTTGGCCAGATTGGCCTCGACGGTGCGGCCGGCAATATCCCAGCGGCCCATGCGTCCGCCGGCGGGCACGTAGGCATTAAGCGTGGGCTGCAGGTGCGCCGCGTCCACGCCCATCTCGCGCGCCGCAAAGAAGGCGGCGGCAATGTTGTAGACCATGTACAGGCCGTTGTAGCGTGTGGCGATGTGCGTTGCGGGTGCGTCGGTATCGGGTCCAAAGACCAGGTCAAAGCCGTAGCCGTCGCAGCCGAGCTCCACGCCCGTCACGCGACGGACAAGCCCAGGGCGGGCCCAGCCGCACGAGGGACAATGGTAGGCGCCGAGCTGGCCGTATTGCACGTAGTCATACTCCAGCGGCGCGTTGCACTGCGAGCAAAAACGCGAGTCGCTAATGCGATCGGACTCGGTGCCCGTGGCGCCGTCGATGCCAAAGGCAATACTCGCGTTGGGAATGCGCGCGGCGATCGAGGCACACAGCGGATCGTCGGCGTTGTAGATGAGCGTTGTCGTCGGAGAGAGCTCCAACGCATGGGCGATGACCTCCTGGGTGTGATCGATCTCTCCATAGCGATCCAGCTGGTCACGGAACAGGTTGAGCAGCACAAAGTACGTCGGCTTGAGCTTGGGCAGGACGCGCACGGTGTAGAGCTCGTCGCACTCAAAAACGCCCACGCGCTTGCCGCTGCTGGTGTGCTTAAGGCCGCCGCGGGCCTCGAGCAGAGCACCCACCACACCAGGCTCCATATTGTTGCCGGCACGGTTGCACACCACGGTAGCGCCGCTGGCAGCAACGGCGTCAGCGATGAGGTTGGAGGTGGTGGTCTTGCCATTAGTACCGGTGATCACCACGCTGCGGTCGACCAGGCTCGCGAGGTCGCTTAGCAGCTCGGGGTCGATCTTCATGGCGATGCGGCCGGGAAGCACGCCACCCTGGCGTTTGAGGACAGAGCGCAGTCCCCAGCGGGCGATATCGCTCGAGGTGCAGGCGAGAGATGAGCGGAGGTTCATGAAGCCGTTCCTAACGTGAATGACATGGTCGGGGCGATCGCGTCGCTAAAAGCCGTAGCGGCGCGCAAATTCCTGGGCGAGCTGCGATACATCTTCGCAGGCGTTGGCCCAGGGGGCAAAGTCTGGGGTGTCCGAGATAATGCCGTCGGCTTCCCAAACCGCCTGGTGCGAGAGGTCCCAGGGGTCGCGCGGCTCGGGTCGGCAGGGAAGATACGGCGTCTGGTACATGGGGTTCAGCAAGAAGAACGCGCCACCCTCGCAACGGTTAGCGAACTCACGCAGCGCGCGCGTCGCCGGGCGCATCTTGTTTGTTTTGAACAGCAAGATCGTGCGGGCGAGCAGATACCAAGGAGAGTTTTCGAGTGCGTCTGCCCCCATCTGTTCCTCGAGCTGATGCGCCAGGGCAAAAAAGCCGTCCTGGTCTTCCAAGCGGGCGAGGGCAAGCAATACGGTGCCGGCGGCCCGGGTGGGATAGCCCTCCGCCTTAAGGACACGGCGAGCATAGTTGGCGGCGGCGCGGTAACGAGCGCTCGCCATGCACAGCTGCGAGATGGCTTCGAGTGTGTGAAGCCACCCGATAAGGGCCGGCTCGCTCACGGTAAGGTCCGCTGCGGTGACACCGTCGGCCAAAACATTATTGGCCCAGTAGTGCGGGGCCTCCATATCAAACCCGGGCACGCTCTGTTGCAGGTAGTCGGCCGTGCTCGTCTCGAGCTTCATCAGGTCGCCCAGGCAGGCGTCGACGGGCGTGTCCGCCAAAATGATGGCGAGCAGCTGGGCATCGACGGCCAGCGCATCGACGCGGACGATCTTGAGCAGCTCATCACGCATGTCGTCGAACAGGCGGTTGCGCGTCTGCTCAAACTCCTCGTCGCTGCCCATGTCCTCGATGCGATGGAGCTCGTCGAGCAGGTGGCGATGAACGCCGGCATAGGACAGCAGTGCCTGGGCATGCTCGGCCTGCGCATACTTTTGAGGATTCGCGCTAATGTCGTTATGGACAAGCTCGCGTGCTGCATCGGTGAGCTCGGGGTGCGACGCCAGATAGGTGCGCTCCAGGTAGGCGGGGATGTAGACGCTCGGATCCATTAGAGGTCCCCTCCCTTAAATGGAAGCCCCTGCTCGGCCGCGCGCAGGATGCGCTCGTCGATCTGGGAGCGCACGCTGTCGTTGGTGGCGATCCAGGCGGCAAAGCTGGCGTTGTCGGGGGCGCCCAGGCCCTCCTGCAGTACCGGCGTCGCCTCGGACAGCGCAAGGACAAGCTCGTCGGTGGAGCCTGCACCCACGTTGACGCGGGCATAGACGCCATCGGGAAACTCGGTTTGGAAGTAGAGCGCCTCGGCTGCGTGCGGGCACGAGCGCGCAAGGATGCGCAGGTAGTGTTCGGCGCCCTCGTAATCCAGCTCGCGCCAGGCAGCGCTCATCAGCGCGATGAGCGTCCACGGGTCCAAGTCGCGTTCTGCATCCTTGGGACGACGGCGCAGCGGCGTGTTGGCGAGATAGGGGACGGAGTGGGCAGAGCGAAAGCGCCTGAGCTCCTCAGCGGGGTATTCGAGCTTTGCCATGGCGAGCATTGCGGTGTGGCGGACGCCGGCAGGATCGTTGGGGGCAAAGTCGAGGCTGCGGTTTGCGGCTTCGAGCGACATGCGGTAGCGGCCGCTAATGAGCGCGCGCGATGCCAAGGCGGCAAGCCAGCGCAGGTAGGGACGGCGGGTCAGGTCGCCTGCGGCCTCGCGCTCGTAGGGGTCCTGCGCCGAGGCAATCTTGAGCGCCAGATCGTGCTCCACCTCGTCGCACTTGGACACCAGATATTGCACGTATTCCTCGTTGGAGTCAGCGGTGAGGGCCGTCAGCATGCGCTGCGCATCCCAGTTGGCCGGATCGAGTGCGGCGGCCTCGCGAAGCATGTTCTCGGCAGCGGCCTCTTCCTGCTCGGCTTGGGCATCGTCGGGGATAAAGGGAATGCGGTAGTCGACGGCCTCGACCACCTTGGCAATCAGATGCCCGGCGCGGTCGCGGTCGTGCACGATGAGCGGCGCGGGGTTGCGGGTGAATTGCTCCATCAGACGCTCGACGGCGGGGCCGTCGGTGAGCGGGATATTGTCGCGGCGCAAGGCCTCAAGAACGAGGCGATGGCAATCCTCTTGAATGGGATCGAATGCCATGGGGCCTCCTTTGCTGCGGTTAGGGTTCAAATGTCTCTATATAAGGTTCTAGTTTACCCGCATGTGGCACACCGGGGGCGCCGCACTTGGACATGCACCTTTGCACCACGAAGACGGATGTCGCACAAATGTCGGCGCCTTGGACGACTGAGTGGTATCACGGTGCCGCAAACGGTCGATTTTTGGCGGCGAACGGGGCACATTTTGGAGGAGCACCGTCCTGCCCGGGATATGTAGTCAACCTTGATAAACGTTTGCCCAGCTTGGGAGTATGAATGCCCCACAAGGGTCTTCAGGGATAGAAAAAACGTTTCATCATTGTCGGCTTTAGGTGAATAACTGACCAACCAGAACGGTAAAATAGTGTTTGTCTGAGCGTTGAGACGTTTAGACATCGCGCATTGTCATCGCCGGCAACGCGCAAAACGGTCCTAACGGAGCCAATCGGGTGCTCCGTTATATACGCAAGTCTAAGAGGGGCTTGTTTAGGAGGCACAGTATGGGACGTTTTACCAATCCTCGCGATCTGTACTTTGGTGAGGGCGCTCGCCACGAGGTGAAGAACCTCAAGGGCAAGAAGGCCATCATCGTTTCTGGCGGCAGCTCTATGCGCCGCGGCGGGTTCCTGCAGGACGTTGAGGCCGACCTCAAAGAGGGCGGTTTCGAGGTCAAGCTGTTCGAGGGCGTCGAGTCCGATCCGTCCATCGAGACGGTCATGAAGGGCGCCGAGGCCATGCGCGAGTTCGAGCCCGACTGGATTATCGCCATCGGCGGCGGCTCGCCCATCGATGCCGCTAAGGCCATGTGGGTCTTCTACGAGTATCCCGAGGAGTCCTTCGATAACATCATCCAGCCGTTCAGCTTCCCCGAGCTGCGTCAGAAGGCTCACTTCTGCGCCATCTCCTCTACCTCCGGTACCGCTACCGAGGTCACTGCCTTCTCCGTCATTACCGACTACGCCAAGGGCATCAAGTACCCGCTGGCCGACTTCAACATCACCCCTGATGTCGCCATCGTCGACCCCGAGCTCACCTACACCATGCCCGCCAAGCTGTGCGCTCACACCGGCATGGACGCTCTGACCCACTGCATGGAGGCCTACGTTTCCACCTGCGCTTCCATGTTCACCGACGCCAACGCTCTGCACGGCATCCGCGAGATCGTCGAGTGGCTGCCCAAGTCCTATGCTGGCGACCATGAGGCCCGTCAGCACATGCACGAGGCTCAGTGCATCGCCGGTATCGCCTTCTCCTCGGGCCTGCTCGGCATCGTTCACTCCATGGCTCACAAGACCGGTGCTGCCTTCGAGAACGGCCACATCATCCACGGTGCTGCTAACGCCATGTACCTGGGCAAGGTCATCCAGTGGAACTCCAAGGATCCCCGTGCTGCCGAGCGTTATGCTTACGTGGCCAAGGAGATCCTGCACCTTCCCGGCGAGACCAACGAGGAGCTCATCGCCGCGCTCGTCCAGAAGATTCGCGACCTCAACGACCAGCTCAACATTCCGCAGTCCATCAAGGATTACGCGAATGGTGGCGTGAAGGTCGACGCCGAGAACCCGCAGATGGTCTCCGAGGAGGAGTTCCTCGCCAAGCTTCCCGAGATCGCCGCGAACGCCGAGACCGACGCCTGCACGCCCGAGAACCCGCGTGAGACCAAGGCTGCCGACTTCGAGAAGATTCTCAAGGCCTGCTACTACGACACCGACATCGATTTCTAATCGACTCTTGTTATCGTAACGAGGGGCTCCGCACGTATCTGTACGGAGCCCCTTTCTTTTTTATTTTAGAGAATGGGATAGTTATGGCTGCAATTTTCAATAGCCCCAGCAAGTACATCCAGGGCCCGGACGAGCTGGCCAAGCTCGGTTCCTATGTCGAGCCGCTCGGTGCTAAGGCCCTCGTCATCGTGACGCCTTCGGGCAAGAAGCGTGTCGGTGCCAAGATCGAGGGCGGTTTTGCCGAGGCTAAGGCCGAGCTGCTGTTTGAGGACTTTAACGGCGAGTGCTCCAAGGGCGAGGTCGATCGCCTGGTTGCGCTCGCTCGCGACAACGGTTGCGACATCATCGTCGGCGTCGGTGGCGGCAAGATTCTCGACACCGCGAAGGCCGTTGCCTATTACCTGGAATCCCCGGTTATCATTTGCCCCACCATTGCTTCGACCGATGCCCCGTGTTCGGCGCTTTCGGTGCTCTATACCGATGACGGCCAGTTCGACAAGTACCTCTTCCTTAAGGCAAATCCCAATATCGTCCTGATGGATACGACGGTTATCGCGGCGAGCCCGGTGCGCCTGACGGTTTCCGGTATGGGCGATGCGCTCGCAACCTACTTTGAGGCCCAGGCGACGCATGATGCCGACGGTGGCACCTGCGCTGGCGGCAAGGGTGGTATGGCCGGCCTGGCGCTTGCCAAGCTCTGCTACGAGACGCTTATGGCCGATGGCGTCAAGGCCAAGGTCGCGCTGGAGAAGGGTGCGCTCACTCCTGCCGTCGAGCACATCATTGAGGCCAATACGCTGCTTTCGGGCATTGGCTTTGAGAGCTCGGGCCTTGCTGCTGCTCATGCCATCCACAATGGCTTGACGATGCTGCCCGAGTGCCACGGCATGTACCACGGCGAGAAGGTCGCCTTCGGCACCATCGTCCAGCTGGTACTCGAGGACGCTCCGACTGAGAAACTCGAGGAAGTCTTGGGCTTCTGCATTGAGCTGGGCCTGCCGGTTACGATGAAGGAACTTGGCGTTGCCGAGCTTACGCGCGAGCAGGCCATGATTGTTGCCGAAGCCGCCTGCGCGCCCGATGACACCATGTGCAACATGCCGTTTGAGGTGACGCCCGAGATGGTCGCAAACGCCATCCTGGGTGCCGACGCGCTGGGCCACTACTATCTCATGGATGAATAAATCAAGCTAAGGAAGGGGCAAAGCCAGCAGGTGGCTTTGCCCCTTTTTGCTATGGTGCAAAGGGGTCGGGTTGCTTTGCGCCAATTGTTATTGATGAAAGGGCGGATTTTCGTATGGCGCTTCCCGTGGTTTATGGAGGTCCCGGCCGGTATGTTCAGGGGCCGGGCGAACTTTCGCGTCAGGGCAGGTATCTGTCATGGTTGGGCTGCGCTGCCTATGTCTTGTTTGACCAGGGCACCGAGGATCGGCTGTGCAGACAGATCGTCGATGGATTTCTGGATGAAGATCTAAGCGAGCCGTTCTTTAAGATTTATGACGGCCCGTGTACGGAAGAGGCCGTTGTAAAAATGGCTAAGGAAGCCCAGGCTGAGTATTGCGACATGGTGGTGGGTATTGGCGGTGGCAAGATGCTCGATATCGCAAAGGCCGTTGCGTTTTATGCCGAGCTGCCGTTGTGCGTATGCCCCACGGCAGCCTCGATGGATGGTCCGTGCAGCGCGATTTCGGTGCTGTATCACGAGGATGGGTCGTTCGACCGCTATCTGATGCTCGAGAAGAATCCAGACCTGGTCGTGGTCGATACCAACGTGGTCGCGGCGGCCCCGCTGCGTATGACGGTCGCTGGTATGGGCGACGCGCTGGCAACGTACTTCGAGGCGCGTTCGTGCGCCGCGGCGCGGGGCGCCAACGAGCACGGCGGCGCGCCGGGGCACTTGGCTCTGGCTGCGGCTCGCGCCTGCTATGACACGCTCATAGAGTGCGGCGTCGCTGCCAAGCGCGACCTCAAAAAGGGCCGTACATCGCCGGCGGTTGAGCGCCTGATCGAGTGCAATATTCTGCTCTCGGGCGTCGGCTTTGAGAGCGGTGGCTTGGCGTTGGCGCATGCCGTCGCCAACGGTCTGACGATCCTGCCCGAGTGCAAGGCCATGCATGGCGAGGCCGTGGCATTTGGTCTGGTGGTGCAGCTACGCCTGGAGCGTGCGCCCGAGCTTAATCAGGTGCTCGAGTTTTGCCAGCGCGTCGGTCTGCCGACCACGCTCGAGGAGCTGGGCCTTGGCGAGATTTCCGATGCCGATCTGCAGGGTGTTGCAAATGCGGTCTTTAGAAACGAGCGTAATATGGCCAACGAGCAGGCCAAGGTGACCAAACAAAAGCTCGTGCAGCTCATGTGCGAGGCATAGCTTGGCGCTTGATTGACCTTGTGCAATCGATGCGGCGATAGGCCATAGACTATTTGCCTCAAAGGTGCTCCGCGTGTAATTTGCCCGAGGCGTGGGCCGATAGCGTATCATTATCTCTTGCTTGTTTGCACTGCTCAGGGAGGGGCCGCGCATGGCGCAGGAACACGATCTGTTTGATGACATTATCGAGATCAGCAAGGGTTTCGACTTTCTTAAAAACCCGCTTGGCGGCGTGACCGATGCACTCGATCCATCGGCGCCGCAGTGGAATCCTGCCGACTACAAGGAGCGCCCGCGCGGCAATACCATTCCGTGCCTGACCTGCAAAAACGAAAAGAGCGGCTGCACCGCGTGCATGGACGTGTGCCCGGTCAACGCTATCGAGGTCGAGGAAGACGCCATCGAGATCCTCGACTCCTGTCGCAAGTGCGGCCTGTGCGCCGCTGCCTGTCCGACCGAGGCGATCATCTCGCCGCGCCTGGCGCCCAAAAACCTGTATGACGATATCGTCTCGGCAGCTACGAGCCACGAGACCGCCTACGTTACCTGCACGCGCGCCCTCAAGCGCATGCCGCGCGAAAACGAGGTCGTCGTCGCCTGTGTGGGCGATATTACGGCCGAGACCTGGTTCTCGGTACTGGCGGACTATCCCAACGTGAGTGTGTACCTGCCGTTGGGTGTGTGCGATAAATGCCGCAACACCGGCGGTGAGGACATTCTGGGCGAGGCCATCGCCACCGCCGAGGAGTGGGCCGGTACGGGCATGGGCCTGGAGGTCGACCCCAAGAGCCTCAAATGTCATAAGCGCCGCGAGTACGAGCGCAAGGAGTACATGGAAAAGATCGC
This sequence comes from uncultured Collinsella sp., assembly GCA_900544135.1. Classification (GTDB taxonomy): domain Bacteria; phylum Actinomycetota; class Coriobacteriia; order Coriobacteriales; family Coriobacteriaceae; genus Collinsella. The sequence continues at coordinate 42,652 of UQTU01000008.1, forward strand.
CCGCACCACGGGCCTAACCGTGACTAAACTCAACCCGGCGACTGCGGCACTGGCCTCGGTGACGCAGAAGCTCAAAGCCCATCGCCATCAGATTACTCAGTTGGAGCGTACGCTCAACACCATGTGCGGCACCACGACGGCCAAACGTCGCCGCACGCTTACGCACGGGCGCCAGCTGGTACTCTCGACGTTGCAAAACCACCCCGAGCTTGCCCAGAACATGCAGGTGAGCACGCCGGAATGCGATTTTGACAAGTGCACGTCGTGTGGCGAGTGCGTCAACGTGTGCCCCACGTTTGCCTGCGATTTGGTGGGAAGCGGCCGCTTTGCACTGGAGTCCACGTATTGCCTAGGCTGCGGAGCCTGCGTCAAGGTGTGCCCCGAGCATGCGCTTAAGTTGGTTGAACATGATGCATCCAACCTAGTCGTCGTCGATCCCGAGGCCGAGGAAAAGGCCGCCCAGAAGGCTAGGGCCCACGAAGAAGCCCAGAAGGTCAAGGCTGAGGCGAAGGCCAAGCTCGACAAGATGCTCGATCAGGTGGAGAAGCTCGCGGACTAGTCAGCGACCCCTATCTCTGCTTCATTCGTGCCGCCGTGGCGTCCGGGTTAGCCCAGATGCTGCGGCGGCGCTATACTTATGCAGTTTGAAATGCTTGTACCAAAAGGAGCTGTCGTGTCCCTTTCCATCGGTATCGTGGGCCTGCCCAACGTGGGCAAGTCGACGCTGTTCACCGCGCTTACCAAAAAGACCGGCCTTGCCGCCAACTATCCGTTCGCCACGATCGACCCCAACGTGGGTATCGTCGACGTGCCCGATAGCCGCCTGCAAAAGCTCGCCGACATCGTTAACCCGGGTCGCATCGTGCCGGCGACGGTCGAGTTCGTCGACATCGCAGGTCTGGTGAAGGGCGCCAACGAGGGCGAGGGCTTGGGCAACCAGTTCCTGGCCAACATTCGCGAGACCGACGCCATCTGCGAGGTCGTGCGCTACTTTAAGGACCCCAACGTCATGCGTGAGGTGGGTCGCACGGGCGAGTTCGTCGATCCCGCCGGTGACGCCGACACCATCATGACCGAGCTCATCCTGGCCGACATGGGCACGCTCGAGAAGCAGCTGCCCAAGCTCGAGAAGGAGGCCAAGCGCGACAAGGAGCTCATGCCCAAGTTCGAGGTCGCCAAGCGTCTGCTTGCCTGGCTCAACGAGGGCAAGCGCGCCGCGTCCATGGAGATGACCGACGAGGAGCGCGCCGCTGCCAAGGGCCTGTTCCTGCTCACTATGAAGCCCATCCTGTATGTGGCCAACGTGGACGAGGATATGCTCAACGACGATCTGGCGCCCATCGATGGTGTTAAGCCGCTGCCCATCTGCGCCAAGATCGAGGCCGAGCTTTCCGAGCTCGATCCCGAGGACGCCGCCGACTACCTGGAGAGCTTGGGCTTGGAGCAGCCCGGCCTGGACGTGCTCGCACAGGCGGCCTATAAGCTGCTTGGCCTGCAGTCGTTCTTTACGGCCGGCGAGATGGAGGTCAAGGCCTGGACGGTTCGTCAGGGCGCGACCGCCCCGCAGGCCGCCGGCGTCATCCACACCGACTTTGAGCGCGGCTTTATTAAGGCCGAGGTCATTGGCTATGACGACTACATCGAGCTCGGCGGTGAGCAGGGCGCCAAGGCCGCCGGCAAGCTGCGTATTGAGGGCAAGGACTATGTCATGGCCGATGGCGACGTCGTGCACTTCCGCTTTAACGTGTAAGGACGACGCGCATGTTTAAATATGGTAAAAAAGCCGGCTACATGGGTATTGCACTGCTCGTACTTGCGGTGATTCCGCTGGTGGTCGCAGCGTGTGTTATCCCCAACATTGGTCCCGAGGTGGCAACAAAGTTTAATGCCGCCGGCGAGGTGACGCGCTGGGGCAAGAGTTACGAGTTGCTGGCACTGCCGGTGCTCAACCTGCTGCTGAGCGTGGCGACGTACTTTACGGCAGGACGCCAGGCTAAAAACAATGATGACTCCGCCGCCATGGCGCGCATCGTGTGCGAGCGCTACCTGCGTAACGGTTGCATCACAGGTGTGTTCCTCAACGTGGTCAACGTTTACTTTATGTACTCGGCGATTACCGGAACGGGCTTTGGCTTTGGTTTCTAGCCTGTCCTTTTAGGCAACGAGCCTGCACGCATATTCAAGGGCTGCTGCGAGGCCGCCGCTCGATCGTGGTTTAAAGACCATGTCGGCGGCGGCCTCGTTTTCGTATCCGGCGCCGCGAAGGGCGAGTGCGATACCGGCTTCCAGGAGAAGGGGCAGACCACGTTGGCTGGTTGCGATTACGGCAGCCTGATCGAGCGAGCAGCTGTGCGCTTGGCATTGGATGGCAAGTTCACCTTGCGCCGGGCAAGGGACCAGAACGGCGGCGACGCGACTTGATAGCAATGCAAATGCTGTGCGCTCATCGGGCGAAAGGCATTCGGCTTCAACGACGACGAGCTTGGGCGGTGCGCTGTTTGTGCGAAGCATGGCTCGGTACATGCGGACCGAAGAACCCGACATAGAAAACTCCTGTGTATTCGTTTAAACGTAAACTATAGTTTACGTTTTTGTTCAGCTCCATTTCAAACTCGGCTGCATGGACGAACGTGCGAAACAGATTCTTGGCAAGCGAGTCGAGCAGACGCGCAGGGACCTTGGTATCTCCAAGGTCGATTTTTGTGTGGCGACAGGAATCAGCCGACCCTACCTCGACCGAATCGAAGATGGGACGGCAAATTTCACGCTCAAGGTTCTATTTAAGATCGCGCCCGCACTCGGCATGACGGTATCAGAGCTTCTCGAGGGCATCGAATAGGGGATACCCGTCGACAACTGAATTACGCCATCGGGATGCGGTCGTGGTTGACTTGGCTGTAGAACAGGCGCTGAATCTCGGCCGCATCACGTGACTGGCCGAGTGCCCACATGGTTTTGGCCACGAGCGTCTCGGTGGTCATGTCGTCGCCGCGCAAAATGCCCGGATGATCGGCGTAGGCACGGCCGACCTCATAAACACCCAGGTCAAGGCCCTCTTCGGGGACCTGCGTGGTCATAACGACAGTGCGACCCGAATCGACCCAGCGGAAAATTGCCTCTTGGAACGACTCGCCCGACTCACCAAACTCGGGGATACCGCCAATGCCAAAGGTCTCCAGAATCACAGCGTCGTAGCTATCGGCAAGAGCGTCCAGGATACCCGGGTTCACGCCGGGTGTCAGCTTAAGGACAAATACGCGCGGGTCGATGCTGTCGTAGAAACGAACCGGGTTCTCGTCCTGGTGAGTGCCGTGGAGTCCGTTGCGAACGATGCGGTCGTTGCGGATATAGGCAATGGGCGGATAGTTGACGCTAATGAACGCGTTAAAGCTCATGGTGCGCTGCTTGCGGGCGCGCGTGCCGGCAATGGCTACGCCGCCAAACACGATCGAGACGTCGTGGGAGTGCTCGTCGAGCGCATAGAGCAGGCTCTGGTACAGGTTGAGCTTGGCGTCGGTAAAGGGATTGCCCATGGGCTTTTGCGAGCCGGTGAGTACGATGGGCTTGGGGCTGTCCTGAATCAGATAGGAAAGCGCCGCCGCGGTGTAGCTCATGGTGTCGGTGCCGTGCAGAATCACGAAGCCGTCGTGATCGGCATAACCCTCGACGATGACGTCGCGGATACGCATCCAGTCGCTCGGACGCATATTGGTGCTGTCGATGTTCATGGGCTGCACGACGTCGAGCTCGCAGAGGCCCGAGATCTCGGGGACGCTCTGGGCGAGCTCCTCACCGGTCAGGGCGGGGGAGAGGCCGTTGCCGTCCTCGGTCGATGCGATGGTGCCGCCCGTGGCGATGAGAAGGATGCGCTTCATGCTGGTATTCCTATCGTATTTGCCGCCGCAGAGGCGGAGTCGTTCGGCAGTATTGTGGCACAGGGCGTCCAATGTTCAAACGTATTACATCATCTGTAACGTTTGGTAACACTTCAATTGCCGTCAAATAGGCCCCGGTCGTGCGTTTGCCGTGCGCTGATGGCTGCGAGGGACGAGAAACCCCATATAACGTGTACACTATGTAAGCTGTTTTCGTTTATTCGCGCGGGTGGGCACAGGCTCCCCGCCAACAAGAGGGGGAAACCATGGATCAAAAGGCTTCCGCAAAGGTCCTCGTACTCGACTTTGGTGCGCAGTACGGTCAGCTCATTGCCCGTCGCGTCCGCGACCTCAACGTGTATTCCGAGATCGTTCCCTGCGACATCTCGGCCGATGAGATTCGCGAAATGAACGCCTCTGCGCTCATCCTCTCTGGCGGCCCGGCTTCTGTGTATGCCGAGGACGCTCCGTCCATCGATCCCGCCATCTTTGACCTGGGCCTTCCCGTCCTGGGCTTTTGCTACGGCCATCAGATCACGGCCGTGACGCTCGGCGGCAAGGTCGGTCACTCCGAGGTGGGCGAATACGGCCGCGCCACCATCACGCGTACGGCCGGCGCCAAGCTCTTTAACTCCACGCCTATGGAGCAGACCGTGTGGATGAGCCACCGCGACGCCGTGTCCGAGGTGCCCGAGGGCTTTACCGTTACCGCCAGCACCGACGTGTGCCCGGTTGCCGCCATGGAGTGCGTCGAGCGCAAGATCTTCACCACGCAGTTCCACCCCGAGGTCAAGCACTCCGAGTACGGTCAGCAGCTGCTGAGCAACTTTCTGTTTGAGATCTGCGGCCTGGAGCCCAACTGGAGCATGGATAACCTGGTCGAGACCATGACAGCCGAGTTCCGCGAGAAGGTCGGCGACGACCGCGTGATTCTAGCCCTGTCCGGCGGCGTCGACTCCTCCGTCGTGGCTGCGCTGGGCGCTCGCGCCGTGGGCAAGCAGATGACCTGCGTGTTCATCAACCACGGCCTGCTGCGCAAGGGCGAGCCCGAGCAGGTGGAGGAGGTCTTCACCAAGCAGTTTGACGTCGACTTTATCCACGTCCACGCCGAGGACCGTTATGCCGAGCTTCTGGCCGGCGTGACCGAGCCCGAGGAGAAGCGCCGCATCATCGGTACGCAGTTCTGGAAAGAGTTCTTCGCCGTGGCGCAGCAGCTCGAGACCGATGGCAAGCCGGTCAAGTACTTGGCTCAGGGCACCATCTACCCCGACATCATTGAGTCCGGCGCTCGCAAGACGGGCGGCAAGACGGCTACCATCAAGAGCCATCACAATCTGATCCCGTTCCCCGAGGGCGTGCACTTCGACCTTATTGAGCCGCTCGACCACTTCTTTAAGGACGAGGTCCGCGCGCTTGGTCTGGCGCTCGGTCTGCCGGGTCATATCGTGTTCCGCCAGCCTTTCCCGGGCCCGGGTCTGGCCATCCGCATCATCGGTGCGGTCGACAAGGAGAAGCTCGAGATCCTCAAGAATGCCGACGCTATCGTGCGCGAGGAGCTCGATGCCTACAACCAGCGTCTGTTTGAGCAGACCGGCGAGCGCAACTCCGAGCACAGCTGCTGGCAGTATTTCGCGGTCCTGCCCGACATCAAGTCCGTTGGCGTTATGGGCGATGAGCGCACCTATCAGCGCCCGATCATCTTGCGCGCCGTGGAGTCCAGCGACGCCATGACCGCCGACTGGGCCAAGCTGCCCTACGACGTCCTGGCCCGCATCTCCGGCCGCATCGTTGCCGAGGTTCCCGGCGCCAACCGCGTGTGCTACGACATCACGTCCAAGCCGCCCGCGACGATCGAGTGGGAATAGAACAGATGTTCGATAAAATAATATAGTATTAGATAGCGGGCACGGTTTCAATCGAATTCGTGTCCGCTGCTGTATGTGTGTCCTTGCACGCCCAATATGTGCCGTAAAAGCCGTCTTCTTCAACGTCAAAGTGAATGGGCTTCATTTTTGCCTTTTAAAATCTAATTTTCACGATTTGCATTTTCATCCCGTTGTCACCGACCCTTGCGAGAAACCGGAAAAAGCCGCTGACAGAAGGGTCTCTCAAATCGTTGTAACCCAGCATATAGCCGCGACTTGTGACCTGCAGACGGCTGTTCCACGTGCCGATTTCCTTGGCGGCATCCGAAACCGCAAAATATGCCCCCACATCCTTGATTTTTGCAGTCTTAAGCCATGTTTTTGCGATCATCTTTACTGCCGTCCGATTGGCAGCATCAAAGACCAGCACACCGCCGGGGAAAGCGTCCGCCATCCCCCGCACCAGTTCCCGGACCTGCTGGGTCAGAAAGTAATAGAACACTCCGGAGGCAAAGAACACCGCCCCGCCGGAGACATCGATTTTGCCAAACCATGCGGTGTCTTTCAGGTCGCAGGGGATATTTTGTTCTCGATCCCCGGCGGGCAGCAGCTGCTGCCGCAAGGCAATCACATCCGGGAAGTCCAGATTGTAGATCTTGCATCTACCGTTGTCGCAGGTTCTGCCGGTGTTGTCCAGCCCGCAGCCCAGATTGACCACCGCCGCATTGGGGTGGTCTTTCAGGTAATCCCGCACCTCGAAAGCAAGATCACCCTGCCGCATGGCCACCTCCAGCGCACCAAAGCGCTGCATCAGGCTGCGGGAGTTTTTCTCTGCCTCTGAAAAGTCGTAGTCGATCTGGCCGAGCAGACGAACCGCTGTTTCATCCTTGTAAAGGTTCGGGTACAACTCCGTACACAGCTTCCGGGAATACAGCGGGAGGATCAGCGTCTCCTGCACGGTGTTTTTCTCAATTTTACATTTCATAGGTTTCTTCCTCAGTGAATAAAAACTGTCATAATTGCCGCCAGCACAGCCGCTATGACCGGCATGCCTAACTCATGTGCAGGATGGATGCAAAAATGCCCGTGCTTGATGCCCTTACTTCCGCGCCGTGATGCAGAGCCACTTTTTCTTTTTGCGTATCTGCACCTCGTGAAAACCCGCCTGCTCCAGATACGCCTTTAATTCAATGTCCTTGTAGATGGTCATGCCGCCGATGATCTGCGTCCACCTCTCGTCCTTGTCCGTATCGCCATTGCTCTCGTTGCAGATGAGAATTGTCCCGCCTGGCTTCAGCGTCCGCCAGACCTCACGGAGGCATCGGGGCAAATCAGGCCAAAAATAGACGGTCTCAAAGGCCGTGGCGGCATCGAAGTAGCTATCCTCAAACACCATATCCGCCACACTGCCTTGCAGAACGGCGCAACGCCCCTCCTGAATTGCAATTCGGTTGAGCTTTCTAGTCTTCTCCACGCTGACGGGCGAATAGTCGATGCCCTTGACGACGCCATGCGGGCATTTTTCCAGCAGCCGTTTTATGTTCGCCCCGCCGCCGCAGCCGCAATCCAGCACCTTGGCGTTTGGCGCAAGTCGTAGAAAACGAAGTCCCCACCGCGCCACAGGGCCGTGGCCCAGATTCATCATTGCAACCATAAGTTTTCCGCCGAGGCCCACGGGCTTGCGGGTGTTTTCAAAGAACGACATCTGTCCCCTCCGATTTCGTGCATTCCGCATAGGTCAACGGGAACGAGGCCTTCAGCACCGCGCTTTTCTGCACCGACCAGCCGTTTTGACGCAGGAAACACAGGTATTCCTCGCTTGTCCACCTGCTATGGAGGGGGAATCCCGCCATACTCATGAAAAAGGCTTTTGCCTTGCCGGGAACCGAGTTCCCCGCGTGGGTGAAGGTTGGCGCGATGAGCACGCCGTTGTCCTTCAGCACCCGCCTGATTTCTTGTAGGGCCTTTTCCGGATGCGGCACTATGTGAAGCGCGTTGGACGCGATCACCACTTCGAAGGACTTCTGTGCATAGGGCAGGCGGAACATATCTTGTACGGAAAAGTGCAGCTTTGCGGATTGATTGTCCCGCTTTGCTTCAAGGATCATCTTTGCAGAGGCGTCCGTAGCCTCGATGCGCGCCGCCGCATCCACGACGCTCTTTGCGATAAGCCCCGTGCCGGTGGCAACCTCCAGCACGGTCTTTGCTTTCACCACCGGCCGGATCAGCCCATACATCTTCTCATACGCCGCCCGGTCGTTTCGCATGAAACGGTCATACCGACCGGCGTTCTTGTCCCAGAAACCCTCGCGTTCGTGCATGGCTGTCGCCCCCAAACAGTTAGAGCCATCTAACTATAACACACGAATCATGCAGTAAGATGAGGCTAACCTTCTTTTCTTGGCTAAGACGCATCTCTTCGGTTTTCGCTTATAACGGCGCGAATCAGATACTAGGCTGGAGCTGAAGAAGGAGCTCGGCGGACAGATAGGTCGATACCGGTTCCCGGAACGGTGATCCAGCCAATTACACCAGGGCCCTGGTCATTGAGTGGGAATAGAAAATTCCTTAGTTATGGGGGTATAAATTTGATTTCCTTTAGGATACACCCCCATAACTATATGAATTGACCTGCTGACTCCAATGAAGATTGGAGGGTAACGGCCAGGGGTGACGGCCCAGCGAGTGTTATTTTGCGAGCTATGCGCGTTGAAAGCGACCTTTCGTGGTATAAACTACTCGCCGGAAGCCGCGGCTTTCAGAGTACGGCTTACGTGTACGTTTAACCTCCGTGGGCGACGGGGTGCCGCAAGGCGTAGAATATCGCCCACCTGTAGGGGCCTGCAGCGATGCGGGCCCCGCTTCGTATGAGGGGGCGCAACCGATGAAGATCGTATCCATCTCCCAGGACTTCTTTGACCTCGTCGAGGGCGACCGCGAGCTCATGCTTAAGCACAATCTCCCCTGCATCGTGGTGGTGAGGCTGCGTTTCCGCGGGAAGCGCAGGGACTTCGCCGTGCCGCTGCATTCCAACATCGCCCCCAACGTGCCCAAAGACCAGTACTTTGCGTTGCCACCCCGCCCCACGACGCGCCCCGGCTGTCGCCACGGCATCCACTACATCAAGATGTTCCCCATAACCAAGTCCTACCAGCGCCGCTTCAGGACCGAGGGCTCGGCCTACTACGAGACGCTCCAGCGCATCATCGACGGCAACACCAAGCGCATTGTCTCCGAGTGCCAGGCGTACCTCGACCGCTACGAGCGCGAGGGAAGGCCCCGCTTCGCCGTCGACATCGACCGTATCGTGGGGCTGCTGGAGGGCGAGAAGTAGGGCGCCTCGGCTCAACCCCGAGCATGCGGAACCGCTTCACATTTTTGAACGCCGCGTGTGCGTCCCAAATACTTGAGAAACAAGCTGTGAAGTGCAGTGGTGCGCCCGTGCCCGTGCATAGCCGTCACCATCAGCGTCTACGCGGCGTCGGCTTCAAGTGGAACTGGCGCCGCTGCTGTATATGGTTTGCCTTGCTGCAAATGGCGATCAATGCCCACGATGCTTCTGCTTGCGCTTCAACTTCCGCTGCTCGAAGCGCGCCTCCGCCTCATCCGCGCGACGCTGACTTCTTGCTTGAGCCGGCTCCCGCTTCATCGCTTCCCGCTGTGCCGCGAGCGCCTGTTGTGCCTTGGTGCCCATCGCCGGCTGCTTAAGGGCCTTCGACGCCTCGCGGGCGCGGCGCTTGGGGTTCCTCGCGGGCTTGCTCGCCTCGGCGGGATCGTCACCGAAGAACGCGAGCTCCGCCCATTTGCTTGTAACGAATCGCAGGATTTCCTCATCGGACGGTTCCGCGCCGAAGACGATGCGGGCGGCGCCGTATCTGCCGTCCTCGACATGCTCCGCCAGCCCGACCCAGAATTGGCCGTCGTGATATACGGTCAGGGTGGATGACACGCTGATCTGCATGGTTGGTTCCTCCTTTATGTAGATGACCATGCAGAGAAGGGACAACCAAGGAGGCAGGTTACTGATGCGGACTCCCGCACGCCCACGACTACCCGACGGGGACTGTGTTTTCATCTCTGGTGCCCGCATTGTAGCACGCGCGGATTTACGATGTTGATCGCCGGCGCCTAGGCGGAGATGAAGGCGGTTCGATCTAGGTCAAGCCGGTCGCTCGTTCATGAAGCGGCCGATTCCCTGAAAATAAAAGGCGCCCAGGAGGACACCTACAGGCTATCTTCGAAATACTTGGTTTGGGGCAGACGGAGGAAAAAATAGGGCAGAATCGCTCTCACGATCCCGCCCCGCAAACCCGAGGGTTTCTAACTGGCTCCATTATTCCGGGCTTCTCAGTTCTGTCATTGACCCAGGTATCACCCGTCTCCTATAGCGAGTGAATATAAAAATAGGGCAGAGTCGCTTGCGCAAGTCCGCCCCTAAAACCGTGAAGGTTTTGCTATCTGCAGGCTATTCTACCAACCCGAGCGATTCTGTCAACCTGCGAAGGAACTCGAGCGCGGAGCGAGCTGCGGCGTCGGGCCCCTTGTCGGGCAGCGCCTCGGTTTCTCCGTCGGCCCTGGCGAACATCTCGGCGAGCTCGGATGCGGCGCGCGAGCGCGAGGAGCCCTCGGGTACCAAGCCGGAGTGCGCCACGAGCACGGTCGCGACCTCCTGCATGGCCGTATTCCCCATCCACTTCCTCCTGGTCGCCTTGGGGATTCCCACGGCGGCGACCCTTCGGGAGACGCCACTGGACGCCGAGCCCCGGGCGGCGCCCCTCTCGGCGAAGCAGTTGATCAGGCACGAGCCGTGCGCGGCGCAGTTGCGGACGGACTTCACGCGCTTGAGGTCGTAGTGGGAGGCCTCGAAGCGCCTGTCGCCCCATCGCCTGGCGCAGAAGCGCACGAAGTCGATGAGGGTGCCGAACGAGGTGAGCTCAAGGAAGGCCCAGGCAGGCATGTCGCCGGAGTACTTCGCGTAGAGGCTCGAGCTGTAGGGGCTGCGGCCGCTCATCTTGAGCTCGCGCAGGCGGTACTCCCTGTTTGCAGTGGTAAGCGATGCCATGTAGTCGGCCACGATGGCGTAGCCATCCTCTCCACGGTCCTCCATCTCGCGAAGCAGTGTCACCTTCTGGAAGTGCTCGATGTCGAGCGTCATGCCGAGCAGGGCTGTTTGTGGCAAGCAAAATGTTAACAAAGCGGCACGTTGCATTTGAGCACTTTGGCAGACACGTCCTTCACTGTTTTTTTGCCCTTCCGAGCATCAAGGCGGCATCCATGCGGTGGCTTGCCCCGTTGAACTCCACGAGCCTCCCATGGTGGACTATCCTGTCGATCATGGCCGATGCGAGCTTGTCGTCGCCGAGGACGGTTCCCCATTTCGAGAACTCGATGTTCGTCGTGAATATCATGCTGCGACTCTCGTAGCAGCTCGACACCACCTGGAAGAGCAGCCGCGCACTTTCCGTATCGAGGGGCACGTATCCGAATTCGTCGAGTATCACCAGGTCGTTCTTCGCTATGTCCCTCATCATCGCCTCGAGGGCGAGCTCGCGCCGGGCCTTCGAAAGCGCCAGCGCGAGCTCGGCGGCGGTGTAGAAGCGCACCGCCTTCCCCGCCATCACGCACGCGTGGCCGACGGCTATCGCGAGGTGGGTCTTCCCTCGGCCCGTCTGCCCGTGGAACACGAAGTCCTGCGCGGCTTCGACGAACGACAGCGATTTCAGGTCGTCCACGCCATAGCCGTCGGGAAAGGCCACCTGCGAGAAGTCGTACCCCTCGAACGACTTCACCTGGGGGAATTTCGCCCTCCTGAACAGCCTCGCGCGCTTGGATTCCTCCCGAACCGCCATCTCGTGCTCGATGAGCTCGCTCACCGCCCGCAGCTGCGCCGCGTTCGACGACGAAAGGAACCAGTCGATCGTGTCGTTGCTGATGTATAGCCTGCGGGCCAGCGCGCGCATCCGCTCGGCGTCGCCCTTGGACCTTATCGCCATGCTACACCGCCTTCCGCAGCGCCGCGTCGTAGACGCCGAGGTCAACGGGCTCGTCGTACTCGATGGCGCCGCCCTCGGCCCTGGCGGCGGCCACCGCGACGCTCGCAGCGTCGATCCTGCCGGTCGATTCCAGCGCGCATTGCATCGCGCCGACGGTCGCGTCCCAGCCCGAACGCTGGACTTGGTCCCTCATCAGCCTCAGGCCGTCGCCCAATTCGCGCCTGCCGAGGCCGTCCATGTAATCCCGCAGCGCATCGGGCATCGCCGACCGCACCGAGCTGTTGCGCCACGCGCCCAGCTTGGCGGCAAGAAGCGGCAACTGGCTCGCCGGGCTCGAGGAATCGGTGGGGGCGGCGCCGTACTGCCGCTCGTGCGAGCAGACGTATTCGCCGGCCGAGGTGTATATCGACAGCATCGTGGCGCCCAGCCCCGCGATGAGGCGCTCGCCCGCGAGGGACGGGTCCGCCGAGTACCAATGGCGGCCGTCTATCTGGACCTTGCCCTGCTTGTCGGCCTTGCAGTCGACGTAGCGGACCACCTCGAACGGCGTTTCCGGCAATCCGGCCAGCGCGGCGCGGTCTTCGCCGAACAGCCCGTCCTCGTTCACGCCTTTCTTGTAATGCTCCTTGGCAAGCCCGAGGCATCGGTCCAGGAGCTTCTCGTTGTACGATTCGACGCGGGACAGCCTTGGCACGGGAACGAAGAGGTTCTGCCTGATGAAGTACACCTTCCTCTCCACGTTGCCCTTCTCGTGGCCGGAATTCGGGTTGCAGAAGCCGAATTCGAAGCCGTAATGGGCGGCGAAGGCCGCGAAGGTCTCGGCGGTCCTGACGCCGCCGCAGACCTTGCGCCCGACGCCGGTGGCGTTGTCGAACACGATGCGGGATGGGACCCCTCCTATGTATTCGAACACCTGCTTGAGGGCTTGGCACACGCATTCGGAGTTCTCGGACGGGAACACCTGGGCGAACCCGACGTTCGAATAGGGGAACGAGAGCACGAAGAAACTCAGCCGCCGCCTCGTTCCCATGACGCAGAAATCCGCCTCCCCGAAATCGGCCTGCGCCTCGCCGGGCCGCCAAACGAGGTCGAGGTACGACTCGGAAACGGCCTTCCTCAGCGCCTTGAGGTCGCGGACGTAATGCCGGACGGTCGATTCGCAGCACTCGACGCCGTGCTCGTCGCGAAGGCGTTGCCATATGCGGCGGGCGGTGTGGCGCTGTTTGCGCCAGTTCGCGGCGTCCTCGTCGAGCCACGACTCTATGACCCCGCGGTACCTGTCGAGCGTCTTGGCCTTGCCCCTCTTCACGGGCATCCGCGGCGACAGGTCCGAGATCGCGAGCTTCGCGTACACCGTGTTGCGCGAGACGCCCGTCTTGCGGGCGATTTCCGATATGGACTCGCCGTTCTTCCTCATTTGCCGTATAGAATAGGTTTGCGACATGCTGATCATACCTTTCCGACCTCCTTGGTTGGTTTCCCTGGCAGGAACCAAGTTAGTCGATTGCGTTGGTCGGCATGTCTGCCTTTGTGCTCAAATTGATCAAGCCGATATGTTCATTTTTAAGTTACCACCAACACAGGGCGTGGCGTAGCTCCTGGTCGAGCGCCGCGAGCAGGCGTAGCTGGCCGAAGTCGAGGTCTACGTAGCGGCCGTCGCGCGGGCCTCCCTCGTATTTCGAGAAGAGTTTGCGATAGGATGCGAGCTTGAAGAAGTTGCACTTGTCGCGCAGGTAGTCCTCGGCCTCTTCCTCGGAACACAGCTCGAAGGCTACGCCCTTCTGCTTGAGGTGCTCTATCTGCTGCTCGATCGTGAGGATCGGCTTCCTATCGTGGGGTTCGGCCATGCTCGTTCTCCTGTCATAAAAAGTATTGCCTATTTTACCAGCATGTTCTCGACATTCGGTGAAGGCCTCATCGTCGACTCATGGGCAAGCCGCCTGATACGACTCCCTTTCCCTGCCAGCAGCGCAGTCGCCTGACCTGCGGCTTTGGAATCGCGTTGGAAGCCGCCCTCGATCAATCATTTGCAGTTGTTGCGAGTGGCTTGTGCGTGATGCTGCGGTTGAGTTCCAGAAACGGGCGATTCCGCCCAATCGGGCATCCGAATCACGGCCGGAAGCTCCTTTGGGACAAAAACAAAAACTCAAAGCCCTGAGTTTGAAAAAAGTTTTTGAAGTTGTCCCAGCTTTTGTCCCCGAAGCCGACGAGACGCGACATCGCGTCATTCGGCGGCACGCGTTCCGTGTCGATGCCGAAAACTGGGTGCAACTGGAATGACGGGACGACAGAACCAAAGCCACCAGCGAAATAGTGGGAATAACAGCCCTCGAACCCTTTGGTTCGAGGGCTTTCTGTTTGCATCTCTACCTGGGAAAACGACCCAATTATTCCCGTGTGTCCCTACTGGGCGGTACAACGGAGTACTCGGCGGTACGGGAATAATTAGGCCCTGCGGGAATAATTCACAATTCGGGTCCCCCGAAGGCCGATTTCGAGCGGATGAAACTGACTTGAAACTGCGAGGCGGATTCAAGCCCTCTTCAATTGCATTCGCCCAGGTCAACAAATGGGAATAAAGAAATGCGAAAATCGGTTTCCGCAGTTTCAGTGACCCCGAATGCCGCCGAATAACGCCGTGTATTCTGAGCGTATTGCTTGCATTGTTGCATTATTTTCCACAATGCAAGCATGGAATAAATCGAAGTCATACGAGCCACCAACGACATCGCCTCTTCCCAAAGGGGGCTCTTCACATCTGTGCAGGCGAAGGTGCTCGGCGTCGAGCGGTACGCGCTCTCGAGGCGGGAAGGGCTCGGCAACATAGAGAGGCTCGCGAAGGGCGTCTACCGCATGGGCGGCTCGCCGAGCACGCGGGAGGAGGACGTCCTCGCGGCCTGACTGTCGATCGACCCGGGGAGGCGCCCCGTCGCCATGGGGGCGACGGCTGCATGGCTCTACGGCATCGGCGAGGTCAGCCCCTCGCCCTACGAGTTCTGCACGCCCGAGAGAAAGCAGACTAAGCGCCCGAACCTGATTCATCAGGAAGCGCCGCCTCGACCCGAAGGACGTGGCGATCGTCTCGGACATCCCGGCGACGAGGCCCTGGCTCACGGTGGTGGACCTGATAGACTCCGGGGAGGAACTGAGCCTGGTCGCGAACGTGCTCGCGGACGCGCTCGAAAGGGGCCTCGTCGAAGACGAGGGCGCGCTGAGGGAGAAAATCGACGCCGGGGGGCAAAAGCCGGGATGCCGGCGGGGGCCAGCCTGTACGATTCGGTAGCTAGGAGGCGGGAAGAATGACGTACGAGAACGGCGGTCAGCTCGACAGGGCCCTGAAGAGGGCCGTTCGCGACAGGGGCGGTGACCCCGGGGACGGCTGTCGTCGGGCTTTGCGCGACCGGTTCCTGCGCAGGGTGTTCAGCAACCCCGACGGCCGGTTTATCCTCAAGGGCGGAAGCGGGCTGCTCGCGCGCATCCCCGACGGCCGCGTCACGCGCGACATCGACTTCGCGACGGCATCTGTGTTTGATAGCGTTCAATTTACGGGTTGGGGCTGCGGTGGAAATCCTGGACCAAAAGAGGACCAGGATTTCCACCGCAGCCCCAACCCGAAAATCAGGCTTGACTAAACACAGACGGTCTGCTGCGCGAGTACTTCCCGAAGGGGACCGGCTTCTCTGCGGTCTCGGACGAGGAGGTCGAGCGGGTGTACGATGCCATCAACCGCAGGCCCCACAAGCGCCTGGGGTTCAGGACGCCCTACGAGGTCCACTACTCAGGGGTGTTGCAGTTGCTCTGAGAATTCAAGCTCGAAAAGGCGCAAGCAAAGGTATCTTGACTACGCTCTAAAGCGTGGCGTGAAGTCCGGCATCGTTGACGCGCTGAGGCTTCAGGGAATTGCCGCGAGCGAGGTTGATGCAGTTTCTGTTGTGGTTGACGAGCATTCGACTTCGATCGACGGAAAGTACAACCTGGCAGAATCGGTTGATGAGGAGCTGCGCTGCGGCATGTTCAACCCAACGTGGCAGACCTCCTACCCTCCTGTATTTAGCGACTGGCTGCCCAAGATTCCAGTCTCCTATGTCGACTCCTCCAAGGTGGCTATGGTGAGGGCGGCTGACGTGACGGCGAACTGGGCATTTATGGCCGAGCGCGACAAAGAGACATATCCGCGAGCCTACGAGATGCTATCAAAGGCGACGGTCCTCGGGCTTCTGTAGCGTTGGACATGTAACTATCTGTCTTTTCAAAAGCCGTGAAGATCTTGGTGGATGATAAATTGCGATTTGTCGACCTGAGCGACGAAAGAGGCGAACTCTTGCTGAAGCTCAAGGGGAGGCAAGGGAACCGTCATTCTCTTTAGAGCTTCTTTGGTAATTGCCTCCCTTGTTGCTCCAGCCGCTCTTGAGCCGTTTAGCAGGAGTCTCTGATACGAATCGCTGATCAGCACCGTGTTCAATAGCACCGGCAGCATCCGTTTTTGGTCGACTCTGACAATTGAGACATGCTGATTAACACGTCCACCAGCCAATTCATCTGGCAAAAGACATGAACGAGCAACCGAAGCGCCAGTAATATTCAGAAGCACGTCACCCTTCATCAGCGTGACGCCTTCTAGTTTTGCGGCTTGTTCATCATCAATACAAGCAAGGTCCTTCCACACGAAACGACCGTTGTGAACATTCGTACTTCTGACCAGCGGAACACCTTCGGCCTTGTATGCCGTTTTGCCACCTCGTGGCGTTGCTCCGGAACCCAACTTGGTACAGAGGTCTTCAAGCCTAACGAAAGGCCATTTTTTACCATCGACCGGATCGCCAAATACCTCTACAAACCGTGATTTGACTTAACAGATATACCTTCTATGAGAGTCCCTTACGTTGTCCTGATCGACCATTGCGTACATCAACGTTGTATCAATCTTTTGATGGCCAAGCAGCTTCTGCACCTGCTCGATGGGCATTCCTTTTCCAATTGCTTTGGTGGCCAGCGTTCTCCTGAACTTATGTGGGTGGACGTGTTTGACGCCTGCTTTTGTTCCCAAGGAGCGAAGGCGGAGCTCGACTCCGCTTACTTGCAGCCTAGAACTCGGCTTTGTGAGACTACAGAATAGCGCGGCGACGTTATCGCTGCGTTCTTGCAGGTAGTTGTTTAGGTGCAGCTTTGTAGTCGCATCAAAATAGACGACTCTCTCTTTGTTGCCCTTTCCGAGTACAATGCACTCTCGCCGATTTAGATCAACGTCTTCTCGATTGAGCGAGACGAGTTCGCCTATTCTCATCCCTGTTGAACTAAGAAGGTTGATGATTGCCAGATCCCTCTTGCAAGAACAGGCGTCTGTGAGGGCTATAAGTTCTTCATCAGAATATACGGACTTGACCGTTCTCTTTGAGCGAATCTTTTTAATGCGTCGTGCAGGGCTTTTGAGTATATGGTTCTCGTCTTCAAGCCAAGAGAAGAATGACGACAGGATGCGCCTGACGTTGTCGACGGTGATGCTCCCTGCGTTATTACCCATGGGATATTCGCTCAGGTATGTTCGTAAGTCATCTGAACTAATCCGGACAATTGGTTTTTTGATTGCTTCGAGCGCCCTTGTAAGTGTGGCCTTGTAGTACCTGATGGTCTTAGGCGAGCATCCCTCGATGGTTTTGGCTGCGAGGAATCGCTCCATGTACTTTGAGGCCTCGTCTTCGACATTGCTGAGCGCGTTCACTTCAAGTTCGATGCCCCTGAGTTCGCTCATAAGGACGCTCTCGAGATACGAAAGCACTTCGCCGCTAACGAGTGCCTGCATTTTTGTGAGAACCGCGTTTGCTATTTCGATCGTCGTGTGCATCAGTTCCTCCCATCCCGATATGGATGGGAGGAACGTATCACGCGAGGAATCGGTCTAGAAGGGCGTCGCGCTCTGCGGAAAGGGCGTCGACCTCTTGCTCGAGTGCAAATTGCGATTTGTCCGCCTCGGCAGCGAAGTCGGCGAACTCCTGTTGGAGGGACAACGGGGGAATTGCAATGGGAATAGCGGCCAAGTCTGCTGCGCTGATATTTGCCTGATGGACACTTCCCTTCGCTATATTACGAAGGACTCGCTTTCCTTCCTTTGAATTCAGGTAACCAGATACATATTCGGCAGAGCTGTGGTCAGCGAACCTTACGCACACGATGTACCCAGCAATAACCATGGTCTCTGACTGATGAAAAACGCAAGTTTTCCCAACCTTGTCAATGCTGTTGGTTCGATTAAAAAGCATATCGCCATAGCGGACGGTAGCATTTTCGAGAGCTTGGCCCTTTAGGGTGATTCGCTTTGTATCGGTTAGGTCAAGGATGCCGTCGTCGGTGATATTGTTCATTCGGATGTAGACATAATCGCCATCGGCGCCGGCTTTTGCTGAAGTGCCGTAGTGCATTTCTATGCTGTAGTTGCCGATTGTTTCGATTGGCCATGATGCGTGTGTCTTGGTTCTAAACATCTCGACAAACCGTGATTTGACGCTCTCCTTGAGAGCGGCGATTTGCTGTCGTTTGCTATTGATTTCATCTGTTAAGCGATTGAAATCGTCGATGAGGGCTCTCTGCTCGGAGAGCGTCGGGACTGGGATGGGGTATTTGAGCAGCTCATCCTTGTCTCCGCGAGGCCTGCCGGTTCCCGTGAAGGTGGACATATCGTAGTCGAAGAAGTCCTTCTGCCACAGGAGCAGATGGAGAAACTCGGGCAATAGGCTGTCGGTATTTATGCTTCGGAATACCAAAACGTCCTTGGAGCACGCCCCATCGCGGTCTGCGAGCCAAATCTTCTGCAGATAGGGGCGAATATTGGAGACGAGCGTGTCTCCCTTCTTGTATGCGGTGCCAGCACTTGCCGGAAGCTCTCCACTATAGGTGGTTATGCCGCCACGGTCCTTGACCATGTTTTCCGTTGTTACGTAAGTGTCGGTGGTGATGGAACTCTGGGCCACGCTGTTGGTAACGTAGGATGTGATGTCTCTAAGCGTCTTGACTACGGTGCCCTGGGCGAACGAGCGGGGCTTGTAGAAAGAGCGGGGAATCGTAAGAGTCTCGTCGAACTTATCGGCATCAAAGTCAATGAAATCGGCGGTCTTGGCATAGTAGTAGTACTGGGCAAGGTCGCCGGGCTCAACCTGCTCGCCGGAGAACCATGCTCTGATGATGCCGCTTAGCGAGTTCGTGTCGTCCGATTCGTTGTCCGAATAGAGCACGCCCTCACCATCGATGGGCTGTATCCCCTCGTTGCCTTTGCGATTGCTCCATTTGTAGCCAAGGAAAGAGGCGATTTCCTTGGTCGTGTTAGGTGAGTTGATGATGAGCGTCTGTTCACCGCAGACGAGACCCCAAACGCGCAGGCGTTTGCGCTCTTCCTTGTGCGCATGGCGATAGAACAGCTCGTTCTCTGCTTTGAGCCGTGAGTTCTTGTCGGCCGCCTTCCAAGTCTTGCTCTTCCGAAGGGTCTTGAGCTCCTTCGATGATTCGAAAAGATGGCAATAAACGCTGAAGTGGCGAGTGTTTGCCCATTCGTTCCAGTTAGCCTCTCCTGCGAGAAAAGCCCGGTAAGTATCTCCGTCTACATTAATTGTGCCGAGATAAGCGTTGAAAGCGCTTTCGTCTCTCCAGCCAGTGAGCTTCCTGCGCTCAAAAACAGCGTCAACGAAATCAAGTGCGTTCGCATTGCGGGGCGGGATCTCGTCAAAGCGACGTAGGAACATAATTGCGACGTTTGTTCCTGTGGCCGCGAATGTGCCTGATCCAAACCTGGCGATGGAGACGATCTCGAAGGAGCTCAAAAGCACATCGCGTGCGGCCATGAAACTCGAGCTCGTGCTCTTGTCGAGGATCGAGGTGGGGAGGACGATGGCGGCGTAGCCTCCGGGCCGAACAAGCTGTGCCGCACGCTCGACAAAGAGGGTCTCGATTTCCGAGCCGCTATCGCTGATGGTTTCCAGCACTTTGAGTTCGTTGTTGTGAAGCTTGAGATGCGGTTTGAAGGCCGCTACAGAGTACGGGGGATTGGCGACAAGAATGTCGAAGCGTCCCCTGTCGGTTCGGCTGTCGATTCCCTTGTCGGGATAATTTTCAAGTCCGTCGCCGAAGACCACGTTGCTCTGCCCTGCGCCATGCATGTAGGACGAGACCTTGGAAACGCGAGCGAGTCGATAGTCCTTCTCGATGCCGACGAGATTGTCTCTGACCCAGTCGGCGTCTCCGAGGTCATCCTCTATGGTCGGATCATATTGGCATGCGGCGTCGGAGATTTCTTCGAATCCTTCTGTGAGAAAGTGCCCCGCGCCACAGGCGTAATCGATAACGCGTGGATAGTGCACGGCACCAGCCTCGTCCTGCACGATGCTGTCGAGTGGGAGTGACTTCCAAATAAAACGGGTGATGGGCACAGGTGTGAAGAATTGGCCCTCGTTTTGCTTAAAGCCCTGATTAAGGAGCTGTTCGAAGAGGTCGCCCAAGAATTGAATGTCTTGAGTTCCTACGATGCGATACGGCTGTAGAAGTTGCACCGTCTCTACGAGTACCTTGCCGTTCTGAAGAAAGAGTTCCTCGTTGTGGACGTCTTTGAACGCAAAGTCATTGTTGGTATAGAACTTGAGCTTGCGCAGCGTGCCGTTCAGCTCCTCGATGAGCTTCTTGCGGTGCTGGCCCGTATAGTTGCTTATGAGGTTTTCGGCGTAGTCGTTGGGAACGTACAGGACCTCTTCCCGCATGAGCTTTCTCATGCCGTCTGAGTGGAGTCTCTGGAGCCTGTCCTGGAGCGTTTCGTAGGTGTCGCGTCCTTGGCGGTATTGGAACTCAATCTCCTGGGTTGGCATTTTCGAGAGCTCGTCTTGGAGCTTCGCGATAAAGAGCGCGATAAGGCGATTGAAGGCGTTCTCTTTATCGGAGACGTTGTTGTGGCGGAGGATTTCCTCGAAGCGGTTGACGATGCTGTCTTCGGCCCTGAAGTCGACAAGGTCCTTCTTGAGAAGGGGAGGAACCATCGGGTGGTATGCCGTCGACCTATCGCCAAAGAGGATGTTTCCCTCGACTTGTTGGTTGTACGTTTCCGTCCAAACTTGATGGAGCTGTTCCACTGTATGGGCGTCGCGGTAGAGCGCAATGGTGTCATCGCGTTTGGCGAGCGCGATGAAGTTCTCGTCATCGCTGCAGTTAATTGAAACCTGGTCTGGCACGATTTCGTTGTTGATGAAATCGCATGCAAAGAGTACCAACCAGCGAGTCGCGCGCTCTTGTTGCCAATAGGAGAGGAGTTGCCCTCCGTCTGACTGCATGTTCTTGAATTCGTTTTTGAACTCGGTTCCAGGGGTCTTGCATTCGACGATTGCGAGTGTGTCGCCCCTCTCGTCATTAATGCAGATATCAGAGCGGCCGCTCTTTTGTTCGTGCCCAAGGGCCCATTCGCGCTCCAGCTCAAGTGATTCGGGGCGATATCCTTTGTCGAGGAGCATGGTTACGCAGGCGAGTACGACGAAGTTCTCGTTATCGGAAAAGTTACAAGTTGTGTCTTTGTTGACTTTGAACCCCAGGTCTTTCGGGTAGCCGATGCGTTTCTTGGAAAAATCGACCGTGATTTGCGCGCTGGTCTCTTCCCAGGATTTCTGATAAACGGTGCCGTCGCCCGAGGGCTCGTAGCACAGAGCCCTAAGTGCGTCGCGAAGATTGTCCAGAGTAATCATCTAATGTCTCCGTAGCTGCGAGGTGAAAACACAATTCGCTAATTTTATCGCAGAGGGCGCCGTAAGAACGTAGTGTGATTGGCGGTGCTGCTGCTTGCCAGGGCATTTGATTGGATGATGACGCGCACGGGGCGGGATTCGCCAGTCCGCTAAGCCACGCTGGCAACAGTAGCGTACCAGGCGGTTGCTTGCAGAGATCCTCACGCGCGCCGTGCTTGAACCACTGGAGGTACGTGTTTCTCGTCGTGCGTCCATCGGTGACCGATCCGCCTTTTACTAAACAAGTTTATCGAGCGCGCGAAGCGATTGAGCCAATGGCGAAGCTCCAACTTATTCGTCAACTCATGGGCAAGCCACCCGAGACTACTCATTTCTCCTACTAGCAATGAAGGTCTGCGACCTGCAGTTTTGCAAACTGCTTGAAAGCCACCCGATGAGATACCCCCGATTTCCACTTGGAATCGGGGGTATTTTTATTTACAGGCTTTAGCCTGTGCGGGGCGCGCAGCGCGCCGCATCAGAAACCACCCGCTATGCGGGTGGGGCCAAACGGCTTTACAAAGCCGCCCCCTCGCCGGACACTTGCGATTGTTCAGGCCGCAAGGAATCCGAGTCGAGAGGGCGGTGGTGGCGTATGGCCCAGAAGGCCTACGGCCCGTCGCACACGAAGTGGACGTGCAAGTACCACGTCGTGTTCACGCCGAAGTATAGGCGCAAAGTCATCTACAACCAAATAAGGTCCGACCTTGGGGAGATCTTCAGGAAGCTCTGCCAGTACAAGGGGATAGAGGTCATCGAGGGGCACCTGATGCCCGACCACGTCCACATGCTGCTGGCGATACCGCCGAAGTACAGCGTGTCCAGCGTGATGGGCTACCTGAAGGGGAAGAGCTCGCTGATGGTATTCGACAGGCACGCGAACATGAAGTACAAGTTCGGCAACAGGAAGTTCTGGGCCGAGGGCTACTACGTTTCCACCGTCGGCCTGAACGAGGCGACGATCGCGAAGTACATCCGGGAGCAGGAGAAGGCCGACATCGCGCTCGACCGGCTGAGCGTCAAGGAGTACGAGGACCCCTTCGATAGGGGGCCGGGGCGTAAATAGCGCCGGTTTGACCGGCCCGTCACGGGTCAATCTGCAGTGCGGCCCGAACCCCGTGAGGGCCGGCGCCTTTAGACGCGTGCCGGAAATCCAAGGGTTACACCCTAAGAGCAAACCACCCCTTCTAGGGGTGGTTTTGATTTAAGCGTCCACGCATGAAACACGGCGCGATGAACTGCGCTGCTCGTCGCCCGTCCGCGCCGCCGAGAGCAGGGCGCCCAAATCGGCCTGGATCGCCTCTGCCTTGCTTCCAAGCTGCAACGGAGCCGAGTCGCCCGAGATGTTTACGCTCAAAAGGTGCGCATCCGGCAGCTTCGCGGTCATGCTCCAGAACGGGAGCGTGATGATGCCGGGGGTCATCTCGCCCACGCCGAGCTCCAACAACAGCACGCGGCGATCGCTGCGCTCGCGCACGAAGTGCTCGTATCGTCCGAGGCTCTCGCGCCAGGCCGCACCCTGCAGAAACGTGTCGTCGCGCACCCACGGCACAAGCTGCCAGCCGCAATGCGGGCATCGGGGGACATCCTCGCTGCGGATCTCGAACCCCGCCATGCCCGCGAGCATGCGCTCGACGTAGGGGCTCGCCTCGAAGAGCTCGTCGCAGCATGGCTGCTTGCATTGAAGGTGCGCGAAGCTTCCCTGATAGTTGCAGATCCTCTCGGTGGGAAACGTCTTCTCGACTTGGGTGTCTACATTGGTGCTCAGGATGAAGTAGTCCTTATGGCCGATGAGGGACCGTAGGTCGAGATAGGGCTGCGAGGTCGGCTCGCGCAGCATGAAATCGATATATCGCGCGTAGTAGGCCCATTGCTGCTCGAGGCTGGGGTAGAGGTGGTAAAAGCCGTCAAAAAGACTCTTGAAGCCAAAGGCTTGCTGCCAGTCCGTCATTCCGGCGCGCGCCATGCCTGCGCGGTTGTAATGGTTGAACCCGGCGGCGCTTGACATGCCCGAGCCGATGCCGACGATGATGGCGTCGGCATCGTCGATAAGGCTTCGAAGCCTATACGCTTCCCTCTCTAGAGACGGCATTGGGCAATCTCCTCGAAAGCCGGGGTCATATCGCCGTCAACGAGAATCGTCTCGCACGAGGCGTCGGGCGCCATGGCCTGGCTGTAGTTGAACACGATGTAGGTGGCGTGCTCGCAGACGTTCGCGATCTGGGCGAGCATGTGCTTTATGATGCCGTTGCGCAGTCCCACGCCAAGTTCGAGGATGGCGACCCTGCCGCTGCGATGGGCTTGCACAAGGCGCTCGAGCTCCTCGAGCTGGGCCGTGGCGAGGGCGTCTGGATGGGCGAGACGCCGCTCGTCGATCGACGTGCGTATGCCCCCCTCCGTCTCGAGCACGCGGTTCTCGTTGAACCCTGCGCGTACGAAGTGCCCGTCGATATTGCACGTGATCACGAAGGTGTCAGCGTGCTCTGTAAGACGCCGCAGCTCGTTCATGAGCGGGCTGGGCTCATATTCGAGATATTCCTTTTGATGAAACCGCTCGGCCCATCGGCGTCGCACGCTGGCATCCGGGGAGGCAAGCCCCTGCAGTATGCAGCCGATGCCGTCTGCCTGGGCGAGGTCCCCGTACGCCTCTTGGAAATGAGCATCGGCGCAGAAAAGGTTGAGCCCCTCCGCCATGTCGAGTCCGTTGCTAGCGCCGATGATGACAAGATCCGCTTCGGCTAGCGCCCTGCCTATGCGAACTGCTTTCGCCGTCTCCATGCGCTACCTCCCCAGCGTCTTGCGCACGTCGGCAAGCACGTCGGCGATGTCGGCGCGAACGGCGAGCCCCCGATCCTCGATCGCGCGGGGGAGAAACTGCGTCTTGTTGTTTACGGCGATGTAGCTGGCCTGCGGTAACTGCGCCGTGAGGGCCCAGAACGGCTCCTGGATAAACGCGGGCGTCATGCGGCCCACACCCAGCTCGAGGAAGAGGATCCTCTGCCGTGCGTGCGCGTCGAGCCAGTCGGACACCTTGCGGTACTGCTCCTCGTAGAGTTCGCCCTGCAGGAAGTTGCCGTAGCCGCGAACCCAGGGGAACGCCTCTGCCCCGCAGTGCGGGCAGCGCGGCACGAGCTCTGTCGGAACCTCAAGGCCGTCTCCCATGGCCTCTACCATGTTGGAGACCGGCTCGACCGCATCCCACACCGCGTCGGTGCAACAGCGGGAGCACTGAAAGAAGCGGTGGTCGCCTTGGATCTCTGCCACTTTCTCCCAGGGATAGAGCTTCACAAACTGCGTGTCCTGGTTGGTGGTGAGCATGAAGAAATCCTTCTCGGCGAGAATGGCGTCGAGGTCCCTGTAGGGCTTGCGCAGCGGGGCGTTGAGCGTGGTGTCGAGGAAGGTGGCGAGGTATCCCCAGCGCGCCTCGGCGGTGGGCCAGCGGTAGAACGACCCCTCGAAAGCGCCCTTGAAACCGTAACGCTCGGCGAATTTGCCGAAATGCTTGCGATAGGTCGCGTTGTCCTCGTAGTAGAAGTCGCCGCCGCCCGCCGCGGAGAGCCCGGAGGCCCCGCCCGCCAGCACGCAATCGGCTTCCTCGATCATGCGGGCGAAGTCCTCGATTTGCTGGTCGTAGGGCTCGGGCTCGCGGTCACTCAGCTCATAGGGCGTGCCGCCGCTGCGGTAGGCGGCCTGAAGGGAAAACGATTGGTTGGTGAGCTCGATAACGAGCTGCTCGTACAGGGTCACTGGATACCTTCTTTCAGCTATTATAAACACGTGTCTATAAAAAGTATCCATGTCGATTTGCTTAAGAGCAATGAACAGCTTCGGCCTGCTGTCGATAAACGAGCGTTTGCCGGGCATTGTCGAGCGTTGCAATTGGAGGGGTAATGGAAGCGGGGAAGATCGATCGTCGCCGACGCTATACACTCTCGGTCATACGGGAGGCGTTCTTCGCGCTGCTGGCCGAGGTCGGCTTCGCGAAGATGACGGTAGCGGATATCTGCCGCCGCGCCGATATCAACCGTGGCACGTTCTATCTGCACTACGAGGACAAGTTCGCCCTGCTCGACGCGCTTATCGACGAGGCCTTGGCGGCGGTGCCGCCGCTCGAGGGAACGGAGGCGGGTGCCCTCTGCCAGCGTCCGCCGGCAAACGATGACTATTATCTGCTCTACTCGGATGACGACGCGTACGCCCGGGTGGCACAGCGCGTCGTCGAGCGCGGCGCCGAGCAGATGGTTCCCTCGATCATGGAGGAGACCGGGCTTTCGTGCGAGGACGCCTATCTGATCTTCGTCCACAACGTCCAGGGAAATCTCGCGGTCAACCGCCTGCTCGGTTGGAGGCGAGGGCCCGAGTTCGCCCACGCCCAGGAACTGCTCAGCGCCTATTCCGAAGGGGGCATGCGGGCGGTATCGGCCCCTTGCAGATTAATCGCGAATTAGAACATGATGGCGTCGTCGGCCGTGAAGGCATCGAGGGATCCCTGCTTGACCTGAATGCAGACGTATGTGATCCCCGAGTCGGACGCGGCGCGGAACTGACGATGCGCAGCGGGGGAAATGCGCAGCCAGTCGCCGGCCGCAAGCTCGATATCCTCATCGTCGATCGTGACCGAGCCTGCGCCCTCGAGCACGCCATAGATCTCCTCGTTTTCCTTGTGTGCATGGACGAACGGAACGCCAGCGCCGGCGGGAAGACTGTTGATACTCACCTCTGCCCCGGTAAGCCCGAGCACCTCGTGCAGCTCAACGCGGCTCTCATTGCCGATGTGGGTCTTTGCATAATTAGCCATAATGGTTCCTCTCTTGGGGTTGATTTACCTTGCAGGCATCTCCTGCGTGAGATATATTCAACGCGAAAGCGCATGCAAATACGAGTACGCACATATTTGTAACTGCGTGCCTTTTTGTGAAACCGGTATGGTCAAGGAGGTTGGGTCTCCCATGATGGCGAAAGAGGAGCTTCCGGAGTGTCCGGTCGCAACGGCGGTAGCGCTCATTGGCGGCAAGTGGAAACTGCTCATTATTCGTAATTTACGCGTACGCCCTTGGCGTTTCAACGAGTTGCGCCGCAACCTGGAGGGGATCTCTCAGAAGGTGCTTACCGACAGCCTGCGGCAGATGGAGGATGATGGGCTGGTCTTTCGCCATGACTATGGCGAGAATCCTCCCCGCGTTGAGTATGGCCTTACCGAGCTCGGCCGCCAGATGATGCCCATCATGGACTCGCTCGCAGACTTCGGCGCTTATTACAAGACGATTGTTTCGTAGCGGACACATCGCTTGGGGGGGCGGAGAACCGCTACGAGGGTGCTAACGAAAACCTGTCCCGAATCATCGTGCGCCTGCGGCATGAAGAAGGGAGATTCTTATGAAAATCGTTGTATTGAGTGGTAGCCCGCGCAAGGGCGCCAATACCGACACCATGGTTGAGGCGTTTGCCGAGACCGCGCGCGAGAGCGGCAATACGGTCGAGGTCGTCCGCGTTGCCAGCAAGAAAATCGCTGGTTGCCTGGGGTGTCAGTATTGCTTCGCCCACGAGGGCACTTGCGTGCAGAAGGATGACATGGTCAACGTGATCGAGTCGCTGAAAGACGCAGATATGGTCGTCTTTGCCTCGCCTATCTACTGGTTCGATATCACCGCGCAGGAGAAGGCTGTCATCGACCGCCTGTACGCCTTCGGTGCTACGGGCTTCCCGTTCACCAAGACGGCCCTTTTGCTCGATAGCCACAGCGAGGGCGTCTATGATGCGGCGATCGCCATGTACAAGTCCACGTGCGCATACTGCAAGTGGGAGGACCAGGGCATTGTCACCATCAGCGGTATGACCGAGCGCGACAGCATGGCCTCCTCGCCCAAGCTGGAAGAGGTGCGAGAGCTCGCTCGCAAGCTCGCCTAAGGGCAAGAAGAGCGCATGGCAATCGGTGTTGGTGGAAATGCTTGCTGTCCTTACCGAGAGATAGGGGCGCATTCCCTCAAGTGCCGTATAGAACAATTTTTAAACGCAGAAAAATAACTGAAAACAAATTAATTCGCGTTAAAATATTGTCAAACAGAAGTTCATGAGGGAAGGTTGCGCATGCGTCGCAAGGCAGACGAGCTCCTTAGGGAATGGCGAGACAGAGCCGATAGAAAACCTTTGCTGGTCAAAGGCGTGCGCCAGTGTGGCAAGACCTATTTGCTCAGAACGTACGCCCAGGGTCTTTTCGAATCGGTTGTCTACGTTAATCTTGAGAACGACCGGTCGGCGCGAGCGGATTTTTCGGGCGGTCTTGACCCTCATTCGATTGTACGCGCGATCGAGGCTCGTACGGGACAGCGTATCGTGCCTGGCAAAACCTTACTGTTCATTGATGAGATCCAGGCATGCGAGGAAGCGCTCACTTCCCTTAAATACTTTTGCGAAGATGCTCCCGAGTATTACGTTGCGGCTGCTGGGTCGCTTCTTGGGGTTGCCATTAACCATCAGTCGTATTCGTTCCCCGTTGGAAAGACCGACTTGATTGAGATGACTCCACTCGATTTCGAGGAGTTTCTCTGGGCGATGGGGCACGATCAGCTGGTCGACGAGATACGCTCGTCATTCGAGTTAATGGGTCCTCTCGCGCCAAGCCTTCATGAAAAGGCGCTTGGGCTCTATCGACAGTATCTTGTTGTTGGCGGAATGCCCGAGGCGGTCCAAACGTATATCGATGATCAGTCAATCATTGATGTGGCCGAAAAGCATCGGATTATTCTCGACGGATACTCCGCCGACACTAATAAATATGCTGATGAGCGCTTGAGCGCAAAGACGCGTGCGTGCTTCGATTCCATTCCACAGCAGCTTGCCAAAGAGAATCGTAAATTTCAATACAAGGTAGTGCGAGCGGGGGGCAATGCGTCTCTCTTTGGAGATGCTCTCGACTGGCTTGTATTGTCGGGTACGGTGGCGCGCTGCAGCCTAGTTGGGAAGATCGAAAGCCCTTTAGAGGCCTTCGTTAACCCTTCTGCTTTTAAAATCTATCAGGCGGATACAGGGCTGCTCGTCTCCAAGGCCGGTGCTCAACGCGCCGATATTCTTGCCGGCATCGGCGGCACATTCATGGGTGCACTTACCGAAAACTACGTCGCCCAACAGCTTTCAGCCATGGGCTATCCGCTGCATTATTGGGCGCGAGATAATCGTGCGGAAATCGACTTTGTAGTAGAGAAGCAGGGATGCTTGTCTGCGGTTGAAGTCAAGGCGGGAGAGAACACAAGATCTCGAAGCCTGTCCTCACTTAAAAAGACCCATCCGGGCGTGCGCCTTATCAGGCTATCGACTAAGCCCTTTGGAATGAATGATGGGCTTATGTCTGTTCCACTTTATGCGGCATTTTGTCTATAGGGATGATACTGCTGTAATGCATGGGGCCCAGGGCACAGCGTTTACTGCGTTCCGGGCCCCGCTGCTTTGTAAAACCATGACGGTTTAGTCACCGTTGTTTTAGTCAAACAAACTCGGCATGTCGTTTTCCTTCATGAGGGCACCGGCAGAGGGCAGGCTCTGCGCGGTGAACTTCTCGGCCGAGACGCCGGCGCCAAGGATTTCCTCGGTCGTGCCGACGGTGGTGACCGAGCGGCCCTTCTTGGCCGTAAAGGCCTGGACGCCCTGCGTGTTGGTGGTCGTCTTGGTCTTGAGCAGCGACGTGTTGAAGTTCATCAGACGGTAGTCGCTCGAGACCAGCGCGAGGTCACGGTCCTCCTTGAGCACCTGCGCATACAGCAGTTTACTGCCGCCGTAGATGGCGTTCTTAAGGCGCTTGCGGTTGGTCTTGGTGACGTATCCAGAAAGCGCGACGCGGACTACGCGGCCGTTCTCAAAGACGAACAGCACGTCGGCCTTATAGTCCTCGGGGTCGATGATCCAAATCACGCTCTCGTCGGGTTCCATTTCAAGATCGGTCGGCAGGTACGAGCCCAGCTGGGCCGACTTGGTGTCCTCAAACGCCGCAACCTTGCACTTGTACACCTGGCTCTTGTTGGTAAACACGAGCAGCTCGTGCGTATTGGAGGACGGGAACTCGATAAAGGGTTTGTCGCCGTCCTTGTACTTGAGCGTGGTCGCCTTCTTGAGCACGCGGTCCGTCATCTTCTTAAGGTAGCCATCGCGCGAGAGCATGATGGTGACCGGGTACTCCTCGACCTCGGGCTCCAGGCTTACCTCGATAACCTCATGGGGCTCAATCCTACCCGTGCGGCGCGGCATCACATACTTCTTGTTGACCGCGGCCAGCTCGTCGCTGATGACCTTCTTGATGTTGTCTTCGCTCGAGAGGATCTCCTCGAGCTCGGCAATCTCACCTTCGAGCTTGGCGATGTCCTTGGTGCGGTTGAGGATGTACTCCTCATTGATGTTGCGGAGCTTAAGCTCGGCAACAAACTCGGCCTGGGTCTCGTCGATGTCGAAACCCTTCATAAGGTTTGGCACGACCTCGGCCTCGAGCTTAGTGCCGCGGATGATGGCGATGGCCTTGTCGATGTCGAGCAAGATCGCCTCGAGGCCGTGCAGCAGGTGCAGACGCTCGGACTTTTTGCCCAGGTCAAAGTTAATGCGGCGACGCGTGGACTGAATGCGCCACGTGACCCACTCGTGCAGAATCTGGCGCACGCCCATAACACGGGGATAGCCGTCGACGAGCACGTTGAAGTTGCACGAGAACGAATCCTGCAGCGTGGTCGAGCGATAGAGCTTGGCCATGAGCTTGTCGGGGTCGACACCGCGCTTAAGGTCGATGGCGATGCGCAGGCCCGAAAGGTCGGTCTCGTCGCGGATGTCGGCGATCTCCTTGACCTTGCCCTCCTTGGAGAGCTTGACGATGCGCTCGATGATAACATCGGTCTTGGTGGTGTAGGGGATCTCGTAGACCTCGATGATGCGCTCTTCGGGAATCCAGCGCCAGCGGGAGCGAATTTGGAAGCTGCCAAGGCCGGTCTCGACGATCTTTTCCATCTCCTCGCGGCGGTAGATAATCTCGCCGCCGGTCGAGAAGTCGGGCATGGGCATGTACTCGAGCAGGTCGCAGTCGGGGTCCTTCAGGTAGTGCATCGTGGCGGTGCAGACCTCGTTGAGGTTGAAACCGCAGATGTCGGACGCCATGGCGACGCCGATGCCCTTATTGGCCGAGACAAGGATGTTGGGGAACGTGGTGGGCAGCAGGCGCGGCTCCTTCATGGCGCCGTCGTAGCTGTCGACGAAGTCGACCGGGTCCTTGTCGATGTCTTTGAAGATCTCGGCGCTGATGGGGGAGAGCTTGGCCTCGGTGTAACGCGAGGCTGCGTAGCTCAGGTCGCCCGAATAGTACTTGCCAAAGTTGCCCTTCGACTCCACGAAGGGGGCAAGCAGCGCTTCGTTGCCGGTGGCCAAGCGCACCATCGTCTCGTAGATCGCGGCGTCGCCGTGCGGGTTGAGCTTCATGGTCTGGCCCACGATGTTGGCGCTCTTCTGGCGCTCACCCTTGAGCAAGCCCATCTTGTACATGGTGTAGAGCAGCTTACGGTGCGAGGGCTTAAACCCGTCGATCTCGGGGAATGCACGCGAGACGTTGACACTCATAGCGTAGGGCATGTAGTTGACCTCGAGCGTCTGCGTAATCGGCTGGTCGGTGACCTCGGAGTGCAGGCCGATGACGTTCTCGGCGTTGACCTGCTTTTTCTTTGGCTGGTTCTTCGTCTTCTTCTTTGCCACGATTTCCTCTTGAACTATTTGTGGGCCGTCGTTATCGATTTGCTGCTATTGCAGGTCCAGCTGGTCCAGGTATTCCTTGCCGTGCTCGGAGATATGGCGCTTGCGGCCCGCCTCGTCGTTGCCCAGCAACAGGTTGAACATGGTTTCCATCTTGGTGACGTCCTCGGGCTCCACCTTGATCAGACGGCGCGTCTCGGGGTTCATGGTGGTGAGCCACATCATGTCCGGATCGTTCTCACCAAGACCCTTGGAGCGGTTGATGGAGCACTTCTGGTCGCCGATCTCCTTGAGGATGCCGTTCTTCTCGAGCTCGGTGTAGGCAAAGTAGGTCTTCTCTTTGCAGTTGATCTCGTAGAGCGGCGACTCGGCGATATACACGTAGCCCTCGTCGATAAGTGTGGGCACCAGGCGGTAGAGCATGGTGAGCACGAGCGTGCGGATGTGGTAGCCGTCGACGTCGGCGTCCGTACAGATGATGACCTTGTTCCAGTTGAGGTTGTCCAGGTCAAAGGCACCGAGGTTCTTGATGCGCTTGTCCTTAATCTCCACGCCGCAGCCCAGCACGCGCATAAGGTCCATGATGATGTCGGACTTAAAGATGCGCGGATAGTCCTCCTTCAGGCAATTGAGGATCTTGCCGCGGACGGGCATAACACCCTGGAACTCGGCATCGCGCGAGGTGCGAATGGCGCCTGCTGCCGAGTCGCCCTCTACGATGTAGATCTCACGACGGTTCTTGTCCTTGGAGCGGCAATCGATGAACTTTTGCACGCGGTTGGCCATGTCGGTCTTTTGCTGCAGGTTGGTCTTGATGCTCTGACGCGTCTTCTCGGCGTTCTCGCGCGAGCGCTTGTTGATGAGCACCTGCTCCATGATCTTGTTGGCGGCGTCTTTGTTCTCGATCAGATAGGTCGAGAGGCGCTCCTTAAAGAATGCTGTCATCGCCTGCTGGATAAAGCGGTTGTTGATGGCCTTCTTGGTCTGGTTTTCGTAGGACGTCTGGGTGGAGAAGCAGTTGGTCACCAGTACCAGGCAGTCCTGGACGTCTTGCCACTTAATGCCGCTCTCGTTTTTGTTGTACTTGCCCTGTTGCTTGATGTAGGCATCGATGGCGCTGGTCAGAGCGCTACGGGCCGCCTTCTCGGGCGAGCCACCGTTCTCTAGCCACGATGAGTTGTGGTAATACTCCTGCATCATGAAGGTGCGCGAGAAGCACATGCACGCGGTGATCTTTACGTTGTAGTCGGGCAGGTCCTCGCGGTCGCGACCGCGGCGGTCGGCCTCGATAAAGAAGGGCTCAGTAAGGTAGTCGGTACCGACCTTCTCGAGCACATAGTCCTCGATGCCCTTGGGATAGCAGAAGTCCTCTTCGGAAAACTCGCCATCGTCGCCCTCGATACGCAGACGGAAGGTCACGTTGGCGTTGACCACGGCCTGGCGGCGCATGGTCTCGCGATACCAATCGTGGGGAATGCTGATGGAGGTAAAGACCTCAAGATCGGGGCGCCACTTGATGGTGGTGCCGGTGCGGTCCTCGTCGCTGGGCTCGATCTCGAGCGCCTTCTTTTTGGTGCCGACGACCTTGCCTTTCTTAAAGTGCAGAGAGTACTTGTTACCGTCGCGCCAAACGGTGACGTCCATGTACTCGGAAGCGTACTGGGTCGCGCACGAGCCCAGGCCGTTGGTGCCGAGCGAGAAGTCGTAGTCGCCGCCCTGGTTGTTGTTGTACTTGCCGCCGGCGTAGAGCTCGCAAAAGACGAGCTCCCAGTTAAAACGCTTCTCGGAAGGGTTCCAGTCGAGTGGGCAGCCGCGGCCGTTGTCCTCTACCTGAATGGAGCCATCGCGAAAGGCGGTAAGGATGATGAGCTTGCCGTAGCCCTGGCGCGCCTCGTCAACGGCGTTGGACAGGATCTCGAAGGCGGCATGCGCGCAGCCGTCGAGCCCGTCCGAGCCAAAGATGACGGCGGGGCGCAGGCGTACGCGCTCCTCGTCCTTGAGCTGACGAATACTGTCGTTACCATAGTTTGCGGTGTTTTTTGCCATACTCGCTCTCTCGGTGCTCCTTTGCTGCGTTTAAGTCATATAGATAGTCAAGGTAGCATAGCCCAGCCCACAGACGATTCCACCCAACACGAAATCCATCGAACAATAGTTCGGAGTCGGGCACCTTTGGCTTCTGCGGTCATTCCCTGCGCGGTGTGGTGCTCGTGTTAAAACCGTGGCTTATCGGCTGGTAGAATTGCCGCATCAAGACTGCATGTTGTTTGAGGGGGCGCAATGACCGAGAAAGAGAAGATGGAGCGCGGTGAGTGGCATGATGCCAACTTTGACGAGGAGCTCCTGGCGCAACGCGCGAAGGCGGAGGCGCTCTGCTATGACTTTAATATGGCAAAACCTGGAAGCGACGCACAGCTCGATGCTTTGAAGTCCTTGCTCGATACCGATCTTCCCGGGGGGCTGACGGTCCTTTCGCCTGCCTACTTTGACTACGGGAGCAAGACGACCTTTGGTGAGGGCTGTTTTGTAAACCATGGCTGCTACTTTATGGACGGCGGCTCTATCACCTTTGGTGGCAACGTGTTTATCGGGCCGTTTTGCGGCTTCTACACCGCTTCGCACCCCCTAAAGGCAAAGGACCGCAACTTGGGTCTCGAGAAGGCTCTGCCCATCGTTGTCGGCGATAACTGCTGGTTTGGCGCGAACGTGTCAGTGCTGCAGGGAGTTACCATCGGCAGCGGTTGCGTAATTGCCGCGGGCAGCGTCGTGACGGAAGACCTTCCGGACAACGTGGTGGCGGCAGGCGTCCCCGCAGTCGTCAAGAAGACCATCGAACAATAACGAAGCCCTTAAACGATAGTGCTCCACTGTCCTCGGTGGAATGCGGGGCGAGGAAGCCGAGCTCGACTCCTCAGACGACATCTAATGCGTAATGGGCCGGCTCTGGGTATCCAGAACCAGCCCATTTTGATGTTCGATGAGCCGAGCCGGCGTCTCTCACAAAAGTAACTAGGGGCTAGCGAGGCCTATCCGAATTGACCTCATTGGCGGTGTCGGTTTCGAGCGCCGTGCGGCGGGCGCTGTAGGCGACGAGGCCGGCGCCGGCTGCGGCGAGTGCTGCAGCGGCTGCCGTAAGGGGAGCGTTGACATCGCCCGTGCCCGCAAGCGCGCCCGCTTTTCCGGAGCGCTTGTTATTGCCGTGGTCCTTGCCACTGCCGGAGCTGCTTCCGCCGGAGCCGCCGCCCTCGTCGGTACCGCCGCCACTCGAGCCGCTATCGCTGTCCGCCGTCATCGGGGCGTCGTGAAGTCCTGTCGTATCCGCGCTGTCGCATACGCCGACCTGAACTTCTGAGCGTTCGCATGCCGCGTCGGGCACATGAAGCTCGTGCAGTACGGCACCAAGCGCCGAGTTTGTGCCCGGTCGAATTTCCTCGAGCGTCACGGGATCGAGCGCCACCAGATTACGCGCCTTCGCATACAGCGTTACGCGTTTGCCCACTTCGTCGCTCCAGCTCTCGGGGATGGCGAAGCTCATGCGGAACTGTGCCGTGCAACCCGGTGCCAGCACGGCGTTGCCGTTGTCGGCTACCAGCGGGTGCGTTGCAAAAGGTGTGCCCAGCGTCTCGAGCGCGTACTTCACGCGTGCCATGTCGTTGGCCGAAGCGTCCTCGGCAAGCTCTGGATCGTAGATCGAAGCCATGCGTGCGTTCGCTCCGAATCCGATGGATGCGCTGGAGAACGGCTGGCTGGAGCCCTCTCGGTACAGATCGATCGTGCCGGCGGTCAGCAAGGTGTTGCCGTCGTTTCGCACCGTGACCATGAAGGATTCGCCTGCTGCTCCGGGCACCACCGCGCCCGAGGTAGCGACCGCGCCCGTCGGAGTGGCACACGCCACCAAGGGCACTTCGATGCCGTGCAGCTCTGCCTCGCTCTTCTCCGCGCTCACAATGTGCGTGGCGAGCGCGGAGAGCATGCCTCCCGACGTCAAAAATGTCGTTATCTGATCGATGGGATGGTCCAGCTCGCACATCACGAACGGCTCCGTGAACAGATCGCCTGCCAAGGTGCTGGCGAAGATGCGGAAGTGCTTGCCCATCACTGCTACCGGGTTGCCTTCTTCGTCGTAGGTCTGTCCCACCTTGCCATCGGTGTTCTCTACATAGAGCACGCACCTGCCGTTGTTGCTTACGCTAAACGATGCCGGGCCACAGCCTGCGGCACCCACGGGCTCCGACGCAAATGCCGCCGCGCCTCGCGTCCAAGTAATATGCTGCAGCTGCTCGTTGACGGTGGCCAAAAAGCCCGTGTGCTGCGGCCACGGCACCGCACGGGGTACCGTGGCGTCTGGTGACATAACGCCCCAGCCCGCAATGGACTGGCCGATCACGGCGTACGATGCGCAGCCGCAACCGTCTGCGGTCTCGTACGCAACGGGCACCACCATTTTGCCGTTGATATCCTCGGGCTCGCCCAGTTCGATACTCGACGGTGCTTGCGGAAAGCGGAGAACTTGGCGGAACGTCAGGCTGTCGCCCGAAACGTCCGACCACAGGGTAAAGCACTCCAGCGCAACCTCAGCCTCGCTGCCGAGTGCCTTTTCTGCGGTGGTTCCGCGGCGGTGGAGGTAGGCACCCGACAAGCGCCCGTCGACGAGCGTCTTGCCCACCGTGATACGCGGGCACTGCAGGCAATGGTGGCCATCCTCCTGAAGGCGGCCGCGCGAGATGCTGCGCCACGACGTGTGCGATACCACGCGAACTCCGTCGTTGCTGATGCGCAGGCGCACAACGGACAGCATGCCGGATGTGCTCGCCGTATCGAAATGGGTGTTGTCACCGGCGGGGCGCTCGCCCGAGACCAGCAGCACGTAGGCGTCTTGGTTTCCCCTCCCGTCTGTATATTCCACCACGTCGAAGTCGTAATCGAATATGCCGCTGCGCTCCACGTCGCCCTCGCCAAACCCAAGGGGGAAGTCCACGGGCATGGGGGCAGACCACGTGCCGTTTGCCTTTGTGTGCACCACCAGGCGCGAGCGGCCATTGTCGCCGTAGCGCACCGAGGCGATACGGAACAGGCATTCTACGCCGGCGATCATTGCCAGCTTCATGTGAGCTTCGCTGAGCACGCCGGTAAACAGCACGTTGTCGCTCGAGGGCTTGATGCCGCCACGCTCGTCCTTCGATACACCAGCAGAATTGGCGTTGGGGTCCGCAACGGCGTCCTTCGCCTGCCCGATATAGGTGTACTCATACATCGGCGCGGCGTTTTCGTCGTTCTCTATCAGTGCATGGACGAAATGCTCGATCTGTCCCGTGTCGTCGCTTTCTGCATTCGCCTCGAGCTCAATGCGCGTGACCGACCGGTCCCAATCGCGCACGACGGGCGCGACGTTTACGACAGCGGCCTTAACCTCGGCGCGTGCGAGCAGCTCGGCGTTGGTGACGATGGTGGCCGATGCGATAAATTGCGGCACGCCGCCCGCCTCGATGTTGCCGGGCGTGCCGAAGCGGGCATCCAACGTGTAAGGCGTATCTCCACCCAATGCGAGCTCAGAGCGCTGGAGCACATACTGGTTGCCATTGTTCACCGACATATTCCACGAATCGAGGAGTGTGGGCCACGACCCCGACCAAGCCTTGGTGGTCCACTTGAACATTACGAACTGGAGTATCACATCGACATCGACGTCTGCACCTACGCGCAGTCGCGGAAGCTGGTGTCCATCTGCCTTCTCGTACCCAATGAACAGCGTGAGGGATGCGGCGCCGCGCACGGCAGACGAAGCGACGCCTGCAACGCCGGCGCCAAAGGTGACGGCAAGCCCGATCTGGATGGTGAACGAGCCCGAGGTGTTTGAATAGTCGAGCGAAATGTTCTTGAAAAACGCCGCGCCGCTGCCGTGCGTGTGGGCACCCACGGCGAGCGCCAGCTTCGCTAGCACCCAGGGGTTGACGTTTAGGAAAAACGGCACCGGTCCTAGGGTAAACTGCTCGGTCCAATTGAGGTCGGTTCTTACCTGGAAGAGGGCCTTAATATTGCCGTATGCGGGGTCGTTGTTGTTACCCCAGGTTTTGCCCATCCAATCGTAGGCGAGCGAGCCGTACAGCTGTGTGGCGATATCCATCGTGAACAGCAGCGTGCAATGGTGGCGAAGGAGCTTAGTGTTTCTTGGATCGGTTCCCGAACCGGCACTCATACTCTTGTACTGATTCCACTTCCCCTCCATCTCGTCGAGGTAGCGGTTTGCTTGCTTGGCGCCCGACTCGCGCGGTGACTTCTTCCAGTATTCCGGATCAGGGTTGCCCGAATCGTTCATATAGCTGGCTGGTTTGTATCCTCCGCCAAACAGCACGTACCCGGCAAACGAGAAATCGAACAAAATGGGGAACGAGGGCATCCAGCAGGTAAACTTATTGCCGCCGATGCCGGGAAACGCCGCTGGGAAATCAAACGGAGTGATCTCTTGGTCCATAGTGGTGGGAATGATGGTGGTCGAGCCCGATTCCGCCTTTGCGGCCGGAGCGGTGACAACGGCCATAGGGGATGAGAGCGTGTAGGTTTTGCCCTGATAGTCGAGGACAAAGCGCAGCTTGCACCCTTCTTCCAGAAGGCCCGATGCCGCGTCGAGAAACTTGTCTTCGAGTGTGAACGTCGCCAGATTATCCGCGCCCGATGCGCTGGCCTTGACTTGGCCAATCTGCGTGAAGGTTTCGGGTGAGCTGCCCGCGGCAGGCGTCACTTTGTTGATGCGCAGCGTTGCCTGTCCACCCTGTGGCAGATGTCCCTGCACGGTAAAGGCGTGCGTATCGGGCTGCTCGTTTGCCGTGTCGTCCTTCGGCAATGTCATGAACGTGGCTTCAGCGTACTGGATGTCCCATTCGTCGAATGTGAGCTGGCGGAAGTACGGCTCGCCGTCGGAAAGCGGACGCGTGG
The DNA here is from genome assembly GCA_900544135.1 of uncultured Collinsella sp. Lineage (GTDB taxonomy): Bacteria > Actinomycetota > Coriobacteriia > Coriobacteriales > Coriobacteriaceae > Collinsella. Next base: position 80,778 of record UQTU01000008.1, read on the forward strand.
GCGCGGTTATGGCGGTGCCGCCCTGGATACGCGCAAGGGGAATCTCGACATCACGGTAGCCCGCCATGCTAATGGAGATGCCGCCGTTAAAGTCGTACGCGTCGAGAAGCGTTGCCTCGTCCACGTAGCCTTCCGAAAGAGGCGCGATCTCAAAGATGGCCGTGCCCTCGTCGTCGGTAGTGGCGGAGAGCTGCTTGCCCGCGGCATAACGCGACGCGAGCGTGACCTGGGCTCCCTTGATGGGTATATTCTTGTTGGCGACGTCGACCACGACCACACCAAACATGGTGCGCGAGAGAACGAGCACCCTGAAGGGGTCTTTTTCGTCGGCATAGGCTTCGGTGGGCGCGAACGGCAATATGAAGGCGTTTGCGCTTCCCGGCACGCGCGGCAACATAATGCTCGCCAGCGAGGACGCTCCGGCAACAAGTAACGAACGGCGATCAAGCATCTTTGGCTCCCATCCCGCAAACATCGGAGGAAATAATCCAATTTTGCGAGAAGTCGCCCCGTGGCGGTAGTGCCGTTCAAGGGTCAAAACGTCCAATTTGAGTGCGCGAAAGCGTCAGGCCCCCGGAGCGCTTTCGATACGCCGGGCAGTCTGGCCGCTAGCGCAACATGTGGGCAATCAGCTCGGCGCGAGTTCCGATACCAAGCTTGGCATACACTCCTGATAGGCGGTTTTTAACGGTGCCCGGCGATACTCCCATGTGGCGTGCGATTTCGGCGTTGGTCCAACCGCGGCAGGCGAGCATGGCCATGGTGAACTCCGTGGTCGTTAAATCGTCGGCCACGTTCTCACCCGAATCGGGGTTGTGGATGCGCCGCCAGCCGTAGCTGAATCGATACGTAATCTCGATGATGCGAGCGAAATCGTCGGGATATTGCGATTTTAAGCATGCCTCGATAAGCCCCTGCAAAAGGCCGTGGTGCTCGCCAATGAGCTCGATAAGGCCGTCGGGGCGCGCAATGTCCCAAGCGGCTCCGAAATGTGCCTTTGCGGCGTCGATGTCCTTGAGGCTCATGCATGCCATGGAAGCCGCCAGGTGCAGGAACAGTTCCGAGATGGGATAGCTTCCCTGTTTCATGATCAGGGCATTTTCCACCATGCCCAGGCTGCGGCCGTATTCGCCGCGCAGATACAAGGCGTGCGCCATCACGTAGCTGGCGAACAGGCGCAGGCCTTCGGGCAGATGCGCCGCAAGCGGATAAAACTCTTCGGCGGAATACGGGGAAGGCAAGTGCAGCAGGACGCTCGCGGCAGAGGCGAACAGGATATGCATGGCGTGGACGGCAGGCGATTCATCGTCAGGTGGCGTATCGAGGATGCCCGCAAGGCAACGGCGGGCATCGGCGATACGGTTGAGCGACAGACTGGCATATCCGCAGATAAAGCATGCGGAATAGCGCAGTGCGGGGTCGGTGGCGTCAAGATAGGGGCGTGCTGTCTCGGCGGCGAGCGTGGCCTGTCCGCGAAAGTACAGCGCTTCTGCCGTGGCGATGGTGCGTGAATCGGGGTCGGAAATGCCTGCAACCGCAGCGTCGATCTGCCCTGGCACAAAAGCGGTGCACATCAACGGCATGGGAACGCATGGGTAGCCATCGCAGTCCATCTTCCATCTCCCAACAGCTGGCAACAATAGCAGCAATTGTACTCCTGTTGCTCGGGACTGGAATTTGTGGGTATCGCCTACGATTATGCCGAACGTATAAAGGAAGAGCCCATTGGCGATGCTCCCAAGGTGGCTACTGAAGCCTAGCTGTCCTCGACATTAGGAAAAATTGCCGCCCCTACAAAAAGCTCTGTCGCAGCGATGGGAAACGCATCTTCTGGGCATTCCGGCGTCTCCAGCCCAGCGCTGGACTGCTGCTGTCGCCTGCGCGTTGGCGAGCGAGGCATGGGGACCGTCCGGCGACCAGCGGTGACGGGCGAGCCCTGCCGCGTGTGTGGGCCTCCATCGGCGTAGACCCATGACCCCCATGGCATCGGAGAAGTCCACCATGGCGTCCAGGACCTTACCGTCCGGCATGTCCAGCCTAGCGGCTCTCTTGATTCCGAGGTCGAAGGGGGCGTTGTGCAAGGCATATGGGGCCGAGTGGAAGTGGATCAAAAGAGCGTTACTTGACGTTTCATGCATAATGCCAACCGTCCCGCGACATCACGTTCGCAGCGCGCAGGGGCCGGAGAACCTTCGCGATGAGAGCTGACGTCTAATACCTTGCATCGTATAGTGTGTATAGCACAGTATATGACGAGAGGAGGTGTGCGGATGGAGGCACAGATGAAGCGCGGCTTCCTGGAGGCCTGCGTGCTGGCGGCCGTCTCCGGCGAGGAGTCCTACGGCTACCAGATCGTGAAGGACGTACCGGCGAGCATGGGGCTCACGGAGTCGACGCTCTACCCGCTGCTCAAGCGCCTGGAGAAGGCCGGGTGCATCACGGCGCGCTCCGCCGAGCACAACGGGCGGCTGCGCCGGTACTACCGCATCACGGACGACGGGCGAGCGCGCATCGAGGAGTTCCTGGCCGAGTGGCCGTCCGTACGGGAGATTTACGCATACGTTGAGGGGGCGCACCATGACGCGTGATGAGTTTCTGGGCCGGTTGGGCGAGCTGCTCGCCTGCCTGCCGGCCGAGCAGGTGGAGGAGACCAAGGCGTTCTATGCGGAGGCCATCGCCGATCGCATGGAGGACGGTATGAGCGAGGAGGAGGCCGTGGCCGCCATGGGCACGCCCGGCGAGGTGGCGGAGGCCACGCTCGACGACCTGCCCGCCGTGCCGCGCGCGATCGCGAGGACGCGCCAGCGCAGCACCGCGCTGCTGTGGGTGCTGACCATCGTGGGCTCCCCGGTGTGGGTGCCGCTGCTCGCCGCCTTCGCCGCCGTGGTCGTCACGGTCTATATCTGCATCTGGGTGCTGGCGCTCTGCGTGTGGATCGTCGCGGCGGCACTCGGGGGCGTGGGCGTAGTTGAGCTCCTGTTTGCCGTAAGCGGCGTCACCATCGGCCACTTCCCGTACGCCCTCGCCTCGGCGGGCGTGGGGCTCGGCCTCGTCGGCGTGGCGCTCTTCGTTGGTGCTGGCGCTTGGGCCGCCGCAAAACAAATTGCGCGCCTCTCGGCGCTCTGGGCGAGGAAGGCCGCCTCGCCCTTCTGGAAGGGTAAGGGCGAGAAGGGCGGCGCTGCCGCGCATCTCGCGGCGTAGAAAGGAGTGAGTACCATGACCAGCGCGAAGAAGATCTACCTCGCCGTGGCGGGCGGGCTCGTTGCCGCGGGTGTTGTCCTCGCGGGCATTGGCTTTATCGCTTCGGGCTTCGACCCGGCCGTGTTCACAACCCAAATCGACACGCGCGACAGCACCATCGTGCTCGGCGGCGTCGAGGTGGACGACCCGATGGGCCTCCCCCTCATCGAGCAGCTCGCCGGAATCGGCGAGGTCGACACCTCCGGCATCACCGCGTCCGAGTCCCCTGCTGCTCCGGAGGCGCCCACCGCTCCCTAAGCATAGCGCGCCCGGCGCCAGCCCGGGCGGGGCGAGCGGCAGTGACGAGCGCGCCTCGCGGACCCGGTTCTCGATCTCGCGCGGCGTGGACCTCGCGAGCCTGCGCGGGCGGCTACTGCGGTCGGACATGGGCTCTCCGGACCTGCTGCGGCGCAGCCACTTGCTCGCCGTCTGGCGGCTGACGCCCATCTGACGCGCGGTCTCGGCGACGCCGAGGCCGGACTCTATGCGCGAGACGAGCGTCTCGCGCCCCCTCGGGGTGAGCCTTGCGTTAGGATGTTGCTCCATGGGAGGGCTCCTCTGCTGTTCGTCTAGACAACTCACAGCATGTGGGAGCCCTCCCTATTTTTCACTACCCGGGTGTAAACAACCTATTGGCACAGAACAGCTAGAACAACCGATGCCGCCTCACTGCGCCGAGAAACCCCCGGCGCCGTGAGGCGGGCGGCGGAGTGAGCCAACAGCAAAGCCATGCCGCTATTAGTAGCCTGTCGCCAGCAATCTGCAAGTCACTAGCACCCCACAGCCGTGCCGGCAGCATCCCTTGGTCGCCATATCAGCCGCACGGTATAATCTATCCATCGATATATTGGGTGAACCATGGTGTCTCTGCTGTGACCATAAACCTCCGCAAGACGCTAGGACCTTGTTCTAAGGAGATCTGGTGGAGAAAGGTCAAGAGAACCCACCACAAGACCAGGCGCTTGCCCATAGAGTCAGGTGGGCTGACCTCGACAGCGTATTCGAGCACATGGGCGACAATGCTAGCGTTGGAGAGGCAAGTAACGGCATCCACCTCATAAATGACCGGGAGCACGTCGCCGTGCGCCAGGACCACGAGGTTCGCATCCCCAATGAATACCTGCAGGAATCATACGTCGGGCAGCGCGACAGCGACCTGAGAAAAGCAAGGGAGATGCTCCTTCAGGCCAAGCAGGAGCGCCCTTCCTACAAACCTGACATCCTTTTAGGTCTTGCGACAACGTTCCTGGGCTGGTTTCTCGGGGGTTTGTCGTCATCTGTCAATCTCGCATCTTTGCCCGGTATCTTGATGCTCTGCGTAGCACCGTGTGGCGCAGTAGGACTCTTTGTCGCTTTTATCTTTATCCGAAAAGAAGAGAAGCAGGGCAAATCTGATCTGGCCGAGCGCGTCCTAGAACACCTGGCGGATCCCGATGACAAGGAGACCAAGACCGATGAACATTAATGATACGAGCACGCAGCTGCTCTTTACCACGGTCCCCATCGTGGGCATTACTACCGAAGGCACGGGCGTCTCGGGTACAGGATTCTTCTTTTCCTATGACCTTGAAGACGGACGAAAAGTGCCCCTGCTCATTACCAACCACCATGTCCTCAAGGATGTGATTCAGGGTCGCTTCGTCATCAATCTAGCCGAAGGTGACGCCCCGTCACGCGAGACCATCAGCGTGAACTTCGACAAGTCATTCATCGAGGGGAAGAAGCTCGGAGAGCTCGACTTGGTTGCGATGCCGGTGGCCCCTGTTCTCAGCATGCTTGAAGAAAACGGGAAGAGGCCCTTCTACCGATCCATCGACTCTGGACTCATCCCGAAGAAGAGTGTGCTGGACAATTTGGCGGCGCTCGAGCAAATCACCTTTATCGGATACCCCAGCGGGCTCTATGACGACTACAACAAGACCCCCCTCATCAGGCAAGGCTGGACTTCCACGCCCGCTTGGAACGACTACAAGGGTAAGCGCGAGTTCCTCGTTGACGCATCTGTATTCGAGGGCTCCAGCGGCAGTCCCGCCTTCATCCTCAACCAGGGCAGCTATCCCACGACCGACGGAATTGCCATCGGCTCCAGGCTGCTGTTCATGGGCGTAATCACTCAGACGATTACGAAGGAGAAGAGTGAGCACCTCGATTTAGGTACAGTCATCAGAAGCGACGCGATGCTCGACAAGCTCATACCTTTCGTGGAAGGTCTACTGTAGCTAAGAGCACCGTCAAAAGCAGTGACGCCCCTTTGCTCCTTTCCCTAGGATGAGGTGACTGAGCTCGGCATGCTGGTTGACATCTGGTTCCCCAACGGCTCATAGTACAGACACATGGAAAGCCTTCGGGTTTTGTAAGGGCGGGACCCACTGGGCCTCGTTCTAGTTTTACTGTTCGGTTAACGCTGCAGATCGTTTTGGAAGGCTTACGAGCATGGTAGTCCCGTTCTCGGAACTTGTTTCGACCTCTACCGTGCCGCCGTGTAGGGCTGCAATCTCCCAAACAAGCGCTAGCCCGAGTCCTGCGCCGCCGTATGCCCTGCTGCGGGATTTGTCTAGACGAAAGAACGGCTGGAAGATGCTCTCTCGGTACTGCTTGGGTATTCCCGGGCCCTCATCTTTGACTCGCAGGAGCACGTGGCTGTCGCTGTCGCTGATGGAGACGTTGACAGTCGAGCTGGAGCGGCTGTAGCGGATGGCGTTTTCGACCAGATTGAACACCAGCCGATAGAGGAGCGTATCACTTCCGATTGTCAAAGCGTCTCCGGAGCAATCGAGGGCTATGCCATTATTCTCGGCAAGTGGCGCAAGGTCGGTGAGGACCTCTTCGGACAAGGGGCCAAGTTCAACATCGTCCTCGCAAGGAATGCTGCGGAGCTCACTCATCTCGAGCAATACCTTGGTCATCTGCGACATTCGCTCGGTTTGTTCTTGTAACAGGTCGAGCAGCTCGGCTGTTTCGGGTTGCAAACCGGAGTGCTCGGAGATGAATAGTTCAATCTGTGCCTGCATAAGGGCGAGCGGGGTGCGCAGCTCGTGTGCGGCGTTGCCGGTAAACTGGCGCTGTGCAGAGAACCCTTCGCCAAGACGGGCGATCATGTCGTTGAATGAGGCGCTGCATCGCTGTAGCTCGGTGGGTACATCTTTGCTGAGCTTAATTTCGCTTAGATTGTCAGGCTGCACGCGTTCAACCTGGGCTGCAAAAGCCCGTAGCGGTTTAAGTGCACGGCCGCTCACAAAGTATGCCAGCACGCCGCCAAGGAGTGTGATTCCAGCCGTGATGCACCAGGTTGTCGTGCCAAAAGACTCTTGTGCGTCGTTTACGACGATCGTGACCTTTTCATCGAGGGTCGCTTTCGTTGGATCGAACGCTTGGGGCGAATCTTCGCCGGTTGCGTTAAAGGCCGAGATGTCACTGCCGATGGCATCCATGTAGCGCATGCCCGTATAGCCGACCAGGCAGTTCGTCAGCACGCATGCCGCACACGTGAGCAGTGCCGTCATAATCGTTATGCGCCATTGCAGCGAAAGCCCTTTCATTCTCCAACCTCCATAACGTAGCCCTCTCCAATCCGATTGCGAATCGGGTCGTATCCCAAAGCGCTGCGTAGCTTTTTGCGGAGCGACGAGATATGAACGCGGGTTGCGTTGCTAAAGCTGTTTACGGTGCTATCCCAGACGTGCTCGATAAGCTCCTCTTGGCTTACCGGACGCCCCTGATTAAGCATCAGGTATTCCAAGATTCCCGTTTCCTTGCGCGTAAGAGATAAAGCCTCGCTGTCCACGGAAGCGACGCGCGCCTTGGTGTCAAAGCGGAGCTTTCCGCAGGTTAATACTATGTCGCTTTGTGCGAAGCGCCTGAGGGTAAGGCTGCGGATCCTTGCCGCAAGTTCGTCCAGATGAAACGGCTTGGTAAGGTAATCGTTGGCGCCGGCATCAAGTCCGGCGACTTTGTCGGATACTTCGCCACGCGCGGACAAAATTAGTACCTTGGTCTCGCGGTCGGTTTTCCTAAGTTCCCTGAGTACGGTCATGCCGTCGATACGGGGAAGGTTGAGGTCGAGTACCACAAGGTCGAAGGCCTCAACGTCCAGTAGGTCGAGCGCCTCCTGTCCGTCGTGACAGCAGTCGACGCTGTACGCCAAGTTTCGCAAGCTGCGCGCGATTGCATCACACAGCGCCCGCTCGTCCTCGACGATTAAAATACGCATAACAGTCTCCTTGCACATTCCAAATCGCGCTTAACACGGATTTTATAGCCGATATGGTCCAATGGTCGCGTAACGAAAGGAGTGGTCAGGTTGTTCAAAGCGGTAAAACCCGTGGTACAGGTCGCTTTGTTGATCGTCGGAATTGCCATGGTGTGCTTTGGCGTTATGCGTGGCGAGGCAGATGCCGTGCTGGCCAAAGCGATTAGGCTGTGCTTGGAGTGTATCGGAATTGGATAAAAGAGGAAACACTGCGTCGCATGTTTTGGCCCGATTTCGCGGATTCATTCAGGCGGCGGCGACGCTAATTACCAACATTCACCTGCCAAACTTTGCCAAAGGCGGCATCTATCAGGGCGCAGGAAAAACAGTCTGCGTACCTGGGCTTAATTGCTATTCGTGCCCCGCGGCATCGGGTGCGTGCCCCATCGGGTCATTCCAGTCGGTGGTAGGTTCATCCAAGTTCAACTTTTCCTACTACGTAACCGGTACGCTCATTTTGCTCGGCGTGCTGCTGGGACGCTTTGTATGCGGCTTTCTGTGCCCGTTTGGCTGGCTTCAGGAGCTGCTTCACAAGATTCCCGGCAAAAAGTTCTCCACGAAAACGCTTAAGCCGCTCACGTACATCAAGTATGCCGTGCTGCTGTTTGCCGTGGTGCTGCTGCCTGTCTTGGTGGTCAACGATGTGGGCATGGGCGACCCGTTCTTTTGCAAGTACATCTGCCCACAGGGCGTGCTCGAGGGTGCGATTCCGCTGTCCATCATGAATACGGGAATCCGCTCCGCGCTGGGAAAGCTCTTTACCTGGAAGCTCGCGATTCTCATTGCGGTTGCGGTGCTGAGCGTGTTGTTCTACCGCCCCTTCTGCAAATGGATCTGCCCCCTCGGTGCGTTTTATGCGCTCATGAACAAGGTGTCGTTGTTGGGGATTCAGGTTGACCAGTGCAAATGCGTTTCGTGCGGCAAGTGCGCCAAGGTGTGTCTGATGGACGTGGACGTTACGCGTACGCCCGACCATGCCGAGTGCATTCGTTGCGGCAAATGCGTGGGCGCGTGCCCCGTCGATGCTATTAGCTTTCGCTACGGGCTGGGTGTGACGGGCGACAAGCCCACGCAGCCCACGCAGGCCTGCGAAAACAAATAGGTACCTATATAAGTTTCGATATAAACGGAGGAACCATGAAACTGTCAAAAATTGCGGCCTTGTTGATGCTGCCCGTGCTGGCGCTGACTCTCGCGGCGTGCTCTGCCCCCAAGGGCGACGCGAAGGATGCCACGAGCGGCGATGCGCAGATTGCCGAGCTTGTGGCACAAAAGCCGTCGAGCGCCGAGGAGGCGGCCAAGCTGTACCAGCAGCTGCTGCAAAAGGAAAACGAGATCTTTGCGAGCGATAACGCCCTATGGGAAAAGGTGTTCCTTGCGGCCAACAAAGACACTCCCATGATTGAGGACGGCAAGAACTACGGCGACTTCTTGCTCGATACCATCGAGGGCGCCAAGGATCAGTTTGCGGCTGACGAGCTTAAGACGCTTAAGGCCGGCGCGCAGCAGGTCAAGGAGATCGAGGACAAGCTCATGGCGCTGGAGAAGGAGTTCCCCGGATGCGGCAGCACGCCCGGCGAGGGGGAGAGCGTCGATGCCTCGACCGCAGGCATGACCAACGGCGAGAGCGGGGAGACGAAGTTCCCCAGCTTTAAGGGCAAGGACTTGGACGGCAACGATGTAAACAGCGACGAGCTGTTCTCCAAGAACAAGGTCACCGTCATGAACTTCTGGTTTACCACCTGCAAGCCGTGCGTGGGAGAGCTGGGCGATCTGGAGAAGCTCAACAAGGAGCTTGCCGAGAAGGGCGGCCAGGTCGTGGGCGTTAATTCCTTTACGCTCGACGGCAAAAAAGACGAGGTGGCCGATGCCAAGGACGTGCTTTCCAAGAAGGGCGTGACGTATAAAAACATCTGGTTTAAGTCGGACAGCGAGGCCGGAAAGTTCACCTCCAACCTGTACTCGTTCCCGACCACCTATGTGATCGACCAGAACGGCAACATCGTGGGAGAGCCGATCATGGGCGGTATCAACTCTGCTGAGCAGCGTGAGGCGCTCAACAAACTGATCGATCAGGCACTCGCGAAGATCGAACAGTAGGTTCGAATGCGACAAAGGTGTGACAAAGGGGCAGTCCCTTTGTCACACCTTCGATGTTATGTGCGGGATGGTGCGCCATGCGGCGTGCCGTCCCGTTTTTTGTTCGTTACATTTTTGTTCGTTACATTCCTTGCTGGTACCGGCAAAAAAGCTGATAGAGTAGGTCAAACGCGTTGGATGCGAACGGCGGGGGAGAGGTTGCCGTCCATGCTGGATCTCAGAGTTATTTGCAAAAGGTACGTTACGCAGTCGTTTACGCAGGTAGCGCTCGACAGCGTAAGCCTGTCTTTTCGCGATAACGAGTTTGTAGCCATCCTGGGTCCTTCGGGCTCGGGTAAAACTACGATGCTCAACGTCATTGGTGGACTCGACCATTTCGATTCCGGCGACCTGCTGATCGATGGCATCTCGACCAAGGACTTCAGCGACCGCGATTGGGATGCCTACAGAAACAATCGCATTGGCTTTGTGTTTCAGAGCTACAACCTCATTCCGCATCAGAGCATTTTGGAAAACGTGGAATTGGCGCTTACACTCACGGGCGTGGGACATGCCGAGCGCCGCCAGCGTGCGCGTAAGGCGCTCGAGGCGGTTGGTCTGGGCGAGCACGTTGACAAACGCCCGAACCAGCTTTCGGGCGGGCAGATGCAGCGCGTGGCCATTGCCCGCGCCTTGATCAACGATCCCGAGATTGTGCTGGCTGACGAGCCGACCGGCGCCTTGGACTCAACGACATCCGTGCAGGTTATGGATTTGCTCAAGGACGTTGCGCGCGATCGTCTGGTCATCATGGTCACGCACAATCCCGAGCTGGCGTACCAGTACGCCACGCGCATCGTCAGCCTGGCGGACGGCAAGGTCACCGACGATTCAGATCCCTTTGATGCTACCGAGGCCGCGCGTCGCGAGGCCAAGCCCACGCGCAAAACCTCGATGAGCTTTGTGACGGCGCTGGGGCTTTCTGCCCGAAACCTCATGACCAAGAAGGGCCGTACGGCCATGACTGCCTTCGCAGGTTCGATTGGCATTATTGGTATCGCAGCGATTCTGGCGCTCTCCAACGGCGTAAACGGCTACATCAAAAAGGTCGAGGAGGACACGCTCTCAAGCTACCCGCTTACGATTTCCAAACAAGATTACGACCTGTCGTCCATGATGGGCGGACAGGGGGCTACCGATGAGGAGGTATCCAAGGGCGAGGCCTCGTCCGATGACGCTACCGGTGGCAAGGCTAAGGGAACGGATAAGATTCCCGTGGTCACGGCCGTAAAGGATATGTTCGCAAGCGTTAAATCTAACGATATGACGAGCTTTAAGGCATGGCTTGACGGTGGCGGCGACGGTATCGACAAAGAGGTCAACGCTATCCAGTACGGCTACGGCGTGACGCCGGTTGTCTATCGTTTGAGCAAGGGCGACGAGAGGCCCGTTCGGCTTGTTCCCAACGCTATGACCGAGGCCATGAGCGGAGGCGCAAGCTCGGCGGCAACGGTGAGCATGGATTCCATGGGGACCTCGGTCTTTAACGAGATGATTGACGACCAGAGCCTGCTCGACAGCCAATACGATGTCGTTGCCGGCCATTGGCCCACGTCCGCCAACGAAGCCGTGATGGTGCTTTCGGACCGCGGCACGGTGGGCGACTATACGCTCTATAGCATCGGCGCGCTGGATATCGATGAGCTCAACGACCTGGTCAACAGCGCCATGACGGCCGACGGCAAGGTCGAGACGCCCGAGACCGGCACCGACTTTACCTACGACGATGCGCTGTCCACGACATTTAAGGTGTTGTCGCCGGCCGATGCCTATCGCAAAAACGAAGAGACCGGCATGTGGACCGACATGTCTGGCGACGCCGACTTTATGGCCGCCAAGGTTGCCGACGGTATTGACGTGCGCATTGTGGGCGTGGTGCGACCCAACGAGACGGCCAACGCGAGCGCATTGACTCCGGGCATTGCCTATACGCATGCGCTGACTTGCCAGCTTATGAAGCGCGCCGCCGATTCGCAGATTGTGCAGGAGCAGCTTGCCCACCCCGAGACGGATGTCTTTACGGGCAAAACCTTCGACGAGCTGCAGAGCGAGGCCAAGCAAGGCGTGGATCTGAGCAGCATGTTCAGTGTGGACGAGGCGGCGCTGAAGAGCGCGTTCTCGTTCGATGCATCTGCGCTCTCGGGTGCGGCCGGCGGCATGGACCTTTCTAGCCTTGATTTGTCCGGGCTGGTTATTGACCTTTCGGGTGTTGGGCGAGACATCGACTTTAGTGACATCATGGCCAAGGCGCCGGCTCCGGATTTCTCGGGCATCTTTGACGGTCTGGAGCTCACGCCCGAGCAAATGCAGCAGGTGGGAACGCTTGCCAATCAGCTGTTTGAGGGCTTTATGCAGTCCGATCAGTTTAAGGCGCTGTCGCCCGAAGACCTTAAGGACGCGTCAAAGCTTGCTGCCGCATTCTCGACGTATCTTGAGCATGATGCCGACGCCCAGCAATACCTGGCTCAGCTCAGGGCACTCGGCGGCGATGCCCTGGCCGAGCGTCTGCAGCAGGTGATGGGCGACTATGTGCAAAAGCAGCTGGCTCCGTATTTGCAGCAGTCTATGGATCAGGTGATGAAGGCGGTCAGCGAGCAGATTGCGACGACGGTATCAACCCAGCTCAAGGCGGGTGCGGCAGGGCTCATGGACCAAATGGCGACGCAGATGTCTTCGAGTTTTACCAACTTGGCGAGCGCCATGCGCGTGGATGCAAACGCCTTTGCTCGCGCTATCCACTTTAACATGGACGCTGAGGACCTGAGTTCGCTCATGATGAGCTATGCCAAGGCGGCAAAGCTCACCTACGATAACAATCTGACCACGTTGGGCTATGCGGACGAGGCAGACCCCATCTCGGTCAAGATTTTCCCGCGTGACTTTGAGGCCAAGGAGCGCGTACTCGATCACATCGATGCGTACAACAAGCAGGTCAAAGCCGTTGGCCACGATGAACAGGCGATCTCGTACACCGACTACATGGGCATCATCATGGGTTCGGTGACCGACATCGTGAACACCATCAGCTTGGTGCTCATCGCATTCGTGAGTATCAGTTTGGTGGTGAGCTCCATCATGATCGGCATCATCACCTACATCAGCGTGCTGGAGCGCAAAAAGGAGATTGGCATCCTGCGCGCGATCGGCGCGTCAAAGCGCAACGTGGCAAACGTGTTCAACGCTGAGACCTTTATCGAGGGCTTCATCGCCGGCGTCTTTGCCATTGTCGTCGTGGTGGCCGTGAGCTTCCCGGTCAATGCTTGGGCGCTTGCGGCCAAACAGGTCCCCAACCTGATGAGCCTGCCCGTGCAGGATGCGCTGATGCTCATTGTTATTTCGGTGCTGCTGACGGTCGTTGCCGGCCTGCTGCCGGCTCGCAGCGCATCCAAGAAGGATCCCGTGGAGGCCCTGCGCTCCGAATAATGCGACAAAGGGACAGTCCCTTTGTCGCATTGGGGGCCCAATTACCGTTCGGCACGTTAAGGGTCCCCGCTCCCCGCTTAACACTTGACGAAGAATCTCCATCTTTATATACCTATCGGTAGGCATATAGGTTGCATTGCCGATAGAAACGGAGTAACCATGACTCTCATCGCACCAGCCGAAAAGGACCGCCCCCGTGAGAGCGGCGCATTTGCTTGGATTGTCGTTATTGCGCTCGGTTTAATGTCTGCGGGAACAACCGGCACCTACAGCATCATTGCCGGCTCATTCATCGCTCCTGTATGTGAAGACCTGGGCTTTGACTACACTTCTTTCTCTTTCTATTTCACCGCGATTCTTCTTGGCCTTGCGCTTGGGCTTCCGCTTTTGAGTCGTTTCATTCCAAAAGTAATCGGCAAACCATGGCATATTTGCGTTGAACTCGTCCTTATTGCCGCCGGCGCCGCAATGGCGTTCTACACCGAGGTCTGGATGTTCATCGTCTCCGCCGCAGTGATCGGCATCTGCTTTTCGTTCACAACGGGTGTCTGCATGTCCGATGTCATTGACCAATGGTTCAGTAAATCGTCTGGTCTTGCCATCGGCCTTGCGTGGGGCGTTAATTCTCTCTGCACGCTGCTATTGAGTCCTGTCATTACACTGGTCATCGAGCAGCAAGGCTGGCGTACGGGTTACATCGTACTTGCGGCCGTTTCTGCAGCCATGATATTGCCCACAAGCGCATTTATCATTCGCCTTAAGCCTTCTGATCGCAATATGCTTCCGTACGGAGAGACTACCTCCGAAACCCATGAGAGCTACAGCGCCGATGAAAAGGAAGATGTCTCTTCGGGCATGGCGCTCCGCGATGCCGCGAAAACGCCATCTTTTATTCTCTGCGCCCTTCTGCTCTGCGTGGCGCAACTCACCTGCTGCATGAACCAGCTGTTCCCGACCTATGCAAGCGAGGTCGGCTTCAATCCCATCGTGGGAAGCCTAATGGTTTCGGCGGCTTCGCTCTCCGATATTTTCCTAAATCCCTTCGTAGGCAAAACATGCGACAAGCTCGGTGCTATTAAAGCAACGGTCGCATGGACGGGAGTCAGCATTCTTTCATTCCTACTTCTCATCTTTGGCGGAAGCAACGAGACCGTTTCCATCATCGCGGCCGGCGTAAACGACGTCATGTTCGCCATCGTTGGAACTGCAATGCCGATGATTCTCCTCTCGCTCTTCGGATCACGCGATTTTGGAAGGATCTATTCGATTATTTGCTCAGCGGGCTATGTTGTCGGAGCTTTCGGAATGCCAGTCATGATGAAGGTTTACGGTATGGCAGGGTCTTTCCAAGGAGTATTCGTCTTCTGTATCATCTGCAACCTTCTGATTGCGACATTTGCTTTAGTTTCCGGTATCCTCAATAAGACTACCGCGAAATAACCTGACCAACGAACTGCCCTTCAGCCCTGTCATTTGTCTCCGCAAGTTAAAACGAAATTGGGGCCGATTCCAACATAGCTGGAATCGGCCCCAATTTCTATTCAACAACTTTTGCAATCATCGCGAACACGGGTTTCGGACCATTCCGCGACTCCGCAAGTCGTCGCATCGCGCTTGCCAAGGTGCCTCTGTTATTACGCGCCTATTTAAACATGAGTTCGACGATCCCTGCCCAAACAGCCTTTTCATCGATGTCTTCATCTTGGGCAACGGTATTGCTCGCTCCCTCAAGTACGGTGTAAAGAATCTGCACGTACAGCATGACGTCTGTTTCATCGGAAAACGCGCCAATTTCTAGGCCATGGAGAAGGATGTCTTTAAGCGCGTCCATAGTTCGGTTGATCGCCGTTGCCTGACGTTCCTGAACTGCAGGGATTCGATTTGCCTGAATACTGACCTCGGCCAGCACGCGACGGCGCTTTTCATCACTACGATAGCCACCTATAACCGAATTGCCGAGCTCGATAAGCGCCGCCTTGAATCCGTCCCTATCGACTATTAGCGAGTAGTCGCGCTGATAGTCGATAGTCGGAAACATACTATCTAAGAGCGTGGTGAAAATATCCTCTTTAGAGGGAAAGTAGTAGTACACCGATGGCTTGGATATACCGACACGGTCGCAGATTTTTCCAATGGACGCCTTGTCGTAACCGACTTCTGCCACAAGATCATACATTGCGTCCAATATTTTTCCCTTTGTGCTCACGCTTCACTTCTCCATTGCAAATCACTTCCGCATTGCCAACATTATTAAGAATGGCAACGGAACATCAATTCGTGTCCAAACACGACCACTATAAACGGTGGACGGTAGGTATCGACAGGCGAACGGCAATTATACAAAAACACCTAACGAACGGTAGGTATAGTAGTACTATAGCTGGCGTAACCCCGCTATTGTCGCGGCCGGACAGCATTGCGGGAAACCCGACGGAAGGACCAACCATGTACGAGAACTATCGTATGCCGGGCGAGTTTGAGAAGCGCTCCAACGTCTATGTGACATGGCTTCCCGATTACATTCGCGCAGAGGGCTTCGATAATCGCCAGCCCTGCGTTGACGTAATTAAAGCTTTGCTTGAGTATGGCGACGTTACGGTCAACCTCAACTGTGGCACCCCCGGCTCCTACGAGGAAGCCTGCTCGCGCCTTAAAGAAGAAGGGGTGGATCTCGACCGTATCCAGATTACGCAGTTCGAAGACTCCAACTTCTACGTTCGCGACAACGGCCCCAGCATCATGGTCGACGACGAAGGCCATTCCTATATGGTCAACCCCGCTTGGACCTATTATGGCGTGTGGGACAAGAACTCCCCAGAGTGCCAGTCCGCACGCAGGGCAGCTGTTCACATGGCGGTTGCGCTCGGGTGCTTCGATATCGTCAATTCCGAAATGGTTTCGGAGGGCGGCGACCGCGAGTTTGACGGTCACGGCACCCTGATCGCCATCGAGGACACGGAATGCCGCAAGCGCAATCCCGAGTTCTCAAAAGAGGAAGTGGAGGCCGAGTACAAGCGCATCTACAACCTCAACAAGGTTATCTGGCTGCCGCAGCCTATGCTTGAGGACGACGACTATCGACTGGGCATCCTCGACGAGAAGGAAGATGGAACTCCTGTCTTCGGCATGAGCTTCGCCGCCCACATCGATGAGATGTGCCGCTTTATCACCCCGAACAAGATTCTTCTTGCCGAGGTATCCGCTGAGGAGGCCGCCTCGAGCAAGGCGGGCGCGGAATCGCGTCGTCGCATCGACGCCGCCTACGAGATTCTACGCGCCGAGACGGACTGGGAGGGCAAGCCCTTCGAAATCGTCCGCATGCCCACTGCCGAGCCGATCGAGGTTGTCATCGCTCCCGGCGACGAGGACTACGAGCTGTATAAGGGCTTCATCGACGAAATGGGCGGCAAGTTCATGGATGGCACCCCTTGGCCCGAAGGCCCGTTCACTTTTATGCCGCAGCAAGCTACTGCAACTTCCTCATCTGCAACGGCGTCGTTCTTGGCCAGCGTTATTACCACGAAGGCATGAGCGAAGTCGTGAAGGAGAAGGACGAGCAGGCCAAGGCGGTTCTTGAGAGCTGCTTCCCCGATCGCAAGGTCATCATGATCGACTCTCTCGCGCTTAACCTGTCCGGCGGCGGCGTGCACTGCTGGACCAAGGACGTGGCCGCCAGCTGCTAGCAAGTTCTTAAACTTGCGCTGCCTGATCCAAGCGCCACATTTACAGTCCCCGAGGGATATCCGTGTTTCCCTCGGGGGCGCATTCGACACTTACCCATCAAACAATTGAAAGGAAATAGGCATGAACAACAGCCTTCGCGGTCGCGACTACCTCAACATCCACGATCTTTCCTCTGAGGATTTCCGTTACCTCATCGATCTTGCCTGGAACCTCAAGGCCCAGAAAAAGTCCGGTGTCGACCAGCGCTACTTCCCCGGCAAGAACGTTCTCGCCAACTTTGAGTGGGGCTCGACCCGCACTCGTTGCGCCTTTGAGACCTCTTGCAACGACCTGGGCATGGGCTTCACCTATCTGACCAACTCCCACATGGGCGATTGCGAGACCATCGAGGATGCCATGCGCGTCTTCAACGGCATGTATGATCTCATTGTCTATCGTGCGCAAAAGGACGAGCAGTTCCTCTATGATGTCGCCGACTTGGTCGATATTCCAGTCATCAATGCCCTCACCCTCGGCGATCACCCGACCCAGATGCTCGCTGACGCTCTCACGATGGAGGAGCAGTGGGGTGGTCTGCGCACGAGCCGTGGCAAGAAGATGGCCTTCGTTGGCAACTGCGCCGGCGCCCCCGTGTGGTATGGCCGTCTGTGCGCGATGCTCGACATGGACTTCCTCGCCATCGGCCCCGACGACCTCCGTCACCAGATGTGCAAGGAAATGATCGAGGAGGTTGAGGCCTGCTACGCCAAGTATGCGCCTAACAGGACCTTCACCATCACCTCTGACCTTGATGCTCTGGACGGTGTCGACGTAATCGTTACCGAGGAGTGGCGCTACATCAACCCCGAGTGCGGCGACGAGGTTCTGGACCCCGACGACTACAACTCTTGGCTTGGCGACGCCGAGTCCCTGTACCCCTATCGCGTCACCAGTGAGCTGTGCAAGCGCACCAACAACCCCGACATCTTCTGCATGCACGAGCTCCCCTCTGTTCACAACGCAAATCACCGCGTTGGCAAGATGTTGCTCGACCAGTGCAAGAACGACCTGCATCGTGAAATCATCACCGAGGGCTTTGAGATTGCGGACGAGTGCTTTGAGGCCAACGCGTCGGTCATCTTCCGTGAGGCAGAGAACCGTCAGCACACCATTAAGGCCGTTATGTGCGCCCTTCTGGGTCTCTAGGAGCTGTATCAATGGAAAATGCAAAGTTAAAGAGCAGCAAGGTTTACGCATGGGTTCTCGTGATCGCGCTCGGCCTCATGTCTGCCGGTACGACCGGATCCTATAGCGTAATCGCTGGCTCCTTCGTCGCGCCCGTGTGCGAGGAGTTCGGATTTGACTACTCCATCTTCTCGTATTACTTCACTGCAACGCTCATTGGTCTTGCAGCGGCTCTTCCGTTTGTCGGAAAACTCATCCCCAAGGTTGTTGGCAAGTTTTGGCTCCCCGTCGTCGAGCTTATTCTGCTCGCCGCTGGCGCAGGCATGGCCTTCTACACCGAAGTCTGGATGTTCATCGCAGCTGGTGCTTTGATTGGCGTTTGCTTCGCCTTCACTACCGGCGTCGCCATGTCCGATGTTATTGACCAGTGGTTCAAAAAATCTGGCGGCCTGGCAATTGGTCTCGCTTGGGCAGTGAACTCGATTTACATGCTCATCATGAGTCCCGTCATCACCTCTGTCATTGAGGCTGCTGGCTGGAGGACTGGTTATCTGGTGCTCGCTGGCGTCTCCGCCGTGCTCATTCTTCCCGCTTCCATGCTGATTATCCGCTATAAGCCCCAGGACAAGGGCATGCTGCCCTATGGCTATGTCGAAGGCGAGACGGTCGCCGAGACCGAGGAGACGACCGAGGATAGTGCACGTGGCGTTAGCTACGCACGCGCTATTAAGTCGCCTGCATTCTTTTTCTGCATCGGCTTCCTCTGCCTCGTTCAGCTTACTTGCTGCATGAACCAGCTGTTCCCCACCTATGCCGCCGAGGTCGGCTTTAGCCCCATGGTGGGTGGCTTCATGGTTTCCGCCGCATCGCTGTTCGACCTGTTCCTCAACCCGATCGTCGGTACCACTTGCGATAAGTTTGGCAGCACCAAGGCCATTCTGAGCTGGCTCGCCGTCTCGATTCTCTCCTTTGTCATGCTCATGATGAGCAGCGGCAACTCGACGCTCAGCATTCTTGCTGCCGGTGTTAACGACGTCATGTACGTCATCGCCGGCACCGCTCTGACCGTTTTGGTGATGGACGTCTTTGGCTCCCGTGACTTTGGTCGCATCTTCGCGCTCATCTGCTCCGTGGGCTATATCGTCGGCGCCTTTGGCATGCCCGTCATGATGAAGGTATACGAGCTTGTCGGCTCCTTCCAGGGCGTTTTCATCTTCTGTATTGCATGCAACGTCATCATCGGTCTGTTCTTGCTACTGGCAAAGAAGACTGGTAAGAGCCTCTCTTGGGACGAATAGTTCGATTCGTCTTAGTCATACGCTGTAGGAGTTAATCTGCAGCAGCTTTAGGGCATCGGCTAACGCCGGTGCCCTTTTTCATGGAAGGGACTGCGGACAAAAAGTTGGACCATCAGGTCCGGTTTGGAGTCCGCATGACATACAGTAGAGCCGTAGTGGAGAGGGCCGGGGAGCTACGCCGCTCCGGGCTCTCGTGCAGGGAGATAGCCCGGGAGCTCGACGGGCCGAGCAAGAGCGCCGTCGCGCGCTGGACGAGGGCCGGGGCCGCGGGCGGAACCGTCGGGAGGGCGGTCGCGAAGATGGATCTGCCGAAGGTCGTCGGGGACGGTCCGGTGTACCCCGACATCGACCCGGACGACAAGGACGCCCTGATAGAGCGCCTCGTCCTGGAGAACGCCGTCCTCAGGGCGGTGAACGACGTTTTAAAAGCCGCGAGCCTCGACGGGATGTCGAACAGGGAGAAGACCCTGGTGATAGACCGCCTGAGGCCGTGCGGGAAGTGGTCCTTGAGAGAACTCACGAGTTCCTTGGGGATATCAAAGAGCTCCTATGAGTACCAGCGCCGCGCGATCGCGAGGCCCGACCGGCTCGCGCCCCTGCGCGCGCTCGTGCGCAGGATCTTCACCGAGGACGGTGAGGGGGCGCGGGGGTACCGCTTCGTGACGGCGCGCCTGCGCGAGCTCGACGAGCCCGTGCGCGCCTCGGAGAAGGTCGTCCTCCGCATCATGCGCGAGGAGGGCCTGGTCCCCAGGTGGATGAGGAGGAAGAGGAGGGCCTACAGCTCCTACGCGGGCGAGCCGACGCCGGCCCCGCCGAACCTCGTGCGCCGCGACTTCCGCTCGGCCCTGCCGAACTTCCTGTGGCTCACCGACATCACCGAGTTCAGGCTGCCCTCCGGCAGGAAGGTCTACCTGTCGGCCATCAGGGACTGCTTCGACTCCTCGGTCGTGGCGTGGAGGGCCGGCGAGAGACCGGACGCCGCGCTCGCCAACTCGACGCTCGAGGACGCCTGCGCCCGGCTGGCGCCCGGCGAGCGCCCCGTCATCTGTTAGCGTCAATATATTTTTCACCATTTTCACCAACGTATTTTCGCCAATCGCGCCAACGCGGATGCGCCGCTTTCGGCGTCTAGGCTCCCTCCTCCTTCCCGTCCTCACCGCCGATGGATACGTCCTT
>UQTU01000009.1 GCA_900544135.1 uncultured Collinsella sp.
CGGAGGAATTCCGGAATCAGTCCCTATGTGCGGCGTAGGCCGCTTATTAGCCCGTCCAAGAATTGGGGCGCAGTTCACGGATTCCCGGTGGGAGTTCTAGACCTTGTCGGCCTTAGTACATACCGCCGCCCTGCTGACCAGCGGTGGCAGCAGCGATAGCGTCCTCAAGCTGAGTGTTCTTGGGCACATCGGAGACGGTAGCCTCGGTGATGAGGATCAGGCTGGCGACGGAAGCAGCGTTCTGCAGGGTGACGCGGCTGACCTTGACGGGGTCGAGGACGCCCATCTCAATCATGTCGCCCCACTCGCCGTTGGCAGAGTTGAGACCCTGGCCGGCGGGCAGCTCGGCAACCTTGTCGACCACGACAGCGCCCTCAAAGCCAGCGTTCTTGGCGATGGTAGCGACCGGAGCGGTCAGAGCCTTCTTGACGATGTCGACGCCGATCTTCTCCTCGGGGTCGTCGATCTCGACAGCATCGAGCGCAGGAACAGCGTCCATGAAGGCGACGCCGCCACCGGCGACAATGCCCTCCTCGACAGCAGCTCGGGTTGCCTGCAGGGCATCCTCGACGCGATGCTTGATCTCCTTGAGCTCGGACTCGGTAGCAGCGCCAACCTTGATGACGGCAACGCCACCGGAGAGCTTGGCCAGGCGCTCCTGGAGCTTCTCGCGGTCGAAGTCAGAGGTGGTGTTCTCCATCTCGCCCTTGATCTGAGCGATGCGGGCGTCGATGGCCTCCTTGGAACCAGCGCCGCCAACGACGACGGTGTTGTCCTTGGAGATGGTGACGGACTTAGCGGTACCGAGCATATCGGCGGTGATGTCAGCGACCTTCACGCCCAGCTCGTCCAGAGCGGCCTGGCCACCGGTAAGGACGGCGATGTCCTCGAGGATGCGCTTGCGGCGATCGCCGTAGCCCGGAGCCTTGACGGCGCAGACGTTGAGAGCGCCACGGATCTTGTTGAGGACCAGGGTGGGCAGGGCCTCGCCGTCGATGTCCTCAGCGATGATGAGCAGGCCACGGCCGGCGCGCTGGACAGCCTCGAGAACAGGCATGATGTCCTGAACGCTGGAGATCTTCTGGTCGGTGATGAGGATGTACGGATCCTTCATCACGGCCTCCATGCGGTCGTTATCCGTGACGAAGTAAGCGGAGACATAGCCCTTGTCGAACTGCATGCCCTCGACGGTGTCGATGGTGATGTCGAACGTCTGGGAATCCTCGACGGTGATGACGCCGTCCTTGCCCACGACCTCCATGGCCTCGGCGATCTTCTCGCCGACCTCGGGGTCACCGGCGGAGATGGTACCGACGGAAGCAATCTGCTCCTTGGTCTCGACCGGCTTGGCCTGCTTCTTCATCTCGGCGACGGCGGCGTTGACGGCCTTGTCGATGCCGCGACGGATGGCCAGCGGGTTGGCGCCAGCGGCGACGTTGCGCAGACCGTCGTTGACGATGGCCTGAGCGAGCAGGGTTGCGGTGGTGGTGCCGTCACCCACGGTGTCGTTGGTCTTGGTGGCGACCTCCTTCACCAGCTGGGCGCCCATGTTCTCGATGTTGTCCTCGAGCTCGATCTCCTTAGCGACGGAAACGCCGTCGTTGGTGATGGTCGGGGCACCGAACGTGCGCTGCAGCGCAACGTAGCGGCCCTTGGGGCCCATGGTGACGGTAACGGCGTCGGCCAGGGTGTTGACGCCCTTGGCGAGCTTAGCGCGGGCATCGGTGTTGAACGTAATGTTCTTTGCCATAGTGGGTAATCCTCCAAAAGAAATGTGACTCGCGTCGCCGCTTCCGAGTCCTATGCGACGAGCGCGTTCAAAGACGAATCAGAGATTCTGACGAGACTAGGCCTCGACGACAGCGTAGATGTCATCGGCGCGCATGAGCAGATACTTCTCGCCGTCGACCTTGACCTCGTTGCCACCGAACTTACCGTAGATGACAACGTCACCGACCTTGACGTCCATGGGAATGCGCTCACCCTTGTCGTTGACCTTGCCGGCGCCAACGGCAACAATGGTGCCGCGCTGCGGCTTCTCCTGAGCGTTGCTGGCGATATACAGACCAGAAGCGGTCTTCTGCTCGGCCTCGTCGGGCTTGACCAGAACACGATCTGCAAGCGGCTTCAAAGACGACATGCTTGTCTCCTCCTTTTTGGGCCGCGCGGTTATACCACGCGAATTAACCCTTTTTGTTTGCGTACGCGTTGAATGGTACCCACGAATGGCGGGTTATACAACACGGAGTCAAAAAATCTTATTTTTTGGCACTTAGATTTTCTGAATGCCGGGGGATAACTTAACGGTGGCTCCCGGGGCGGACCGGAGGGCATGAAGTTTGCTGCTCTACAGTCCTGCGCAAGACGGAAAGCACATTAAGTGCTTTCCTTTGCGTGCGGAACTCGCGACAAACTTCATGCCCTCCGGTCCGCCCTGGGAGCCAGGTTGACTAACTAGGGCCCGGCATTCAGAAAAGTCAGTGCAGCAAAATGGCGATGCGGATGGAATGCACAAGATAGGGGGCACGTTGTTGGGACGCGCTCTTTTAAGTTGCGGTGGAATAGTTCCTGTTTTTGGGCTTGAAGGCCGATTTTAGGGACTATTTCACCGCAACTGAGGGGTGGGATGTGGGGTTAGCGCTCGTAAATCAAGTTGCCTGCCAGGTAGGTGGCTTGGACTTTGGTGGCTTGAAGTTCTTGGGGATCAACGGTGAGCGGGTTTTGGTCCAGGACTACCAGGTCGGCGTACTTGCCAGGCTCCAAGCTACCGAGGTTTTGCTCGTCGCCCGCTGCATAGGCGCTGCCCAGGGTGTAGTTGCGCAGAGCCGTTGCTGCATCGATGCGCTCGCTCGGCAACCAGCCGCCCTCGGGCCAGTGGCTTTTGGGGTCTTGGCGCGTGATAGCCGTGTAGAGCACGTTCATGCTGGTAACGGCTGTGATGGGGCTATCGGTGCCGAAGGCTTGGCGGATGCCGCGCTGCTTATAGGTCGCAAACGGCCACATGATGCGGCTGCGCTCCAAGCCCAGATCGCGCTCCGGACCACCCGGGTCGAGCGTGATATGGCAGGGCTGGCTCGAAGCAACCACGTTGAGCTTGCGCAGGCGGTCGATGTCCTCGGGCAGAAGGTTCTCCAGGTGCTCGAGCGTGTTATGGCCGTGCTGGGGCAGGCCGTACAGATCGGCCGCCTCCTCGAAGATATCCAGCGCGGCATGAATCGCACCGTCACCAATGACGTGGATGCGCACGGTGTGACCGCGCTCCGCGGCCGCCAGAACCAGTTTGCGCATGCGCTCAGCCGGGACCGTCAGACGGCCCTGGTCGCCCGGGAAGCGCGGATTGGTATAGGGCTCAGTGAGATATGCCGTGTGTTCACTCGACACGCCGTCGAAGAACTGCTTAAAACCCGGCGCCGAAAGCAGCGCGTTGTTCGCGTAACGTACCTGCAGCTCTTCCAGACGCGACTGGTCATCCAGCAGCGTGGGAAACAGATGGGCACGAATGCCCAGCCTACCGGCCGTCTGCAATTTGTCGTAGACATCGTCGCGGATAAAATCGCAGCCCGGCATGGGCATGAGCGACATATCGCAGATCGAAGTAATACCCTGCTCGGCCATGCGCCTCATTTGATCGGCGTAAGCGCTTGCGATGCGACCTTCGCCCAGCCACTCAAGGCAGCGCGGCAGCAGCTGCATGGCAGCCGCTTCGTGCGCAATGCCCGTGAGCTCGCCGCTTGCGTCCTTGTCGTAACTGCCGCCCGCTGGCGGCTCGCTGTCGCGCGTGACGCCGAGCGCCTCGAGTGCGCGGCTGTTGAGCCAAAGCGTGTGCCCGTCGCCCGAATACATAACGCAGGGACGATCGGGGAATGCCGCATCGAGCGACGCCTTGGTAGGATGCTCGGGCGGCTCCCAACGGTAGTCGCGCCAGCCCTGCGTCACAACCCAGGCGTCGTCGGGCAGATCCTGGGAAAACTCGAGCGCGTGTTGCACCAGTGCCGCCTCGGACGTACCCATATCCATGAGCATGTATGGCGAGGAGCCGACCGAGGTATGGAAGAAGTGCAGATGAGCGTCATGGAAACCGGGGCAGACAAACTGCTCGCCGTAGTCGAGAACCGGCGTGGCGGCGGGAGCGGCGGCGATCACGTCATCGGGCGCATCGACTGCGACGATACGGTCGCCTGCGATGGCAATCGCCAGCTCGCGGGCGGTATCGACGCCGTCTTGCGCGGTAAAGACGTTCTTGGAGAGGATAATCCGATCGATATGTTGCATGGGCATCCCCATTTCTGGCAGGAAATTCAACACCCCCGAGTGTACTCCCCCGCCTCGGTTACAAAATGCCAAGCGGCAAACGGCAGCTTTGCCAGGCCAAGTGGCAGGTGGCATACTGGAAAGAGCCTGTACGATTTTGCGATAAACCAGTAAGGAGCAAATCGACCATGACGAAGACCAAGGCACAGCAGATTATGGCGGCGACCGAGGCTCGCGCGGCTGACGACGTCACCGCAGCCATCCAAGATATCGCCGCCGAGTTTGAACCCTACATCATTAAGCAGCGTCGGCACTTCCATAAGCACCCGGAGCTGAGCCTCGCCGAAGAGCGCACGACTTCTGACATCGCCAACCAGCTCGACGCCATGAATATCCCCTACGAGCGTCCCCTTAAGACGGGCCTGGTGGCGACCCTTCGCGGCACCGCGCCCGACGCCTATCGCGAGGACGGCACGCCGCGCCGCCGCATCCTGCTGCGTGCGGATATCGACGCCCTGCCCGTCACCGAGCAGACCGGCGAGGATTTCTCCAGCGTCAACGAGGGCTGCATGCACGCCTGCGGCCACGACTGCCACATCGCCATGATGCTCGGCACGCTGCAGATCCTGCGCCATATGACAGACGACATCCACGGCGAGGTCCGCATCGTCTTCCAGCCCAGTGAGGAAAACGGCCAAGGCGCCAAACTCATGATCGGCACGGGCGTGCTCGACGGCGTCGATGGCGCCTACGCCGCGCACATCTGGAGCGAGGTCGACGCCGGCACCGTAAGCTGCGAGCCCGGCCCGCGCATGGCCAATACCGACTGGTTCCGCATCGATGTCCGCGGTACCTCGTGCCACGGCGCCATGCCCCAGCGCGGCCACGACGCCGTTATGGTTGCCGCCGAGATTGTCAACGCCCTGCAGACCATCGTCTCGCGCGAGATCAGCCCCTACGAGCCGGCCGTCATCACCGTCGGCGAGTTGCACGGCGGCACCGCGCGCAACGTTATCGCCGGCACGGCCTACCTCGCCGGCACGGTACGCACCTACGGCGATTCAACCCACGAGGAAATGCCGGAGCTTATGCGCCGCATCGTGGAGCATACCGCGGCGGCCTTGGGCGCCGAGGCAGAGCTCACCGACTACACCATCGCCAACTACAAGGTCGAAAACGACGCGGCCTCGAGCGAGCGCTGCCGTCAGGCCGTAATTAAGTGTCTGGGTCCCGCCGGCCAAGGCCATTATCGCGGCACACTTTCGGGCGAGGATTTTTCGGAGTACCTGCGCCGTGTGCCGGGCGTGCTCGCCTTTGTAGGTACGCGTAACCCCAAAATTGGCGCCACGTACGCCCAACATTCCTGCTTCTACAAGATCGACGAGACTGTGCTGGCAAAGGGCTCCATGGTGGCCGCCCAGTATGCTATCGACTTTTTGGCCGAGCCCACGCAAGAGGAGCTCGACGGCCCCGCGATCACCGCGGTCGCCGAAACCAACCCCGATCTGGCCGCCAAGTTGCGCTCTGCCAAGGCGACGACCGCCGAGGCTCGTGACGCCATCCACGACGCCCGCACGGCTCGCCATGCCGCAATCAAGAGCATCCACGAAGCCCGCGCCGCCGCTCGCCGCGAGGAGAAACACGACGAGTAGTCGTCACACCCATCCATAACAGCCTGGCTAGAGCAAAGCGGGGGCGAACGTTATCTCAACGTTCGCCCCCGCTTATGTGTCGACCGCTTTTCTAGCGCGTCCTCCGTCACGACAGGAAAGAGCGAAGGATGGTGAGCCAGCGTGGGGGTTCGAGGTGGATGATGTCGTCGGGGACTCCGGCGGGCGCATGGCCGCCAAAGAGTAAGCCGGCATCTACCGGATTGATGAGGCGCACGATCCATACGGCGATGACCAGCATGCACAACACGGTGACTGCAATGTCGACACCACGCTTTAGCTTGCTCGATGCCACCTCCTCGCGCACGAACGCGAGCACAAACGCAATCGGCACCACCCAAAACAGCGGATGGTAGGCAAAGGCCGCCGCAAAATCGAGACGCAGCGCCGCCAGCCACGCCCTCGTCATGCCGCATCCCGGACAAGGAGCGCCCGTCATTATTCGAAAAATGCAGCCGATATCGAGCAGGTAGAGCGCGAGCCAGGCGACAAAGAGCGCGCCGGTGCAAAAAAGGGCGCGGCGAAGGAGCTCTGCCGTGCCCCTATGTCCCTGGGAGCTGTTCACGCCGCCCTTATTGTTAGGCACGAGCGCCAAGGCGAGTGTTGTAAGCCGTTGCCATGGCATTGGTATTATTGATGATGATGTTCATAGCGAAGATGGGACCAAGGCCGCACAGGAGCGCGCCGAAGATCTGCCACAGAAGAACGGTGGTGCCGTTTTCCTGGAACACCAGGCCGTAGCGAGGAGCGTTGGCCTGCAGGCGGTTGCCAATCTTGTAATACCAGTAGTACGCGTAGAAGCCGCAGGTCACAAACGATAGAAGGATGAATTCCGCCAGACCCGGCGTGTAATCGCCGTCATCCTGACACAACGTGTTGACGTCGCGTGCCAAGCAATACAGGAAGTAGAACGAATAGATACCGCAGGTCACAAGAGAGAGCAGCAGCCAGCCGATCAGGCTGCGGTCAGCCTTAATGGGGCCATAGCCCATCGGAGCGGATGCGGACTGTTGGGCGTATTGACCGGTGTACTGCTGCTGAGGCTGGGGCACGGGCTGAATAGCCTGGGCCGGAGCGGGCTGGGGCTGCGGGGCCGGAGCGGCAGAAGCGGCACCAACGGCGGATCCGCAAACAGGGCAGAATTTGGCATCATCCGAAATGGGAGAACCACAAGTGGGACAGAACATGAGCCTCTCCTTTTCCTAAGGCGTCGCACGCCTTCAAACCTTACACGTCTACGTTCTCAACAATAGCCGCGACGTTGTTGCGCAACATTGACCAATTTCCGAGAAATTTTGCTGCAACCGTTTTCCCAGGCATTTTCTTGCTTTCGCAGTAGAAAAAGGCACCCCGGGCTCAGTTGCCCAGGGCGCCTCGACCGGCTATTCGGTTTGATTGTTTTCGGCAGCAGGATTATCGCCCGGCTCATCCGCCGGCGTGGCAACGGCATCCCAATCGGGCTCCGCAGGCGTCGCCTCGGACGCCGGTGCGGGGACAGGAGCAGGTGCCGGGGCAGGTGCAGGCGCGGGTGCCGGGGCAGGCGCAGCACCAGTGGCTGCCGTGGGATTGAATCCCGCAGGAGCAGGCTTCTTCTCACCCGGGAGCACAAAAGTCAAAACGTCGTCCTTGTCCTCATCGGCCCATTCGCTTGCATAACGTGCAGCCCAATAGCCAACGGCACGGTGCTTGAGCATCTTGCCAAAGACCGTAAGGAACACCGTGACGAATGCAATCAGCACCAGGAACAATACGAGCGTGACACCACCGGCGGTAACAATCGCCTCGATACCCGTGGGGCGATAGTAATAGCCGTACGCGCCAATTCCGGCGATGGCACCAAAGACAGCTGTCAAGATCCACGTAATGGCGTTGGAAACCAGGCCCGTCAAAAACTCGGGAAGGAACGAAGCGCAGAACAGCTTGGTCTTGTTGTGCTTAAACGCCGCCCAGACCTTGTCGAGCGAAAACGCGCTCTCAACGCGCCCGGTCACCGCAAAGTGCATCACGGCAATGTCGGCGAACATCTTAAAGAAGACCCCCAAGACTGCCGTGGCAATCATAGCCAGGACAAGCAGGCCGAGCGAACCGAACAGCGCAGCCTCGAGCGCATAGGAGCCATAGTAGGAGTACGAGCCTGCGGCACCAAGCGCCACGCCCTCCACCAGCGAAAGCACTACACCGATAACGGGAATGGCAGCGATAACCTCGAGCACGACCGAAATAACGCTCGAAAAGACTCCGAGACCAAACGACGTGGAACGCATCAGCGGACGATCCATGCCGTCATCGATCTTAAGCGACAGATCGCGACCCCACTCGATGCCAAAGCCGGAACCGCACACGCTCGCAATGCAAGCTGCCAAAAAGCCGATGGCAGCCGCAATGCCGCCAATAACGGGAATAAACAACACGAGCACCGACACAACGCAAATCAGCGCCGGCAAAAACGCGATTTGGCATACACGCTGAAGCACGCCCGGGGTCTTGGTCATATCCTGGAACGCCTGAACCACACAGCCCTTTGGCGCATTCGCCACGGGCGGTTGCGGAACAAACTGCTGGGGCTGAGGCTGTCCCTGGGGAGCGGGGCCAGCGGCACCGGCATTAGGAGCACCACACACGCCGCAGAACTTGTCGTTATCGCCCATGGGGGCGCCACACTGCGAGCAGAACATAGAATCATCCCTTCGTATCTAGAGCGAATCACCTGGATCGCAAACGATGTCTTTGGCATCATTATCACCCAATGTGAGTTCAAATACTCAAAGATGACCGATTTGCATGGTACACGGCGCCAGCAGGCGGTTCGTTGAATACGTCTGTGCTAGTTCGTTCCGCGAAAGCCCTTGCCGACGATCTCGGAGCTGTCGACAATCGTGATAAAGGCGCCCGGATCGACTTCGCGCGCATAGCGGCGCAGCTGCACGGCCTCGCGACGGCTCAGCACGCTCATGATCACCGTCACACACTTGCCCGAGAAGGCACCGTAGCCGCGGCTGATGGTCGCCGTGCGGTTGAGATGCTTGACGATAAACTCCTCGACCTTAAGGGGCTCGGAACAAATGACCGTGCAGACTTTGCGCAGGTGAATGCTCTCAATGGCTTTGTCGACCACAAGCGTCTTGGCAAACAGGCCGAGCACGCAATACAGACCGACACGCGGGCCGTACAAGAAGGCCGCGATGGTCACGATGCCGATATCGACCAGCAGCAGTGCGCGACCAATCTCGAGCGTCGTGCGGCGCTTGAGGATCATGGCAAGAATGTCCGTGCCACCCGTCGAGGCGCCGATGTCAAAGACAATAGCGCTGCCAAGCGCCGGCAGGATGACGGCAAAGCACAGGTCGAGCCACATATCACCCGTCAGAGAGACATCGGTCGGAATAAAGAGCTCAAACAGCGAAACATAGGCGGACAGCGCAAACGAGGCGAAGACGCTCCACAGGATTGCCTTGCGCTCCAAAAAGATAAAGCCCAAAACGACGAGAACCGCGTTAATGATCCACATAAAGACGCCGACGGGCAGGGTCGGGAACAGCGTGGACAGAATGACCGACATGCCCGAGGTGCCGCCAAAAGCAAAATGATTAGGGGTTTTAAACGCAACGATGGCGAAGGCCGTAAGAATCAGGCCCAGATTGAGCTCGGCGAAAAAGCGCGGGAAGCCCGGCTCCTGGCTGCGCTTTTGGCCGGCACGCTCGCCGCGCTCGATATCGGTGCGATCGACCACGCGCTCCATCGGCACCACGGGAGGACGATGTACCTCTTCGGCAGCTCGCGATGCCGCCTCTGCCGCGGCGGCCTCAATCGCCCATGCCTGGCTTTCTGTTTCGTGCTCGTCAGCCATTACGGCAACCCCTCGTTAACAATTTGGAAACAATGCGCCCATTAGGGTAACGCGGAACGCGACGATTGCAACCCCTAGTTAGACGAGCGGTATGCCTACATCGGGGGCATACAAATAACGGCCGGCCGCACATACATCCGTGCGACCGGCCGTTTGACGTTTTCGCAGATAAAACCTGCCAAAATAAACCTGTCCCTTTTTGGAAGGTTATTCGTGCTGGCTGGTGCGGTGCTCGTACTCCTCGGGGGTGATGACGTCCTCGATACGCAGGTTGACACCCGCCACCTCAAGGCCGGTCATCGCGGCAAGGCGCTCAGTGACACGTGCCTTGACATCGTCGAAGATCGCGGGCGCATAGGCGCCGTACTCGATGATGACGGAGATGTTGACGACCACGCGATTGTCATCGGTGACCTCGACCGTCACGCCCTTGGTCAGATTCTCGGCACCAAACTGCTCCTGCACAAAGTGCATGAGGTTACCCTTCATGCCCAGAACGTGCGGAACCTCGCGGGTGGCCATGGCAACGATCTTCTCGATCACACCGTTGGAATAGGTCAGCGAGTCCTCGGACTCGTCCGCTTCCTCGTCATCCTCATCCACATCGGACTCGGCCTCGACGAGCGCCTCATCCTCGAGCGTTACGTCCTCGGCCTCGGCAGCGACGGTCTCGTCCGCCTCGAGCTCGGTATCGGCCACATCGACCTTCGTATTAAAAGCCATGGTTCCTCCTTATGCCTGCCGCAGATGCGACAGTCGAATACATATTAGCGGCCGCTAAACAGACGGCCGAAGAAGTTGACGATCCCGTTCTCGCCGTCGCGAATTTGGCCGATCACAGCGCCGATCAGCACAAAGAAAGCAATGACGAGCGTATCCCACAGGCCGAGCGTGAGCACCAACACGGCGAGGATAAAGCCAGCGACGGCACCGAGCGTGGTGTTGGGATGACGCACAGCATAGCTCCAGATGGCAGCGCCCGTACCCTTGATGAGACCCATAGCCTCGTCAAAATCCGCGGCTGCCGCGTCTTGTAACTCAGTTGCCTCTGCTTTGGAATCAACAGGTTCGCTCGCCGGCGTGGCGCTCTGGTCAATCGTCAGGCGCGGCGTACGAGCGGTCTTATCTTGATTGGTATCACTCACCGGAAACCTCCACAGTCTGGACGGTAGTCTTGGACGGCAAAAAACGGACGCGCGTGGTCGTACCCGGCGTGCCGAGCATGGTGTCGCAGGCTTCCTCGATGCGCTGCTGCATCGCGGTAGCCAGAGATGCCACGTCCTTATCGTCAAGCGCGATAGCCTCGACCTTAAATCGGACGTGCGAATCGTCGGGGCCTTGGACGCGGGCCTCGACATGCTCGACCATCACGCGGTCGTCGCGCTCGGCAGCAGCCCTAGCACACGAAGAAAGCGCCGCAAGGGTGACCTCGATATTGCGCTCCCCCGCCGGATGCACGCAGGACGGCTCGCGACGAGCAAACATCAGGCGGAAGAAGCTTACCAGCACGCCAATCGCCACAACTCCGCCGCATGCCGTCACGACAATGCGCGGCATGGGGTCGCGCATCAGCAGCATAAAGCGATACGTATACGGCCCCCAAAACTGGCAGACAAGCGTACCCAGCGCCACGATGGCGGCGGCAAGATACACGATCGCCAGGGCTCGTTTGAGTACGCGCACGTGGCGCTCCCTTCAAATCTCGATCCACAGAATGCAAAACGGTTCGCATCATTATAAAAGAGCCGGGTCCGGTGCTCTACGCACGCGGATCCGGCTCATCTATTCCACGAGGCTTGCATGCTCGCTTCATTATGCCCAGATATGCACGGCTTAACCCGTGCGGGCGCTACTCCTCCTCGAGGGCAGCGATGACCTCGTCGGTCATGTCCATGGTGCTGTAAACATCCTGGACGTCGTCGAGCTCCTCAAGACGGTCGATGAGGCGCTGAACCTTCTTGGCGTCGGCGCCAGAAACCTCGGTCGGGGTGGTCGGGACCATGGTGGTCTCGGAGCCCTTGACCTGGACGCCCTGCTCCTCGAGTGCTTTGGAGACAGCCATAACGTCGTTGGCAGCAGTCCAGACGATCCACTCCTCGCCGGCGTCCTCGTAGTCCTCGCCACCGGCCTCGGCGATCGCCATCATAAACTCATCCTCGTCACCGGCAGCACCGTTGGCGATCATGGTCTCCTTCTTGGCGTTCTCGTCCAGGACCTCCTTGGCAACGACGATCTGGCCCTTGCGCTCAAACTGGAAGGCGACGGAACCGGAGGTGCCCAGGTTGCCACCGGCGTGGGAGAAGGCGGAACGGACATCGGCGGCGGTGCGGTTGCGGTTGTCGGTCAGGCAGTCGACGTAGACGGCGACACCGGCGGGACCGTAGCCCTCGTACACGATGTTCTCGTAGACGGCGGCATCGGCACCCGAACCAAAGGCCTTATCGATAGCGGACTTGATCTTGTCCTTAGGCATGGACTGAGCCTTGGCCTTGGCAACGGCAGCGGCGAGGCTGGCGTTGTTCTCGGGCAGCGGGTCGCCGCCGAGACGGGCAGCAACGGTGATGTTGCGGCTGAGCTTGGAGAAGAGGGCGGAACGCTTGGCGTCCTGCGCGCCCTTACGATGCTTGGTTGTGGCCCACTTAGAGTGTCCGGACATACGTGTCTCCTATCGGTTTCGACCTAAAGCCCAGCGTGGATGCTCGGGCAATATAAACAAACGCTATAAATGATATACCTACTGGCCTGTGAGATAAACAAAAAAATGAAGGCGTCGTGATGATGCAGCCCCTTGGCACAAAGCAGCCTGACCCCAATGCGCCAATCTTTGGTTAGGTCCACAGGCGGTCGCTGCGGGTGATCGTGGCGCCGATGGCGAAAGGCATGCATGCAATGACCGGGTACAGGTAGCGCATGTAGGTCGACCCATTACATGGACCAATCAGGCACACAGCGAGCACACCCAGCAGCGGTATCCAGATGGCCAGCGCGCGCCACGAATGGCGGCGCAACAGGTAGACCACCACGACGATCATGATCCACACGTAGGTGGCCGAGCTCATGGTGAGCGAGATAAACGGAATGCGCTGCACCGCCACGCGGTACAGGTTAATCAGGTGGTCGCACCAGCGCACGGCTTTGCTGTCGACCGGATGGAAGTCAAAGTACTTGAGGTTATCGGGCTTCGCCATGATCTCGGCACTGCGCGCCGTGCTGTAGACCCACGCATCGCGAGCGCTCGGATAGAAGTACCCGTAGTAGTTATTGACGAGCGCCGAGATATAGCACTCGGGGTCCTTTTTGAACATCTGGGCCCACACCTTAAAATAGGCCTTGATGTCCTCCTGCGAGGCGTACTCATTGAAGCAGTTTTTGACGGCATCCGATTTGTCGGGGTTGTAGCGACGGCCCAGGTTCTCGTACTTAAGCACACGGTCGATCACGGCACGCTCTTCGTCGGTCACCAAGCCGTCGCAAGGAGCCTCCACGATGGTGCCGTCCTCCTTAACCGTGGGGTTGACGCCCGAGTTGAGGCCGTCGTGCTTTTGGACAAAACGAGCCGTCTGCTGGAACGGAATCGAGAGGATTTCGCGCTTGGAACCAGGCGTGATGTCATGTGCCGGCATAAAGACCTTGGTGAAGTACATATTAGAGGCAAGGCAGAGTGCAAGCACCGCAAGAACTCCCACCCAGCGGAAACGCGGGGTGGTGCCCGAAGGCGCAGCACCAGCCTGCTTGGCTGCACGACGGGCCACGTGCGCGTCCCAAGCGCAAAACGCCGCCGCGATTACGCATGCCGCCAGGGGAAACACCAAGCCGCCGTTGCGCAAAAACGTGGAACCCATGGCACCCAGCACGAGCAACAGCCAGTCGTGGCGTGCAAAGAGCACAGGCGCCTGTTCGCCCGCGCGCTCGGCATTGGCATCGCGACGGGGCAGGCCACATGCCACGAGCTTGACGGTCTGAACGAGCAGCACCAAAAACGCATCGGCAAACAGTACGTCTTTGGTCAGCAGCGCCGCATAGTTGGAGAACATCGGCATAAACGCAAAGAACAGCAAGATGACGCCACGGACCGGCAGGCTCACGCCCAGCTTGCGCAGCGAAGATATGGAATAGGCCATGCAGGCGGCCGTGATGACAAATTGGGCACAGGTGTAGATGGCAAGGCCCGCATTGGCGCTGCTGAATAGCGAAAGCCCCAGTTGCACACATGAGCCGATGATGGCCGTGTGCACCACCGGATGATGGCCGTTGAGCAGCACGTTGGGGTTAAGCAGGCGCAGGTAGTCGCTCGTGCCGTTGGGATAGTTGAACCATTGGCGGATCTGCGCGCCCGTATCTCCCATAAAGAGGCCGGGCAGCGAGGCGATAAGCGTGGGCGCCCAGACAATCATGAGGACAAGAAACGGCCCGACAAAGGGATGGACCGAGAGCACGGCGTGGGCAACACGCCACACGCGACCAAAATGTGCCTCCGAAAACGGGATGCGGTGGGAGCTCAACCAATCTAAAAACTCAAAAGCCAGATAGAAGGCCACAATCGCCAGAAGCATCCAGCCCGCGCCGCCAATCCAGGCGCAGATAACGCGTGCCTTGTCGCCCAGCACAATCTCTGCCGAATCGGTAAGGTCGTAGCTACGGCCGAACACCATGCAAACGGCAAAGAACAGCGATGGCAGCACGACCGACGGGCGCCAAGCGTCACCGCGGCCAAAGAACACATAGCGAAACGGCAGCGTGAGCAAGCAGGCAAGCGCGAGCAGCATCACTGCGTCGGTATGGCCGGCAAACGAGAGAAGTACCTCGTAGCACACGTAGAGCGTGCCCGTCGCCTTGGGGTCGATCGCCAGGACCGCATTGCTCGACACCGGGGCGGGATCGATGGAAAACGCCGTAGTCGCCAGCAGGGCGAGCAAAAATGCGATGAGCGTCTGCTTGGCGGGATAGCGCTTAAACCAAACGATGCGGGCGGCGTCGCGCGCAGCCGTTGCGGAGAGGTCGGAATCCTTCACAGTCCGAATAGCCTTTCTAGAAACCTGCCAAAAAGGGACAGGTTTATTTTGGCAGGTTTTATCTGGGGAAACGTTACGGTTCTGCCATCGTTGCCCGGCAAAACCACCACAAAGGTGCCTGTCCCCTTTATGGTGGTATGTGGTGGCTAGGCGTCGAGGTAGATGCGCTGGGGGCGATTGCGGTGTCGGGCGAAGATGATGAGCGCCAGGCCTGCAATCACGAGTGGCAGACTCAACAGCTGACCCATGGTGATGACGCCGCCCAGCAGATAGCCCAGCTGGGCATCGGGCACGCGCACAAACTCAACGAGGAAGCGGACAATGCCGTAACCCATCACAAACACACCCATAAACGTGCCCTGGGGCAGCAGCGGTTTTTTGCGGCTGAGCACCTGCAAGATGCAAAAGAGCACAATGCCCTCGAGAAATGCCTCGTAGAGCTGGGAGGGATGGCGCGGCATATCGCCCGCGGTGCCGCCAAAGATCACGCCCCAGGGCAAATCGGTCGGCTTGCCCCACAGCTCGCCGTTGACAAAGTTGGCGCAGCGCCCCAGGCACAGGGCCAACGGAGCACCGATGACCGCGAGGTCTGCCAAAGTCCACGCATCGAGCTTGTACATGCGGCACACGAGCACGCCGCCGATGATGCCGCCCACCAAGCCGCCATGGAAACTCATGCCGCCTTCGTTGGTGGCAAAGATCTCGAGCGGATGTGCCCAGTAGTAGCCGTCACCGTAAAAGATGACGTAGAACAGGCGGGCGCCAATGATAAGGCCAAAGACCACACCGACCACGACGCTCGTCAGGTCGTCGACCGTAATGTCGAAACCCCAGCGACGCTGCGTGCGATACATGACGACCGCCGTGAGCAGAGCACCGACCACGTAGGCCAAGCCGTACCAGTAGATGGTGATGGGCCCCGCCGAAATGGCGACGGGATCAAGCATATGGTAGAGGTCGTTGAGCATATCGGTCCCCCTGCTCCCTACATACAAATGCGGCCGCGGGCCTTTCGCTCGCAGCCGCACATTTGGGCGTGACGTCTATGCGGAGCACATCGCCCGCAGCTTTCGCTTCTTAGAACGGCGCATACTCGTCGTACAGGTCCTCGGCATCGCCGGAGGCATTGACCTGCTCGACACGGGTAACGCCGGGTACGTGCTCCTTGAGAATACGCTCGATACCCATGGACAGGGTCAGTGCGCTCATAGGGCAGCCGGCGCAGGCACCCTGAAGCTCAAGCTGGACGACGCCCTCGTCGTCGACGCCCACATACTCCATATCGCCGCCGTCAGCCTGCAGGTTGGGGCGGATCTCCTCAAGAACCTTCTTAAGCAGCTCTTCGTTAACAGCCACAGGGGCTCCTTTCTCACAATAACGCGGGCGCGCCCGCGGACAGAGCTATGTTACTACAGCCATGTACCCGCTCACGAGCCGTCCATGCGCGCGGACACGACTTTCACGAGCAGTCAATTTGGGACGGGGCTTTTTAGCTGCTTTTGCCGACGCCCGGCGCTAGCACACGCTGCCGCTACTGCCGAGTTTGTTCCCCGGTGCCGATGTGGACATCGACGATAACCTGGCGGTAGCTGATGCCGCAGGAGTCGAGAATGCGGCGACTGATGCGGCCGTCGTCGGTGTCGGCGTACTTATTGTCCAGGTAGACAACCTCGCCCACGCCCACCTGCGCCAGGATCTTGGCGCAGTCATGGCACGGGAACAGCGTGACGTAGACCGTGGAACCCTCAAGGTCTTTGAGCGAGCCGCGGTAGTTGAGCACGGCGTTGGCCTCGGCATGGACTACGTAGTTATGCTTGTCCTGCAGTGGGTCGTCGCTCGTGCCCCACGGGAAAAAGTCATCGTTGAGTGCCGAGGGCGTACCGTTGTAGCCCACCGAAAGGATGCGGTGGTTGGTGCTGGCGATGCACGCGCCCACCTGCGTATTGGGATCCTTGCTGCGACGCTGTGCGGCGATGGCCACGCTCATAAAGAACTCGTCCCAGCTAATAACGTCGCGGCGCTTGCCCGACGCGGTTTGATGAAGATCGTCCGACATGGCAGACACCTCCGAAATCGCAATAGTTTGACACATTGTAGCAGGTGAAAGGTGGAGGCGCTTATCCCACCAGCCCCTCGCCCTACGCGCGACGAGGCTTTTGGTTGATGCGGTACAGCTCGGCCAGGCCGCGAAGCGTCAACGCGTCATCGACCGTCAGGCTGTGGCCGACCAACGCCGCGAGCGCCTCGGCATCGTCGCCGGTGATGACGATGGGCACGCTGCCCTCCCCCGCCGTCTTGGTCGCGCGCATCTCGGCAAGCACCATGTCGAGCATGCCGTCGATACGGGCCACCTCGCCCAAGACCACGCCCGAGCGCATGGCCTCGCGCGTGTTGCGACCGATCACATGTGTGGGTGCCGAGGGCTCGACCTGCGGCAGGCGCGCCGCAGCGGCCGAAAGCGAGCGGGCGCCAAGTGCCAGACCCGGCGCGATGACGCCGCCGACAAAGGTTCCGCGCGCATCGATGACCTCGATATTGGTCGTAGTGCCCAGGTCGATCACGATGCACGGAGAGCCGTAGACGGCACGGGCCGCCACGGCGTCGGCGATGCGGTCGGGGCCGATCTCGGCCGGATCGTCGTAGTGCACGGGCATGCCGGTCTTGAGGCCCGGCCCCACGGTGAGCATGCGCCCCGTGCAGGTGCGGGAAAGCGCCGCCTTCCACGGGCGCTCGAGCGCCGGCACCACGCAACTCAGCACGGCCGCCGCGGGAACGAGTACACCCGGCATGCCCGCATCGATTGCCAGCGCGCCCATGACCTGCACGAGCCTCATGCGCGCCTCGTCGGCCGTGATGCTCGACGGCGTCGTGATCTCGCACGTCGCAAGCGGGCATTCCTGCGCCGCGGCCGAATCCTCGGCAAACAGGCCAAA
This sequence comes from uncultured Collinsella sp., assembly GCA_900544135.1. Taxonomy (GTDB): domain Bacteria; phylum Actinomycetota; class Coriobacteriia; order Coriobacteriales; family Coriobacteriaceae; genus Collinsella. The sequence goes on from UQTU01000009.1 coordinate 17,714, forward strand.
GCGAATGAACGTGTTGCCCACGTCGACCGTCAATATATATGTGCAGCCATTAAGCATCGTCGGCACTCCTTTCGTCTGCCCAGCAGTATATCGCCTACCCAAACCAGCTAAAAAGCCCCGTCCCAAATTGACTACCTTGCGGCTATACTGATGCGCGGTCGTGCGCGAGCTCACGCGGCGGCCCTTGGTAACCCGACTTCCCGCGCCGTATCCGTAGCGGCGCTTGCGGGGGAAGCGGATATACGCAAAGGAGTTCTATATGAGCAATCCCTCGAACCGCACCTCGATGCGCGGTCAACTCACGCTGCGCGGCGTCGTCATCGGCGTCCTTGGCTGCGTGATCATCACGGCAAGCTCGGCCTACACCGCCCTCAAGATGGGCGCGCTCCCCTGGCCGATCATCTTCGCTGCCGTCATCTCGCTGTTCTTCCTCAAACTCATGGGCAACGCCAGCCTCAACGAGGCCAACGTCACCCACACCATCATGTCCGCGGGCGCCATGGTCGCCGGCGGTCTGGCGTTTACCATCCCGGGCGCCTGGATGCTGGGCTATGCCGACCAGATCAGCTGGCTCGACATGTTTATCGTGGCACTCGCCGGCACCATCTTGGGCCTGCTGGCCACGGCACTCATCCACCGTCATTTTATCGTGGACGCCGCGCTGGAGTTTCCCACCGGTAACGCCGCAGCTCAGACCCTGCGCGCTACCGAAGCCGGTGGCAAGACCGGCAAGCAGCTCTTTGGCTCCATGGCCGTCGCCGGTATCTACAGCGTGCTGCGCGATGCCCTGGGCGTGGTGCCCAGCATGCTGTGCACACTCAACATTCCTGGCGTGACTTTTGCCATCTACAACTCGCCCATGCTGCTCTCCATCGGCTTTTTGGTGGGCTTTGCCCCTGTGGCCTGCTGGTTTGCCGGTGCCCTGCTGGGCAACTTTGGCATCATCGTCGGCGGCACCGCTGCCGGTCTCTTTGACGTTGTGACTGCACAGGGCATCGTCAAGTCCCTGGGTATGGGCCTCATGATGGGCTTTGGTGTCGCCGTCGTCCTTAAGGACATCCTGCCGCAGGTCGCCGGCATCGCCCGCGGCCTTGCCGCCGACGGCTCCAGCGACACCGACGAGCAGTCGCTCATCTCGGGCTCGCTTAAGCTCGACGCCGGCATCATCGGCCTGGGCACTGCCGCCATCGCCGTGATCATCGCCATCGCGCTCGACCTCGGCCCCGTTCCGGCCGTCATCGTCACGCTGTTTACCTTTGTCACCACCATCATGAGCGCACAGAGCTGCGGCCAGACGGGCATCGACCCCATGGAGATCTTTGGCCTCATCGTCATGCTCATCGTGGCGGCCTTCGCGCAGCTCGCACAGGTCAAGCTGTTCTTTATCGCCGGCATCGTGGCCGTGGCGTGCGGCCTTGCGGGCGACGTCATGAACGACTTTAAGGCCGGCGCCGTGCTGGGCACCAATCCGCGTGCGCAGTGGATCGGCCAGGCCATCGGCGGCATCGTGGGCGCCCTGGTCGCCGCAGCCGTCATGGTCGCGCTCGTTACCGCCTATGGTCCGGACGCCTTTGGCCCCGACAAGAGCTTTGTGGCCGCACAGGCAAGTGTGGTCGCCACCATGGTCTCGGGCATTCCGAGCGTGCCGTGGTTCGCAGGCGGCTTTATCGCCGGCATCGTCATGTACTGGCTCGGCATTCCGGCCATGATGATCGGCCTGGGCGTGTACCTGCCGTTCTACATGTCGCTCACGGCTTTCCTGGGCTCCTGCGTTAAGCTCGCCTACGACAAGTGGTCCGCCCACCGCGACGCCACCGCTGGTCTTTCGGACGAGGAGAAGGCCGCCAAGGATGCCGCCTTCCAGGAGCAGGGCCTGGTCGTTGCCAGCGGCCTGCTGGGCGGCGAGTCCATCGTCGGCGTTATCCTGGCGTTTGTCTCCGTGGGCTTAAGCCTGCTGGGCTAAGCTGAGCAGCTGCTCGACAGCAACCATATTGCCTACGATTTGCCCGGTCGGTAGCTTTCGCGGCTATCGACCGGGCTTTTTGATACCAACGCAAAGAAAGGCCGGCGCACTGCGTTTAACAGCGCGCCGGCCTTATCGTTTGGCTATCGAGACGGTCCCGCTATGAATTGAAGTTCCTTGCAGAGCCGACGCCCGAATCGCTACATGTGCTTGCGACGACGATCGCCCAGCGTCACGCCTGCGGCCACGAGCGTTATGCCGCCGATGACGAAGACCTCACCCGCAAGTGCGGAGTCATCACCGGTCTGGGCGAGCGCGGCAGGCGCGGCCTGTTTCTTGGCAACGGGGGCCTTTGCAGCAGCCTGCGCAACCTGAGGCTTGGCCTGTGGCTCAGCCTTGGGATGATACTTGTCGTACTCGGCCTGCGCGGCAGCCAGGGCATCCTTGGCATCGCCAAGCTCGGCAAGCGCGGCGGCATAGGCGTCGTTGGCATCGGACAGCTTGGCATCGGCATCGCTCAGGGCAGCCTTGAGGCCAGCGGCGGCATCAACGGCGGCCTTATAGCGAGCGTAGGCAGCGTTCAGCTTGACCAGCTTCTCGTTGCCCGTCGTGCCCGCGGCAAGGGATGCCTTGTGGTCGACAGCCTCAAGATCGGCCTTGAGCGCCTCGTCGTTGGCAAGCTCGGCCTTGGCCTTGACGATCTCGAGGTTCGCATCGACGACGGCTTCGTTGGCGGACTCGAGCTGCTTCTGGGCATCGGCGACACCGGCGACGGCAGCGTCATAGGCGACCTTGGCGTCGTCGACCGCCTTCTGGGCGCCGGCGAAGCGCTCGAAGGCCTTGTTTGCGGTGGCCAGCTCGCCCTCGGCGGCCTTGGCCTTCGCCTGTGCGTCGGACAGGACCTGCGTCTTGGCGGCAACTGCCTGCTTGGCGTCCGAAAGAGCGGTCGCGGCATGCGCGTCTGCGGCCTGAGCCTTGTCAACGCCAGCTTGGACAGCACCGTCGGCCTTCTTGGCCTCGCCTAGCGTGCCCTGCTTGTTCGCAAGGTCCGTATTGGCGGCATCGCGCTTGGCGGTAAGGTCCTTGACCGAAGCAGTGGCGTTGTCATACGCCTCATTGGCCTGATCGGACTTTGCCTTGGCGGCATCGCGGGCGCTGCGAGCCTTCGCCTTGTGAGCGGTGGCCTCGGCTGCCTTCGCCTTGCTGTCAGCAAGCGTGGCGTTTGCCTTATCGAGAGCTGCCTGGGCAGTAGCGGCCTTGCTCTTGGCGGCATCGAGGTTCTGCTTGAGGGACTCGATGTCGATTCCGCCGAGTGCGTCCTTCGCGGCGTCGTATGCCGTCTTCGCGGCGGCGGTGCCGGACTTAGCCTTCTCGTACTCACCCTTGGCGGTGTTCATGTTCACATCTGCTGCGGTGAAAGCGTCCTGGGCGGCATCCTGCCCGTTTACAGCTGCGAAGTAAGCTTCCCTAGTAGTTCCAAAGTTCTTCTGCGCCTCGGCGAGCTTGCCCTGAAGCTCCTTGAGCTGCGCCTTCTGCGCCTGCGTGCCGCCAGCGTTATAGGCAGAGTCGATGTAGTCGTTCACGAGCTTCTTGAACTCGGAGACAGTGAAATCAGCCTGAGTATCATCAGCGCTGTAATCGAATACGGTTACCTCGGAATCGGTGTTCTTACCGCTACCGGTCGCGATACCGATAGCCTTCGTGCCGGCATCGATGATGTTGAGATAGTGCCCGCACTCTTTGTAGATGCTGTAGTAGTGCTGGTAGATATAGTATGAATCATATCGATGGCTTCCAAGTGCGTCACCATACTGTTCGACGTACTTATCGAATGCCTTTTTCTCCTGGGTGTAGAGACCGGTATATGGCCAGCCAAGCGTATCCTCGGTCTCGCCGCCGGTATATGCGCCGCCTCCGCCAGCAAGATTTTCGCCGTTGTCGAAGTAACAGTTCGAGTGTCCCCAGATGTTCGATGAATATGATGTATTAAGGGCGGCTGCCGCAGTCATGCGGAGGCTGACGCTGAGCGCCGACTGACCGTTCGCCTTGCGGAGGTTGTTCTGGGTGTCGAGATATGTCAGGGCGTTGCGCATCTGCTCCAAGGAAAGTGGGTTGGTGTCGCGAGACATGTCCTGATCGACGTACTGGTCATACCATTCGGCCTTGTCAGCGGCACCGGTCAGCATCGATACGGCTTCCTGGGCGTTCTTTTTCTGCGTGGCTGTGAACTGGCTGCCGTCGCTAATATAGTTCATGAAGCCGAGTATACCTTGGCTGATGACTTCCTGGTCAACGGTCATGTTGGACTTGAGGTCAGCAATCTGCTTCTCAAGAGCCTCAACCTGGACATTAGCAGCGTCATAAGCCTTTTCCGCGGCGTTCGAAGCAGCGCAGGCTGCCTCCCACTCGCTGCGCTTCTGCTTGCGAACTTCGACAAGCTTATCGTACTCCGCCTTCTTGTCGGCCTCGGTCTGCTGGGCCTGCTCGTATGTCGTCTTCGCGGCGTCACGCTTACTGGCCGCGTCCTTGTACTCCTTGTTTGCCGCATCGTATGCAGACTGGGCAGATGCCACAGCAGCGTTGGCGGCGTTGGCCTTCTCCTGCGCGGCAGCGACGGCAGCCTGGGCGGCCTGCAGATTTGTCTGTGCGGTGGCGTCGGCATCCGTCGCGGCATTGAGCTCCGCCTGCGCGGTCTTAAGCTCACCAGCAGCAGCTTTCTTGGCGGCCTCAAGCGCACTCAGGTCAACACCCGTACCCGAGACGGCAGCATCGAGCGCGGCCTGCGCCTGGTTGAACTTCTGCTGGGCGTTATCGCGCGCGGTGGTTGCGGCTGCGAGAGCAGCGGCAGTCTCCTGCTTCTTGGCCTGGGCAGTCGTCAAAGCCGCCTCGGTATTCTGCTTTTCCTGCTGGGCGCTGGCCTCGCCAGCCTTGGCCTGGTCCAGATTGGCCTGTGCAGTAGTAACGGCCTTATTGGCGTCATCGAGCTTTGCCTGCGCGTCCTCGACGGCCTTCTTGGCGGCCTCGTACTCGTCCATACCCATGGCCTCGAGCTTGGCCTGGGCATCATCGAGGGCCTTCTTGGCCTCATCCTGCTTTGCCTTGGCGTCCTTGAGCGCCTGGGTCTTATCCTCGACACTCTTGTTGGCCTGTTCGAGCCGATCGTTCAGGTCGCCCAGCTTCTTCTGCTGCTGCTCGGTCTTTTCGACGGCCGCCTTAAGCTCGTCGATCTTCTCCTGAAGCGCGGCTACCTCGGCCTCGTTCTGCTCGGCGGCGTTATCGGTCACGGCCTGCGAGGCCTGATTCTTTTGCTGCTGCGCCTGCTTTTGAGACTGGCCCGCCGCGTCGGCCTTCTTCTGAGCCGCATCGTAGGCGGCCTGAGCGTCCTTGAGCTGCTTTGCCGACTCCTCTGCCAGCTGGGCAGCCGTCTTTACGACCGCTTGGTTACCGGCGGCAACGGTGTTCTCTACAGAACTACCCCCCCCTGAACAGAATCGCCGTTATCTGCCGTCGGTGCGGCGATTGCCGCCAGCGGCGACATGAGCGGCTGAGCGATGAGGCCCGCCGTCAAAACGGTTGCGACGGCGCGGTTGGCAACGCCCTTGACGTTGACGGCCTTAGCCCGAGGCTCAAAGTGTTGTGGACTGTAGTTTGCCATGGCTTTCTCCCTTTGACACGGATGTATCCATACGGTTCAAAATGTAGGAGCTGATTTTTGAATTCTGTTGCGCAACATTGGTCACCGGCGGATTTTTGAAATTCGCGCTCTCGTGCTTCACAATTTCGTCACATATGTAGGAGCTGGCGCATCATATTCTTGCGGGATCGAATTGAGCCTGTGATTTGCATTTGCTCCCGCGTCATCCGCCCTATCGGATTCCGCATCCAACAGACACCCCGCCCGCCACGGTGTAGAGTTAGGACAACGGGCGCGTTGCGCGGCCCGTGCCAGAACGAGGTGAACATGGAACTCGACAAGCAACAGATCGAACGACTGCGTGAGCGTCATCATCGGCGTCACGGCATCCGCCCTGCTCATAGCGAAGCCATGGAAAACGTCACCCGCTTCCTCAAGCGCGCATTCAATATTCGCGAGGGTCGCGCGCCCTACCACGTGATCCGCAAGCGTTTTGTAAACGGGGCGCGTCTGACTGGCTCCCACCTATGCATCCTCATCATCGCCATGCTCATCGCGAGCATCGGCCTCGATATCGATTCGGACATCGCCATCGTGGGCGCCATGCTCATCTGCCCGCTTATGGGATCGGTCCTTGCCATGGCATATGGCATTGCCACGCTCGACCGCGAGATCACCGTCGAGGCCATTGCCAGCCTCGCACTGCAGATGGTCTTTTGCCTGGTCACGTCCACGTTGTACTTTAAGCTCTCGCCCCTTGGCACCACCACGGCCGCCATCATCGACAATTCGACACCGACTGTGTGGGACCTTGCCGTCGCGCTCGCGGGCGGCTTTGCGGGTGGCCTGGGCAACTCGCGCGACCAGGAACCCGCCATGCTCATCGCCGGCGTGGCCGTGGCGACCGCGCTCATGCCGCCCCTGTGCGCGGCGGGCTATGGCATCGCCATTGCAAGCGGGTCACTGTTTCTCTCGGCGCTTTATGAGTTTGGCATCAACGTGGTCTTTATCGCACTGGCTGCCGAAGCCGTGCTACTTCTTTTGCGCGTACCGCTCAAGCGCGATCTGAACGGCGACGGTATCGTGACCGCCGAGGAAAACGCCGAGGTCGACGAGCTATCGCGCAAGGTGCGCCGCCACATCATCGTGGGAACGGTGATCTTTGCCATCCCCTGCATCGTTATGACCGCGGGTTCCATTGGCTCGGCGCAGGCCGGCGTACAGGACGGCTACGGCGTCACTGAAACCACACGCGAGCTTGCCGCGGTGCTGCCAAGCTTTAAGGATTACACCGTCGCCGTCGAGACCTCGGCTACCGAAGGGGACGAGGAGGGCATCGTCGAACGCGAGATTGTCGCCCATGTGACGACAAGCGAGGCGCTCGGGGCGCACGACCGCCGCGTTGCCCGCAAGCTCATCGACCTCAACGTGCCCGAACTCGATCGCATGGAGTTTGATGTGCAGTAATACGCGACGTGGGATGGATGCGCGCAGCCGCGAGTCACGACATGGCGCAGACGTGACGCGGGCCACGAGCAAATAGCGGGGCGCGGTCCATGGCCGCGCTCCGCTCGCTGATTTATTGCCGTAAATCAACTTTCCACATCGACATCGCCGGACTCCACCATAAACGCCGGATAAGTGCTCACCAGATTAAAGCGGGTCACCTTGGTATCTCTAAATAGGTAGAGCCAACCCTGATCGCGTCGACGCGAAATATACGCCACGTGGACCGTACCGAATTCTTCACCGTTTTCCTTCTTTAATATCAGGATGTTGGGGTCATCCGTACGCTTAAACTGCCCGTCTGTGCAGATTCCGTCTTGGTCGACCAGCTGCCATCGACAGTTGTCCTCCTCAAGGAAAGCCAGGGTTTCCCGACTCGTTTTGTCATCCCGATAGTAACCATCAATGGCAAAGCCTTCGGAAACGCATTCCTGCATATAGGATGTTTCTCGATTTATAGCAAACTGCCCTGCAGCGCCCAGGAGCACAGCCAAGCAAACCACTGCGAGGGCTATCGAGATAGTACGGCGACCCATGTTAGCCCAACCGATAGTTGTTTAACGGAGCGCGAAACATACCTGGAACCTCCGATATCAGGGGGAACGTCGCCAGCAGGCTGGCGACAACTATATGTTTCTAACATCAAACCATATGGCTACCACTCGCGGAGGGGGCATCGGCGAACGGCGTGTTTTCATACTCCATTGGTCAAACCTAAGCGTGGCTCTACAGCTCGTACTTGTACACGCGATAGATGTACTTCTCGGCTTCCATCTCGTAGGTGGCGATGGGCAGTCCATAGCGATCGTACTCAGTAAAGGTCTTGGCCTGGCCCGATGCCACGAGCATACTATTCGAATCGCCGACGCGCTGTGCACTACTTACGTAGCTCGAGAACGGCACTGCGATCTGGTCCACAAGCTCGTAGGTGCGCGCGGTCACGTCCACCGTAAAGATTCGCCCAAACGAATGCGTTCCCTTGCTATAGTCGGTCACCACCGCGGCGCCCAGCTGACCCCAGTCGAACTTGGGATAGCTTTCTGCCGCACCAAAGTTGTTGTCGTACAGTAGCACCTGGTAGCGAGCGGTTGCCGCCGTATCGGAGCTCGGCAGATAGGTCACACTGTGCTGGCCTGCGTTGAGCGAAAAATCGCCTTGGGCCTGCAGCAACTTGTCTTCAAAGCCCGAACCGGCCCAAAACTCTGGCGAGCCCACGGAAGGCTGTAGCAAGGTCATTTGCGCAACAGATGTCCAGTAAAAATGGGTGGTGGCCGGTACGGCTACCACCCATTTGTCTCATATCCAGCACAAAGCAGGCCAGCTACTTCTTAATGCCGCGTCCCAGGCGCTCGGCGACCGATGCCACGGCCTCCTCGCTGGCCGGCCCGCAGCTCGCACAGCCGTCATGAGCACGCATCTGGCCGGTGACCTCGTCCATCGCGAGCGGCGCCACCTTCTCGAGCTTAAAGCCCTTACCGGCGCGCATGTTCTCCTTGGCCACACTGATCATGAGCTTAATACGGTTGAGCTGGTTGACCTCGGACGCGCCGGGGTCGTAGTCCACCGCGACAATGTTGCTCTCAGGGTGCTGGCGGCGCAGCTCCTTGATCACGGCCTTGCCCACCACGTGATTGGGCAGGCACGCGAAGGGCTGCGTGCAGATGATGTTGGGCGCACCGTGGTCGATCAGGTCGAGCATCTCGGCCGTGAGCAGCCAGCCCTCGCCCATGTTGTTGCACACCGAAAGCACCGTGCGGGCCTTGTCGGCCATGGTGCCGATGCGCTCGGGCGCCTCAAAGCGGCGGGACTTTTCGAGCATCTCCTCCACCGGCGTGCGCATCCAGTCCACAAGCTTGATGAGCGCCTGCATGCCAGCGCGCGTGGTAGCAGAGCTTCCCAACTCGTCCTTCTGCAGCTCGGCGTTGCTCATGGAGTACAGGAAGAAGTCGAGCAGGCCCGGCACCACGGCCTCGCAGCCCTCGCGCTCGATAACGTCGACCACATGGTTGTTGGCCGTGGGATGGAACTTGACCAGAATCTCACCGACCACGCCCACGCGCGGCTTGGTGCCCTCGCCCACGAGCGGCATGGTGTCGAACGCGCGAATGGCTTCGCGGCACAGCTTGGTGTAGTTGTGGCGGTTGAACTTGGGCGCCAGCTTGCGGGCGCGCGCCATGTACTGCTCGTAGAGCGCATTGGCGGCACCGGGCGTGGCCTCGTACGGGCGGCAGCGGTAGAGCATCTGCATCATCACGTCGCCAAAGAGCACCGCGTACACGGCCTGCTTAAGCAGCGCCGGCGTAATCTTAAAGCCGGGGTTGTCCTCGCCGAGTGCCACGGCCGAAAGCGAGATCACCGGAATCTCGGGGTGGCCGCTCTCGCGCAGGGCCTTGCGAATGAGCGCGATGTAGTTGGTAGCACGGCAGCCGCCGCCGGTCTGGCTGATGACCACGGCGGTCTTGGACAGGTCGTACCGACCGCTCTCGATGGCCTCCATAATCTGGCCCGTCACCAGAATCGACGGGTAGCAGATGTCGTTGTTCACGTAGCGCAGGCCGGCCTCGACGGCGTCGTGGTCGGTCGAGGGCAGCAGCTCCAAGTTGTAGCCGGCACCACGGAACACCTCTTTGACCAGGTCAAAGTGGATCGGCGCCATCTGCGGGCACAGGATGGTGTAACCCTCCTCGCGCATCTGCTCGGTAAAGGGCACCTTGGGCCACGCGGTCGAAGCACTCTCACGCTGCGCCTCGAACGTGTACTTGCGGCTCGCGAATGCGGGAGCATCCGTGGAGGGTGCCACCGGCGCGGCGTCGCCCTGCTCGTAGGCCTCGCCCGCTGCCGTAGCCTCGACCAAGCGCTCGGCCTCCTGGTCCTTGAGCGCCGCCATGAGCGAGCGGATGCGGATGCGCGCAGCGCCCAGGTTGGACACCTCGTCGATCTTGAGCACGGTGTAGATCTTGCCGCTGGCCTCAAGGATTTCCTGCACCTGGTCGGTGGTCAGAGCGTCCAGGCCACAGCCGAAGGAATTGAGCTGGATCAGATCCAGGTCGTTGCGCATCGTCACAAAACGGGCGACGGCGTACAGGCGGCTGTGGTACATCCACTGGTCGACGACGCGAATCGGACGCTCGGGCTTTACCAGATGCGCGAGCGAATCCTCGGTAAAGACCGCAAAGCCAAAGCTCGAGATAAGCTCGGGCAGGGCGTGGTTGATCTCGGGGTCGTTATGGTAGGGACGGCCGGCGAGTACGATGCCGTGGCCGCCGTGGTCCTCGACCCACTTAAGAGCTTCCTCGCCCATGGTCTGGATATCCTCGTGGAAACGCGCATCGGCCTCAAAGGCAGCGTTGACAGCGGCATCGACCTCGGAGCGCGTGATCTTGGGACCGCGCACGCGACCGCGACCGGCCTCAGCATCGGCCACGCGATCAACGGCGAGCACCTGGTACAGGCGGCGCTTGAGCTCGGTCTTGTCGTGATAGGGCACAAACGGGTACAGGAACTCGATGTTCTGCTCGCGAATCTCGTCGATATTGAGTGCCAACGCCGTGGGGTAGCTCATGACGATGGGGCAGTTGTAACAGTTGCCGGCGGTCGGATCCTCCTTGCGCTCCCAGCGCACGCACGGCATCCAGATAAAGTCGACGTCGCGGTCGATGAGGTTCATCACGTGGCCGTGGCTCATCTTAGCCGGATAGCACACACTCTCGGACGGCATGGACTCAATGCCCGCCTGGTAGGTCTTCTTGCTCGACTGGTCGGACAGCTGCACGCTAAAGCCCAGGCGCGTAAAGAACGCGTGCCAGAAGGGGTAATTCTCGTACATGTTGAGCGCACGGGGGATGCCGACGGTGCCGCGCGGGGCCTCGTCGGGGCTCAGCACCTCGCGGTTAAAGAGCAGCTCGTTTTTCTTTTTGAAGAGGTTGGGGGCCTCGGTCTTCTGCTTTTTGTGGCCGGCGCCCTTCTCGCAGCGGTTGCCGGTAATGAAGCGCCTGCCGCCGCCAAAGTCGTTGACGGTGAGCTGGCAGTTGTTGGAGCAGCGACCGCAGCGGACATGCTTTTGCGTCACGGTAAGGTGCGCGATGTCCTCAGCCGAAAGGATGGTCGAGGCGCCATCGGCACCGGCGCGATCGCGGGCGAGCAGGGCCGCACCATAGGCGCCCATGCAGCCGGCGATGTCGGGACGCACGGCGTGAACGCCAGTGAGCTGCTCAAACGCGCGCAGCGTGGCATCGGACATAAAGGTGCCGCCCTGAACGATTACCTGGCTGCCGATCTCCTTGGGATCGCGCAGCTTAATGACCTTGAACAGGGCATTCTTGATGACGGAATAGGACAGGCCGGCCGCGATGTCGCCCACCGTGGCGCCTTCCTTTTGCGCCTGCTTGACGCGCGAGTTCATAAAGACCGTGCAGCGGCTGCCCAGGTCGACCGGGGCCTTGGCATGGATGGCGGCATCGGCGAACGCGCGCACGTCCATGTTCATAGAGACGGCGAAGCTCTCGATAAAGCTACCGCAGCCCGACGAACAGGCCTCGTTGAGCATGATGTGCTCGATAACGCCGTCCTTGACGCGCAGGCACTTCATGTCCTGGCCGCCGATGTCCAGAATGAACTCGACGCCGGGCAGGAATGCTTTGGCGCCGCGCAGGTGCGCAACGGTCTCGATCTCGCCGGAATCGGCTTTGAGGGCCTCGATGAGCAGCGCCTCGCCGTAGCCCGTGGTGGTCACGTGGCCGATGGTGCAGCCGGCGGGGATGTGGTTGTAGAAATCGGCCATGATGACCTTGGCCGTGCCCAGGATGTCGCCGTTGTTGTTGCCGTACCAGGTGTGCAACAGCTGGCCGTCCTCGCCCACGAGCGCGGCCTTCATGGTGGTGGAGCCGGCGTCGATGCCAATGAACACGCGGCCGGTGTAGCCTTCGAGCTTGCCCTTGGGAACGACTTCCTGGTCGTGGCGGGTTTTGAACTCGGCAAAGTCCTCGTCGGTGGCAAAGAGCGGATCCAGGCGCTCGACCTCGGCACCCTGTGTGTCGCCCAGGGCATCGATGGCCTCGATGAGCTGCGGGAACGTGCTGAGCTTATTGGACTCGTGCGCCATGGCGGCGCCGCTCGCCACAAACAGGTGGGCGTTTTGGGGCACGATACGGTGCTCCTCGTCCAGGTTGAGCGTGAGGTAGAAGCGGTGGCGCAGCTCGGAGAGGTACTGCAGCGGGCCGCCCAGGAAGGCGACGTTGCCGCGGATGGGACGGCCGCACGCCAGACCCGAGATGGTCTGGGTCACGACAGCCTGGAAGATGGAGGCGGCCACGTCCTCGGGGCGGGCGCCTTCGTTGAGTAGCGGCTGCACGTCGGTCTTGGCAAAAACGCCGCAGCGGCTGGCGATGGGATAGATGGTGGTGGCGTTGGCCGCGAGCTCGTTGAGGCCGCTGGCGTCAGTGTGCAGCAGAGTGGCCATCTGGTCGATGAACGCGCCCGTGCCGCCGGCGCAGGTGCCGTTCATGCGCTGCTCAATGCCATTATCGAAGTAGATGATCTTGGCGTCCTCGCCGCCCAGCTCGATGGCGACATCGGTGGCCGGGATGAGGGTCTCGACGGCACGCTTGCTGGCGATGACCTCCTGGACAAACTCCAAATCGAGCCACTGGGACAGCAGCAGGCCGCCTGAGCCGGTGATGGCACAGGTCATCTGGGCCATCGGCAGCACAGTCGCGGCACCCTCGAACAAGTCGCGGGCGCAAGCGCGGACGTCGGTGTGGTGGCGCTGGTACTTGGCGTAGACGATCTGGTTGTCGTCGTTGAGCACGGCGAGCTTAACGGTGGTGGAGCCCACGTCGATGCCCAGGTGCAGGTTGCCGTGGGCGTTGCCGGGGTTGAAGATCGCGCCTTCGGGGGCGTGGGCGGCGGCTACGGACTCAGTGGCGGTGGCGGGCTCGCTAGTGACGGACGCCTCCCCCGCCGCTTTCTTGGCATCGGCAACTGCCTCGGCAACTTTCTCGGCTGCCGCGGTCGCGGCCTTCTGCGCAGCGTCCACCACGGCGGGCGCGGCCTCGCGTGCGGCAGCAACCATGCGGTCCTTGATGCCCTCGACGAGTTTGCTCATTGTCTCTCCTCTTAGTTGTTGGACTCGACGGTTGCGGCGGTGTCGACCGCGTCCTCGAGCTGCAAATTCAAAAGCTTCATGCCGTATTCCGGCACGTTGATATCGATGGGTTGGCCATACAGGTCGCCGGGGCGCACAAAGGCGATAACCGTCATAATGCGCGCCATGGCCTCGGGCGATTCGGTGAGCCCACGCTCAAACCAGCGCTGAATCATGCCGACCTCGGCGCTCACGACGTAGGTGACGTAGTAGTCAAAGAACGTGCCCAGCGCCAGGCCCAAAATGCCCGTCTGCGCACGCGGCACCACAGCCTCACGCGCAGTGTCGATAATCCTTTTAATGAAGGCCTGGTCGCCGCCCGGCCCCAGCAGCGCACCGATTAAGTCGCGGTTGGCCGCAAGATAACGCAGCAGCTCAACCGAACCGGGCGCCGGCTCGAGCTCATCGATGTTGTGATAGAGATCGGGCAGCTGAGCTGCGGTGATGAGCTCAATGCGCTCACGGATCTCGGCCAGCAAGCCGTCCTCGATTTGATTGATAAAGTCGGGGATATCGCGGTAATGCGAATAGAACGTGCGACGCGTAAGGCCAGCACGCTCGGTGAGCGACGCGACATTAATGCGCGAAAGGTCGCCGCTTTCGGCAAGCTCGCTGGCAAGTGCCTGGCGAAGGGCACGCTGCGAGCGAAGGGACCGGCGATCGCATTTCTCGAGCTGGGACAAGCGTCCTCCTTGTTACTCAGCCTGTGCGCTATTGCACAGTGCGAGTATTATTGCACACCGTGTGTATCAACACGTAAAGGCAATATTTAGAATGTGACGAGGGGGCAGTCCCTTTGTCACAACCCGCCTGGCTTTTGGAGCGGCATTACCGATTGTCCAAAATGTCATTCGTGGGTAGAATAGTGTCGACGGCAGCCCAAGTTGTAGCTGGCTGGGCAGCGCCGTTGTTTGCATTAGGGGGTCAACGCCTTAGCGGCGGCGACCCCTTCTGTTGCGCTTCGAACGCTGCTTGAGTGCCTCGGAAAGGCCGACAAGCGCCGTGAAGAACGAGACCACGGCGGTCAGAAGTCTCACGAAATCAATCAAATCGGTCATGGGCATCACCTCCCATCAAATGGAGGGCGCTGCCCGGCACATGGAACTGCCGTCAACGACACCGATTCTATCAAAGCGCAGTTAGATATGCGAATATTTGTTCGTGTTTAAAGAAGTTAGTCCCCACTGTGACAAAGGGACAGTCCCTTTGTCACATTATTCGATGATGGTGCGGGAGTTCTGCTTGCTCATGGTGGCGAGCATGTGTTTGGGGACGGCGTGGGCCATGCAGCTGCCGATGGTCGCGCTCGCGGCGGCCTTAGCTGCATCGCTTGCGTTTTTGGTCGCGTAGCTGTGGCGGAAGCGTTTGAGCATGGCGATGTCGTTGCCACCGTCGCCGTAGACCGCGACCTCGTCCTCGGCAATACCGTAGTAGCCCGCCAGCCAGGCAACACTCTCGCCCTTGTTGCACGTCACGTCCGTAATCTCGAACATAACGGGGTCAAACGGCGCGTTGACCACGCGATCGGAACGCTCGGCAAGATACGCCTTAAGGTCGCGCTCCAGCTCGCGCGAGGTCACGCGGCAGTTGATCTTGCACACATCGTGGCGCAAGATGTCGCCAATCGACTGGTCGAAATACTGTTCCTCGTGATACCCGCCGCGTGCACGCATGCCGCGCATCACAATACGCTTGATGGGGCTGTCCTTTTTAAAGCCCGCCTGATGCATCTCGAACGAACCGCTCGAGTACATGCCATCGGGCGTGGAGCAATCAAAGCAAATGTCCGGAAACGCCTTGAGCAGTTCCTCAGTGACTTGCGGATCGATGGTCCAGGTCTTGAGCACCTCACCATGGCTGTCGCGCACGATGGATCCATTGGAGCAGCAGGCGTCAAGCGCCAGGCCCGTAAAGCCATGCTCGCCGATCGGCAACGTCGAGCGTCCAGTCGCGGGAACCACGTGCAGGCCAGCCTCAGTCAGCTCGCGAATGGCACGGCGGATAGTCCCATCTGCCTCGTGCAGGGCGTTCAGCAGCGTACCGTCTAAGTCACTCGCAAACATCTTGATCATGGGCATGCCTCTCCTTCGTATGCACGATATTGTAGACGAGAATGGGCGCACCCCAAGGGAGGCACGCCCATCAGGCGAAAGACAACTCTATACCGCGGCGGGACCGTGCTCGCCGGTGCGGATGCGGATGACTTCCTCGACCGGCTCGACCCAAATCTTGCCGTCTCCGACGGCGCCGGTGCGGGCGGCATTGCAGATGATGTCGACAATTCCGTCGACATGTTCATCGGCGCAGATGAGGGTGAACTGCACCTTAGGGATCGTGTTGACAAGCAACTCGTTGCCGCGCACGTACTCCTTCCAGCCATGCTGTGCGCCGCAGCCCTGCACCTGATTGATGGTCATGCCGCGAACATCGGCAGCAAACAGCGCATCTTTGAGAACCTCAAGCTTCTCCTGACGTACGATAGCCGTAATCTTCTTCATGCCAAATCACTCCCCTTGTTAATCCAGGCCGCTAAACGATGGATATGCGCTTTCGCCGTGCTGGCTCGCGTCCAGGCCCAGCGCCTCGTCGGCCTCGTCCACGCGCAGGCTGCCGTGGAACAACGCCTTGACCACCGCGGCAATCACCACGTCGAGAAACAGCACGATAACAACCGTCACTACAATGCCCAGGACCTGCGAGACAAGCAGCGACGCGTCGCCCGTGTAAAACAGACCACCCTTACCGGTCCACGAGAGTTCCGGCACACAGAACAGGCCCGTGAGCGCGCTGCCCATGGCTCGACAAAGCCCGCGCCCGGCGTGACCACCATAGGCCAGCGAGCAGCCGGCAACAATCCACAGCACACCGACCAGGCCAATGGCGCCAAAGCACATGAGCATGGTGTTGATGACATTTTTGCGTCTGGACAGGCCGCCATAGAAAAACGCCAGACCCGGTGTCATTAAAAACACGAGCATGGTGCAGATGAGCATAAACGTTGTCGATCCCGTATCGTACATTCGCTCTCCCTTGGACGCATGAACGTTGTCGGCGCCCATAATGCGGCCGAGGGGCAACTGATGTAGACCAGATACGGGGTTGTTAAACGCTACATTGTCGAATGGAAACGGCGCCGCAATCTTGGAAACGGCGCAGCAACGGACGCGAAACGAACGGGAAATGCGAGGGCAAGGGAGCCGTGAGCGCGCCCGGCCCGGCTAGCGCCGGAACAGCTCGCGAGCGCGGTCGCGAAGGTTGGTGGCTCGGATGACGCCCTCGTAACAGTTAATGCGCAAGCGCGGGAAGGCATTGAAGAAGCGCAGGTCGCGGCGGCTGAGCGACACGCTCGGCACCGGACGGCTCGCGCGCCTGCCGGCACGGAGACGGGTGAGCGACGGGCGAGGCACGCTCGGCGTGGCATCGGCGACGCGGCGGGCGGCAAGCGCCAGGCCGTGGGCACCGTCCGAGATAAACGTCGGCATCGAAGCCTTCTCACGCAGAGCATCGAGCGCCGCGTCGCCCAGCTCCGCCAGCCATGCGTTAACGGCACGGCTGCGGACGTGCGTCTGCGCCACCGAGTCGATCGCCGAATCGGGAATACGCTCGAGCATGGAGTCAGACGCATCGGCAAGCGACTCATCGATGCGGTCGGCAAGGTCGGCGCGCACACGCTCCAGCTGATCGGACAGGCGGCGCCAGCTCGCCAACGAGCACACCGCGTCGACCATCATCGCGACCGCGACGATAAAGGCGGACAGCCGCACAATCAGCACCGGCAGATGGCCAAGCAACCCCAGCAATGCCGGCTCCACTAAACGGCAAATGCACAACGCGCCCAAGCCAAACGCGCAGGCCCAGTACAGGCAGATGCGCCCGTGCAGGTTAAACGGCAGATGCGAATAGTCCCAAAAGCGAGCGCCCGTTGTTTTTTTCCAACAGCACGCCCACGCTGTACTCAATCACGCTGCATACGAGCGCTGCAGCGACAAACTGGCTCGAGGCATCCGGAATCCCGCGCAGCAGCAACCAGCACGCGATGCCGCCCGCACCGTAGATGGGACAACACGGCCCTAGCAAAAAGCCGCTGTTGGCAAAGCGTCCGTGGTTGAGCATGGCGCAGACTGTCGACTCCCATACCCAGCCGCAAAAACCGTAGAAGGCAAACGAGAGTACCAGCGCCGAGAGCGGACAGGCGGCAAGCGTCGCGCCGTCAAATGCCATGTCGATCGCGGTTCCCACCGTCTACCCACTCCTCTTTTCGTTCGATTCGCTGCTCACGTCATCGTCCGCCCTGTCTTTGCGCGGCAGACGGCCGGCAATCGTCTCGCGCAGCGCGCACCATTTATCCGCCAGGCACACAATCCATGCCTCACGACACGTCGGCGGCACCGGCACCAGCGGAAACATATGACGCACGATAATATTCCGCTCGCGCGGCGTCAGCTCAAAATCTTCCTCCGCACGCGCCAGGGCAAAAAACGGATGCCGAAAGCCATGCAGTCGATGGCTTGGGTCGGGATCGTGCCAGTCATAGAGAAAGTAATCGTGCAGCAGGGCCCCGCGCAGCAGCGACAAGCGGTCGACGGAGATACCGACGCGGCCCAGGCGCTCGGCAAAGGACAGACTTGCCCGCGCCACCGAGGTCACATGCGTATACACCGTCACGTGGCCATGCTGGATAAACTCACACGTCAGGTCCAAGCGGCCCGCCTGGGCCAGCTGACGGGCGGCATTGTCGACCTCGCGCGCGATACTCTCGGCACGAACGGTATCGGACATGCGGCCTCCTTCCAGCGGCTCTCGGCGGCAAGTCGCAGCCTGCACGCAATGAATAAAATCATCATCGAATTTACTAGTATGGCATCGGACAAAACGTTTTGCCCCGCCAGTTGGCGAATTACCGCGCCGCCGTCACATATCAAACGCCAAAATGTGCGAGACTGTCTTGTGCAATTGTGCCGGCCGAGGGAGCGCCGGCGCTCGATTCGCATGGAGTAACCCACAACGATGCTGCTTACGCAAACGACAACGCCCGAGGACGTCAAGGCTCTTAATCGCGCCGAGCTCCCGCAGCTCTGCGGCGAGATTCGCCACGCCATCCTCGAAAGCTCCGCCGCCGTCGGCGGGCACGTTGCCCCCAACTTGGGCGTCGTTGAGCTTACGGTTGCGCTTCATCGCGTATTTAACTCCCCCATCGACAAGATTGTCTTTGACGTTTCGCACCAGACCTACGCCCACAAGGCGCTGACCGGGCGCGCGTACACTTATATCGATCCGGAGCGTTATGGTGAGGCTTCTGGCTTTGCCAATCCCGACGAGTCCGAGCACGACCTGTTCGCCATGGGCCATACCTCCACGTCGGTGAGCCTGGGCTGCGGCCTGGCGCACGCTCGTGACCTGGCGGGCGATACGTACAACGTCATCACCATCATTGGCGACGGCTCGCTTTCGGGCGGCTTGGCGTTTGAGGGCCTCGACAATGCCGCCGAACTCGACAGCAACTTGATCATCATCGTCAACGATAACGACCAGTCCATCGCCGAAAACCACGGTGGCCTGTATCGCAATCTGGCCGAGCTGCGCGCCAGCAACGGCACCTGTGAGCGCAACGTTTTCCGCGCGATGGGGCTCGACTACCGCTATCTGGACACCGGCAACGATGTGTTGGCCCTGGTCGACACGCTGCAGGAGCTGCGCGATATCGATCATCCCATCGTGCTGCACGTCTCCACCGCAAAGGGCAAGGGCTTTGAGCCAGCCCAGAGCGACCCCGAGCGCTGGCATCATGTGGGTCCGTTTGACATGGCGACTGGGCGCAAGCTCTGCCCGGGCCATCCGAGCGAGCCTGCGCCGCGCACCTATGCCGACATTACGGGCGAGGCGCTCAGCGCCGCCATCGAGCGCGATCCGCAGGTTGTGGGCATCACGGCTGCCACGCCCTACATCATGGGCTTTACACCCGAGCTTCGCGCCGCGGCAGGCAAGCACTTTGTCGACGTGGGCATTGCCGAGGAACACGCCGTGACCTTTGCCACCGCGCTTGCGCGCTCGGGCGCCAAGCCAGTCTTTGGTGTGTACGGCACGTTTTTGCAGCGCGCCTACGACGAACTGTGGCACGACCTGTGCCTCAACGACGCCCCCGCAACCATCCTGGTATTTGGCGCGTCGATCTTTGGCACCACGTCCGAGACGCACCTCTCGTTCTTCGATATTTCCATGCTGGGCGGACTTCCCAACATGCACTACCTTGCACCTGCCTGCATGGAGGAATATCTGTCCATGCTGAGCTGGTCACTCGACCACCGCGAGCATCCCGTAGCGATCCGTGTGCCGGGCATTGGCCTGGTAAGCCGCCCCGACTTGGCGCCTGCCGAGGGCGACGATTACGGCGTCGCGCGCTACAACGTCGTGCGCCAGGGCCGCGACGTTGCCGTGCTCGCGCTTGGCGATTTCTTTGAGCTGGGCGAGCGCGTGGCAAACCGTCTGACTGCCGAGTACGGCATCGAGGCCACGCTCGTCAACCCGCGCTTTGCAACCGAGCTCGACCGCGAGTTCCTCGACAGCCTTGCCGCCGAGCATCGCGTTGTCGTCACCCTCGAGGACGGTATCTTGGACGGCGGCTGGGGCGAGCGCGTGGCATGTTATCTGGCATGCACGCCGTTGCGCACGCGCACCTTCGGCATCGCCAAGGGCTTCCCCGACCGCTACGACCCCAACGAGCTGCTCGCTCAGAACGGCATGACGGCCGAGAACATGGCCGCCGAAGCCGTGAGACTACTCAACGAGTAAAAAAACCTCCGCAAGGGAAGCACCCCTGCGGAGGTTTTATTTTCGCGGCGCGATTATCTCAATCTGTAACATCTATGGCCCGAATTTCCGTCTACCTGTTACAGATTGAGATAAGACATCTTAGTTCCAGACCTTTGTCTCAATCTGTAACAGATAGGGACCTTTTGGCCGTCCAGATGTTACAGATTGAGACATTCGAATTCCCCTGAAGAGAAAATCTCAATCTGTAACAGTTACTCGGCAAAAATGGCTGCAGATGTTACAGATCGAGACATAACAGCAAGGCATGCCGCTGCATAGGCCAGAACCGCCACAAAGGTGCCTGTCCCTTTTTGGTAGGAAGAATTACCCATAAGGTAAGTATGTTTCTGAGTTATTTCGTGTTGACCCATTTGAGCGCGATAGGGTATAACTCTACTCAACCGCTAGGGATTTTATTGAGAAAGGTGTTCTACCATGAGCAAGAACCTCTTCCAGCAGGTCGTTCTCGACCGCCGCGGCTTCGTCGCCGCCACCTTCGCAACCGTCGCCGGCCTTGGTCTTGCCGGCTGCTCCGACACCAGTACCGAGGCCGACAAGGGTTCCGCCGGTTCCTCCAAGAGCTCCGAGGATACCGAGGTTTCCACCACGCTCGACGCCAAGGCATTCGACAAGCTCGTCAACGACGGCCCCAAGGCCGATGACGACGCCATCGCCGCCAGCACCTGGGCTACGGCTGTCAAGGATGCCGGCGTCTTTACGATCGGTGGCGTCCAGACCTCCACGCTGTTCTCCCTCCTCAACGAGAAGGACGGTCAGACCCGCGGCTTCGACGCCGGTATCGCACAGCTCCTGTCCAACTACATTCTGGGCGAGAACAAGGTCGAGATCACCCAGGTGACCTCTGACACGCGTGAGTCCGTCCTGCAGAACGGCCAGGTCGACGCCGTCTTTGCCACCTACACCATCACTGACGAGCGCAAGAAGCTCGTCTCCTTTGCCGGCCCCTATTACTACACGCAACAAGCCATCCTGGTACTCGCCGATAACGACGACATCAAGAGCGTCGACGACCTGGCCGACAAGAACGTCGCCGTCCAGTCCGGCTCCAACGGCCCCGCCATCCTGGAGGAGCTCGCTCCCAAGGCCAGCCAGCAGGAGTTCAAGACCGACGAGGAGGCCCGCCAGGCACTCCAGCAGGGTCGCGTTGACGCCTACGTCATCGACAACAACATGCAGCAGAGCGCCCTGGTCCGCGAGCCCGGTAAGTACAAGATTGCCGGCAAGCCCTTCGGCAGCAAGGAGCCCTATGGCATCGGCCTGCCGCTCGATTCCGACGGCGTCGCCTTCGTCAACGACTTCCTTAAGAAGATTGAGGACGACGGCACCTGGACCGAGCTGTGGCAGATCTGCATCGGCGACCGCACGGGCGACACCAATGTTCCCGAGCTGCCCGAGATCGGCGCCTAGGCAACGCGCCTAGTAACGGCCGCAACGAAACCATACGGAAACGCACGGTGCGCTTTATTGCGCTAAACTGTTTCTTCACTGAGTTGTCGGGGCTTCCGTACACACGGGAGCCCCTTTCCTTATCGGCGGGAGGTCCGCATGAGTCTCTCCGAGCTCTGGTCGCTCTATGGCCAGAACTACATTGACGCGCTGCTCGCAACCTGGGGCATGACGCTTGAGTCGTTTGCCATCGCCATGGTGCTGGCCGTCGCCGTCACCGTGATGCGCGTGTCGCCGCTCAAGCCGCTGCGCGTCTTTGGCGACCTGTATGTCCAGGTCTTCCGTAACATCCCCGGCATTGCGTTGCTCATCATCGTCGTCTACGCATTGCCGCCGCTCAAGGTCGTCCTGCCCTACCGCACCTGCGTTATCGTCGCCACAGTGCTCTTGGGTTCTGCCTTTGGCTCCGAGAACTTTATGAGCGGCATCAACACCGTCGGCGTCGGCCAGGTGGAAGCCGCCCGCTCGCTGGGCATGAGCTTCAACCGCATCCTCGCCAAGATCGTGATTCCGCAGGCACTGCGCTCGAGCGTGCTGCCCATGACCAACCTCTTTATCGCCGTCATGCTCACCACCGCGCTCGGCAGTCAGGTGCCGCTTAAGCCCCAGGAGCTCACCGGCGTGGTGAGCTATATCAACACGCGCTCGCTCGGCGGCGTCGCCGCGTTCTTTATCTCGGCGCTCGGCTACCTGGGCACGGCCTTTGTGGTGAGCCACATTGGCAACTACATCGATAAGAAGGTGAGGATCCTCCGATGAGCAAGCACTCCACCTCCGCGCTCACCATGCGCGATGCGCTCTACGAGGCTCCCGGCCCCAAGATGCGCGCCAAGATTCGCATCGGCACCGCCATCTCGCTGGTTGCCGTCGTCGCACTCGTTGCCCTCGTGTTGCAGCGCTTTTATGTGACCGGCCAGCTTTCGGTTCACTATTGGTATTTCTTTACGCACCTCACCACCTGGAAGTTTCTGCTTGCCGGCTTTGAGGGCACCGTTAAAGTCGCACTCACCGCCGGCGCCATCGCGCTGGTGCTCGGCCTTGCCCTTATCCTCGGTCGCACCAGCGACATTAAGCCGCTGCAGCTGGTCTGCCGCGTACTCACCGATTTCTTCCGCGGCGTGCCGAGCCTGCTGTTCATCTACTTCTTCTTTTTGGTGCTGCCCCAGTACAAGATCGCGCTGCCGTCGTTTTGGATGCTCACGCTTCCCGTCGCGCTCGCCGCAGCCGGCGTACTAGCCGAGATCTTCCGTGCCGGCGTCAACGCCGTGCCGCGCGGCCAGGTCGAGGCTGCCCAGGCACTCGGTCTCTCCAAAGCTAAAATCACCTTTAAAATCGTCCTGCCGCAGGCTATTCGGTTTATCATTCCGTCGTTGATTTCGCAGCTTGTGGTCGTCGTCAAAGACACCACCGTCGCCTACGTGGTGAGCTACCCCGACCTCATGCAAAATGCCCGCGTGCTCATTACCAACTACGATGCCCTCGTGTCGGTCTACCTGGTAATCGCGATCATCTATATCCTCATCAACGTCGCGATCAACAAGGCCGCTGTCTACGTTTCGCACAAGAACGGCGCGACCATCATCCGCTAACGCTTTACCATTTCGAGTCATAAGGAGCCGAGCACCATGGCACAGAGTACCTCTTCCACCGGCAATCAGCCGCTGATCGAGCTCAAGCACGTCGATAAGCACTATGGCGACCTGCACGTCCTCAACGACATCAATCTCTCGGTCGACCGCGGCGAGGTCGTCGTTGTGATCGGTCCCTCGGGCTCGGGCAAGTCGACCATGTGCCGAACCATCAACCGCCTGGAAACCATCGACTCGGGCGAGATCCTCATCGAGGGCGAGCCTCTGCCGCAGGAAGGCAAGGACCTTGCCCGCATGCGCGCCGAGCTGGGCATGGTGTTTCAGCAGTTCAACCTGTTCGCACATATGACCGTACTGCAAAACGTCATGCTGGGACCGGTCGATGTGCTGGGCGTCTCCAAGGACGAGGCCCGCGAGCGCGCCATGGACCTGCTGGGCCGCGTGGGTGTTGCCGAGCAGGCCGATAAGGTGCCTGCACAGCTCTCGGGCGGCCAGCAGCAGCGCGTCGCCATCGCCCGTTCTCTTGCCATGCAGCCCAAGGCCATGCTCTTCGATGAGCCCACGAGTGCCCTTGACCCCGAGATGATCAACGAGGTGCTCGAGGTCATGGTGCGCTTGGCGCAGCAGGGCATGACGATGATCGTCATTACGCACGAGATGAACTTCGCCCGCCGCGTGGCCGACCGCGTCGTGTTTATGGCCGACGGCCAGATCGTGGAAACCGGCACGCCCGACGAGTTCTTCGACCACCCCAAGACCCAACGTGCCCAGGACTTCCTCAACTCCATCAAGGGCCACTAACCCAATTGCCACGCGGGGCAAATTCATCAACAGCGTTTGCCCCGCGCCGCCCCTGCGCCATGTCCACCCGGATTCGAAAGCCACGCCCATGATTGGAACCCGCACTTCATCGTCCTTTACCCCGCATGTCGACGTCGCCCCCGCCGACCGCCCGCTCATCCTCGTCGCGCCGCGCTGGGAAGAAGCAAAGCCGTTTTTAAGCGAGACGCTCTCCCCCAACGAGGAAATCGCCAGTGTCTTTGTCGATGCTATCCTTGCCGCCGGCGGCCTGCCGTTGCAGATGTCCATCACCGAGGACATTGAGGTTATCCGTCATTACGTCGATATCGCCGACGGCATCGCCATTCCCGGCGGCCCGGACGTCAACCCCAAGCGCTGGGGCGACGAGCGTCCGTACGACCCCACGCTGTGCTGCGAGATCCGCGACCGTTTTGAGTTTAAGCTGGTTAACGAGGTGCTTCGCGCCAAAAAGCCGCTCTTTACCACCTGCCGCGGCACGCAGCTGCTCAACGTCGCCACCGGCGGCACCCTGTGCATGGACGTGCCGAGCCTAGGTGCGCGCGAGGGTCGCACGCAGTGGCGCCATACCCACGTGCTCAACGACCCTGTGCATCCTGTCGAGGTCGTGCCGGGCTCGCTGCTGGAGCGCGCGGTTGGCGGGCACAGGCTGATCCAGACCAACTCGGCACATCACTGCTGCGTCGACCGCCTGGGCAAGAGCACGCGCCTGGTCGCCAAGGCAACCGATGGCGTACCCGAGTGCATCGAAGTCGAGGGCCAGCCTTTCTGCCTGGGCGTGCAATGGCACCCTGAGTATACGTGGCAAACGCTCGAGACCGACTTTAACCTGTGGAAGTCGTTTGTCGAGGCAGCGGCAAAGGTTAAGCGAGCCCGCTAGCTCGCGAACCACACAACAGATAAGGGCGCCCCGCCGGCCGCATGGTACGGCGGGGCGCCCTTTTGTGACTACATCAGCAGACTTGGGACAACCCAAGGCTCGCAAGCTCTTATTCAGCCACCTCGCGCAGGGCCGACATCGTGGCTGCATATTGCTGCTGCAGCGCATGCATTCCCTCACGAGCGCCGTCAACAGTATCGGCACCGCGCAGCGCTTCGGTCACCACAACCGCCGGCTCGTACAGATTGTCGAATCCCAGGTTCTGGCTCACGCCCTTGAGCGTGTGAGCTGCCATGAACGCTTCCTTGGCGTCTCCTGCCGCCATGGCGGCCTCCAGCTTGTCCATGCTCTCGTCATCCAAAAACTTGAGGGCAAAGCGGGCAAGCATTTCCTCACCCATCAGCCGAGCGCACGCGTCATCATAATTAGCGCCGATCTTCTCATACGCCTCACGCATGGAAATCATGAATCAAAAACTCCTTTGGTCAACCTAAATCGTGGGAAACGCGACGACGTCGGCAGGGCGCGCCAATGTTTCGGTAATACGATCTTGCACCTCGAGCAGGCAATCGAGCAGCAGCGGGTTAAAGGTGCCGCACTTACCGTCCAGGATCATCTGGATCGCCTCCTCGTGCGGGATAGCGTCCTTGTATACGCGCACGCTCGTCAGTGCATCGTACACGTCAGCCACCGAAACCACCTGCGCGGCGATGGGGATATCGTCGCCCTTAAGACCGTCGGGATAACCCCTGCCGTCCCAGCGCTCGTGGTGCCAACGCGCAATCTGGTACGCATATTCCAAAAGCGCATTGCCGGCGTGATGGCTGCCCAGCTCGAGCAGCATGTTGGCGCCAATCGTGGTATGCGTCTTCATAATCTCGAATTCCTCGGGCGTGAGGCGCCCGGGCTTGTTGAGGATCGCATCGTCAATCGACATCTTGCCGATATCGTGCAGCGCCGAAGCCAGGGCGATCGTGGAGCGTTCCTCATTGTCGAGGGAGATCGTGCCGCTACGCTGGACCAGATAGCCAAGCAGCAGCTCGGTCAGCTTTTCGATGTTCGTAACGTGCCTACCGCTCTCGCCGTTGCGAAGCTCCATGACGCCGGCCATGATGTCAATGAGCATGCGACTGTTCTTGACGCGCTCGTTGTACTGTTGGGACAGCAGGTTCGTCAGGCGGCGCTGTTTGGCGTACAGGCGGATGGTGTTGCTTACGCGGCGGCGCACGACACGGGAGTCAAACGGGCGGTTGATATAGTCCGAGGCGCCCAGCTCGTACGCGCGCAGAACCGCATCATCGGAATCTTCGCTCGAAATCATGATGACAGGCAGATTATCGATACCCGATCGGCGCGACAGATCGGCCAGCACCTCAAAGCCGCTTATGCCCGGCATCACAATGTCCAACAGCACGAGCGACAACTCATCGCCATAGCGGTCGACCATGTCGAGCGCCGCACGACCGTTATCGGCCTCGAGGATGCAATGCTCGTCCTTGAGCATCTCGCTGAGAATGGCTCGGTTCATCTCGGAGTCATCGGCGATAAGCACCAAAGGCTTTTCGCTTTGGAAGGCCTCGATGGAATCGACATCGGTCACGACCGTACCGGCTTTTGCCTTAGCGCGGCTCAGTAACTGAGCAGCGCGGCCAACGCCCTCATCGACCGTCTCGCCATGAATGCGAACGCCACCAACACATGCCGTCAAGCTCACGTACTCATGGCCCGGAATAATCGTGGAATGAACGGCATCGGACACCTGATGCAGGCGACGGGTGAAGTCATCGGAGGGAATATTGGGCATGACAACCACAAACTTGTCGCAGCCATAGCGCACAAGCTCGTCAGTCGAACGAATTCCGCTGCGTATGGCTGTCGCCACAGCACCGAGCGCAAGGTCGCCGGCATGACGGCCACATGTATCGTTGAAGACCCTAAAATCATCAAGGTCGATCATCGCAACGCCGGCATTCATGCGGACGCTTCGGAGCTTTTCCTCGTAATATCGGCGATTGCGCACACTCGTCAGCACGTCGGTGTAGACAAGGTCCTCTTCTGCGGCCTCTTGCTCATCGATCGGACGCACCATCAGCAGGACATGAGGCTCGCCCTCGACCTTCAGAGGGCGCAGGCGAGCGCGGTACTCAGTACCATCATTGAGCAGCTGCTCCGACACCTCATCGGAGTCTGCCAAGGCCTCAAGACTCGACTGACGCAGACAAGGGCAGCGATCGCCGGCGAGCAAGCAGTTAGGCTCCCTCTTAATCTGATCGGCCGACAGCAAACGCACCACGGGGTAGGTCTTCGCGACACGGGCGACCTCGGCGGCAGCCTCCTCGTCGGTTAGATTGACCTCGTGATTATTGAGCATATGGGGCCCTTTCGATAGTTTCGCATGGTAGCGGTGGGTTCCAAATGCTACAAGGGTAACACCTTGTCGATGCAGGTAAGTACGTGAATGCTGTTACATTTTTATGAGTTGGCAGGCGGCGCGATTGAAGTCGCAGACGTGAGGTTTTGAGCACATTTGTTAACACGGCCGAAACGTTTGCGGGTGAAGCCTGCTTTGGCCATTGCGGGTGTTAGAGCCCCAGGATGCCACGGACAGCCCGGGCAGCCGCTGCCGGGCGATCGCGCAGACCGTTATGCGCGCCCGGGATCGTCACGAGAGGGCAATCGAGATATTCGGCAGCCGCTCGCGTGCCAGCCTCGCGGGGCGTGCCAATCGAGAGCTCGCCCAGGAGCACGGCGGCCACCGTTTTTGACGCGCGAACGCTATTCCAATCGGGAACGCAGGTCATAGTAATCCCGTATTCGTTCGCCATAAAGCAACGACCATTGCGCAGGGCATGTTTGACTTCCGCTTCGGTCGTCCCAGGAGCCTCGGGGTCCAAGTCGCCGAGGGCTCCCAAGAAAAGCCGGAGCGCCCTTGAAACCTTTCCAGTCGCAATCATATCGAGCAAAACCGGAGCTGCGCCCATACCGACGCCTTCGGCCGACACAGCCGGCTCATGCAGAATCGTACGGGCGACGAGATGGGGTTCGGTGCGGAGAAGCTCCAGCGCCACCAACGTACCGGCGCTATGCGCAAGCACATTTGCCGGAGCGCCAACGTGTTCGATCACGGCCTGCAGGTCGGCGGCCTGTGCGGCAAGATCATAGCTGCCGTCTGCCGCATCGCTGCTGCCACCGCAGCCGCGGCGGTCGTAGGCAATTACGCGGTAGTTGCGGCTGAGCTCACAAGCGATACCGTCGAAAAATGTGCCGTCGACACAAGCGCCGTGCACGCACACCAAGGCGGGCGTATCGGACGATACAACCGGGCCGGCATACTCGCGACAGGCGATCGTGGTGCCCGCATTCTCAACCGTAAAATCCATACTGTGTTCCCATCGTCAATGCCCATCCAGTTGCCCGTCAGTACGGTTGGATAGACCCGCATTGCTTTACGCTTTGTTAACAGATTAACTGTACCCGACCTGAGGCTTTTCATGGCACGGCATAATGAGCGACGTGCAAAAACGAAACTTGTAAAGCAAGAGCCCGCACCTTGCTTCGGAGCCGATGCTATGCTTAGGCACAATTGTCTTGAGGAGCATATGTCTATGTCTACGTTTTTGAATGCCAGCCCCATCTTTGGACCGGTGCGCAGCCGCCGCCTTGGTCTCTCGCTCGGCGTCAACATGATGCCGGCCAGCGGCAAAATCTGCACGTTCGACTGCATTTACTGCGAAAACGGCCTCAACGCCGAGCGTCCCTGCCACGAGCCGTATAACACGGCTGCCGTGGTGCTCGACGCGCTCGAGGCAAAGCTGCGCGAGATGGCAGCCGAGGGCGAGCTCCCCGATGTGATCACCTTCGCAGGCAACGGCGAGCCCACCGCCGCGCCGGAGTTTCCGCAGGCCATCGCCGGTGCCGTCGCACTGCGCGACGAACTTGCCCCAAGCACCAAGATTGCTGTGCTCTCCAACGGCACGCGCGCCGACCGTCCCCAGGTACACGATGCGCTCATGATGGTCGACGACAACATTCTTAAGCTCGATACGGTCGACCCGGCGTTTATCCAGCTGCTCGACCAGCCCGTTGGCCCCTACGACGTCGAGCACCAGATCGAGACGTTCGCAAGCTTTGACGGTCACGTTATTATCCAGACGATCTTTTTGACCGGCGAGTATCAGGGCAAGCCCATCGACAACACCGGCGAGGAGTACGTTGCCCCCTGGCTCGCGGCGCTTGAGCGCATTCGCCCGCAAGAAGCGACCATCTACACGGTGGCGCGCGAGACACCGGTCGCCGGCCTTGCTAAAGCGGCGCCCGAGGTGCTCGACGCCATTGCCGCGCGCGTCCAAGCCCTCGGCATTCCCTGCCAGGTGAGCTACTAGCAAAACCACGCAGCAGCTAGTGCCCGCCATCCCGCCCCATCAGTTGCGGTGATATAGTTCCTATTTGTGCTGTTAAACCGCTTAAATCGGAACTATATCACCGCAACTTTTATGGACGCGTGGGTGGGCTATACTAGCTGCGAATGAAAGGAAGTTAGCCATGTTTGACAATGGACCCGTGCCCGGCCGCAACGATGCTTGCTGGTGCGGCAGCGGCAAAAAATACAAGAAATGCCATAGCGCCTTCGACGAGCGCCTCGAGCGCCTGTGGGAGGAGGGCTGGGAGGTTCTGCCTCGCACGCTCTACAAGACGCCCGCCGATATCGAGGGCATCAAGCGCTCGGCGGCTATCAACGTGGGCGTGCTCGACTACGTGGGCGAGCACATTGCCGCGGGCATGACCACCAACCAAATCGACCAGATGATCTACGACTACACCATCGAACACGGTGGCACGCCGGCCGACCTCAACTACGAGGGCTATCCCAAGAGCGTGTGCACCTCGATCAACGACGTGGTCTGCCACGGTATCCCCTGCGATACGGACGTGCTGCACGAGGGCGACATCATCAACGTGGACTGCTCCACGATCTTGGACGGCTACTTTAGCGACTCGAGCCGTATGTTCTGCATCGGCGAAGTCTCGGCCGAGCGCCAGCGCCTGGTCGACGTCACCCGCGCCAGCGTGGAGGCGGGTCTGGCGGCCGTCAAGCCGTGGCTGCCGCTATCCGTGATGGCCGAGGCCGTGCAAAAGACGGTCGAGGACGCCGGCTTTAGCGTGGTGCGCGAGTACGGCGGACACGGCATCGGTAAGGAGTTCCACGAGGACCCGTTTGTGGGCTTTACCACCGAGGCGCCCGATGTAGACACCATCATGGCTCCGGGCATGGTCTTTACCATCGAGCCCATGGTCAACGCCGGAGCGCCCGACATCAAGATTAGCAAGGGTGACGGTTGGTGCGTGCGCACCAAGGACGGCAGCGATTCGGCCCAGTGCGAGGTACAGCTCGTGGTGACCGAGGACGGCTACGAGCTGCTGAGCTGGTAGCCGTGGATGCGCCGGATGCTGACGGGCACGCTCGTCTAGCATCCGGCGTTTTTGTTTGAACGTTTTGCCTGATAAAACCCGCCAAAATAAACCTGTCCCTTTTTGGCGGGTCAAGCGGAAAGGACTGCTTGTGAACATCTTGGTTTTGCTGCCCGTCAACGACCGCCATCGCGCAATTCTTGAGTCGAGCGCTCCGGGCGAGGACTTTATCTACACGAGCGCCGACGCTATCACGCGCGAACAAGTCGCCAACGCCGACGTGATCTTGGGCAACATAGACCCTGCCCTACTTACCGCATGCGAGCACCTCCAGCTGCTGCAACTACAGACCGCGGGCTATGACGATTACTTGGCTGCCGGCACCGTGCCAGCCGACGCCAAACTGTCTTGCTCGGTGGGCGCCTACGGCCAGGCCGTGAGCGAGCACATGTTTGCCATGGTCCTTTCCATGATGAAGCGCCTGCCCGGCTATCACGACTTGCAGCGCGAACATCGCTGGGAGGATTTGGGGCCAGTTACCTCGCTCAAAAACGCCAACGTGCTGGTGCTGGGCGCGGGCGATATCGGCGGTCACTTTGCCACGCTCTGCCGCGGCATGGGCGCGCACGTCCGCGGCATCAAGCGCCATCCACTCGTCTACCCCATTGTGTTTGAGGACATGGACGGCATGGACGCCCTACCTGAGCGCCTGGCAGAGGCCGACATCGTCGCATCCTTTATGCCGAGCACGCCCGAGACCCGCGGTCTGGCGAACGCCGAGTTCTTTGCCGCGATGAAACCAGGTGCCTTCTTTGCCAACGGCGGCCGCGGCGACCTTGTGGTCACCGATGACTTGGTTGCCGCTCTGGAGTCGGGACATCTCGCCGGCGCCGCGGTCGACGTCACCGACCCCGAACCGCTGCCCGCGACAAGCCCCCTGTGGGATGCGCCCAACATGCTCATCACGCCGCACGTCTCCGGCTGGTTCCACCTGGCAGCCACGCTCAACAACGTCGTCGACATCGCCGCGGAGAATCTGCGTCACCTGCAGGCCGGTGAAACCCTACGCTGCTGGATCGAGCACTAATTGTTCCGGCGTTTTGCCAAACGCCGGAACCCCTCGACGCTGCGAGCCCGCCAGAGCGGCAATCTGCCTTTCAACTTCGGCGGCATGACCGGAAGGTCAATGCCGCCTTGTTTCAAGGCACCTTACTCGCCCAGACGGGCTCTCGCTGACTTTTGTTCGACCTGTAGGGACTGGCTGGCGCGGCCCTGCCTGGGGGCATTCGCTGACTTTTGTTCGACCTGCGAGTTCTTCAAATTGCTAGAGCGTTGCTAAGTAATTCTTTGCGTCTTCTACGCTCATTGCTGCAACGGGTGCGTGTGAACAGAGTTTGGCATCGTTGGTGACCAGGAGATCTGCCTTTGCGCGCATTGCCGCAGCGATGATTAAATCGTCTTCGTAATCGCTATGGAGATTACGCTGCTTGCTCGCCATCCATATGTCACTCAGGTTGCAGGGTACCGGCGTGGCAAGTTGCGACAACACGTCAAGGCAATCCCATGCAAGTGATGTCGCCGCCATGGCGGCATCTTGGGACAGTGAGCCATGCTCGCGCCGATACCATGCCTTATGTTCGCTTGAAATCAAATAGAACAGGTCTTTGGACGATGTCACCGCATACAGCAAATCCACCTGCGCCGTGCATGCATCGCGTAAAAACTCAATCGCCACCGAACGACCACGTCGTGAGGGAATGAAGTAATCGAGCCACACATTGGTGTCAACCAAGATGCGCTTTGGAGCCTCACTCATAGAGCCAGCTCATCTCCTCGCCATAGCGATCCGCATAGGCATTCCGTTTGAGCTCTTCGTCGTCCGATGGCTGAGCCCTGATCATATCGATTCCCGACTCATGGCAAGCGGCAGCGAACAGCTTCGATCCTTGATCGATGAGTTCGAGTTTGCGTTTGGCGGCCTTTTCGCGCTCGCGCTGTTCCGTCCGGGCACGACTGGGCAGAAGGATATCCTCGAGCGCACCGGGGCGATCGGCCAGCGACGCTGCAAGCTGCCAGAGCGCTCGCACCGCTTGACTCGGCGTCATACCGGCCCTGGAAAGAGCGGCGTCCCCACTCCTTTTAAGATCGGCATCGAGACGCACGTTGATCTGAGCGGCTGTTGTGGTCATGACCCCTCCTTAATACTTCAAAACTATCATAAAACTCTATGGTAGATACGTAAAGCATGTATAGCATTTACAAGCATCAGCCGTACTCTGTACACAAAAAGCCGCCGAGGCACACTGCACCTCGGCGGCTACGCATCACCAATCCAGTTCGGTTTCACCCTTTGCATTCGCCCAGATAAAACCTACCAAAATTAACATCCCCTTTTGGTAGGTTTTAGAGCTCCACGCTTTCGGCGCCGTTGATGGTTAGGTTGCGCTCGTAGAAGGCGGTGAGGGCGCGGATGGCGTACATCACGTCGCGCACGCCGCCGGTCTCGTAGCTCGAGTGCATGGCAAGCTGCGGCAGGCCCACGTCCACGGCATGCATGCTCGCCTGCATGTTCGACAGGTTGCCGAGCGTGGAGCCACCCGCCATATCGCTCTTGTTTGCGAAGGCCTGCGTGGGTACGTCAGTGTCATCGCAGATGGCCTGGAACACCGCGCGACTAAAGGCATCGGTGCAGTAGTGCTGGTTGGCGGCCTCCTTGATGACGATGCCGCCGTTGAGCACAACCTGGTTGCGGGCGTCGCACTTCTCGGCGTGGTTGGGGTGCACGGCATGCGCGTTGTCGCAGCTCACGAGCATCGAAGCGGCAAGCGCACGGTGGTACGACTCGTCGTCAAAGCCCAGCGAGCCGTTAATGCGGCGCAGTGCATCGGCCAAGAACGTCGACATGGCGCCCTGCTTGGTCTCGGAGCCAACCTCCTCATTATCAAAGCAGCAGAAGACCGAAACGTCGTGCGCGTTCTCGGCACCCAAAAATGCCTGCAGCGAGGTGTAGGCGCAGGCCAGGTCGTCGAGCTTGGGCGTCGAGATAAACTCGTCGGCCCAGCCCCAAATGCGCGCATCCTGACGATTGACCAGGAACAGATCGCGGCCCAAAATTTGCTCGGGCTCAACGTCCAGTTCGTCGGCGATCAGGGCGTCAAAATCTCCCTGCTTAAGGTCACCGGCGCTGATGAGCGGGCACAGGTCGACGGCGCGATTGGGAGCAAAGCCCTCGTTAACGCCGCGGTTCATATGGATAGCAAGGCTCGGGATAATAGCGACCTCGCGCTCGGTGGCAAGCAGACGACTCTCGATACGGTCGCCCTCGCGTACCAACACGCGGCCCGCGAGTGCCAGCGGACGATCGAACCAGGTGTAGTCGATCATGCCGCCGTAGGCCTCGGTGTTCAGGCGCAGCGTCTCGCCCGCGCCGTCAAGCTCAGGCACGGCCTTGACCTTAAACGTCGGCGAATCGCTGTGCGACGCCGTGAGCTGAAAATGATAGTCGCCGGCAACGCCGTCCTCGCCCCACGTAGCAGCCAGGTCCTCGCCCACCTTAAAGGCAACAACGCTCGAGGTATTGCGCTGCGTGTAATAACGCCCGCCTGGTTCGATGTCCCACGCCGCATTCTCGGGCAGGTAGGTAAAGCCCGCCTCGTCGAGCTCGGCCATAATGGTCGCCGCCGTATGGAACATGCTGGGGCATGCCTCGATAAAGTCGATAAGGTCGTTGGCGGCCTCGATATCATCGGCCGTCACATGCGCGCGCTCGGGCGTTTCCTGATCCGTCATGCTCTCCCCTTTCGCTGGGTTGATGGTCCCCTCCAGCATACCCCGCCGCGCCAGTGCCGTGCCTTTCATTCCATGTTTAATCCCGCGCCGCTCGCCAAGTTGAGCCATCATGCCCGCACTCCTTTTGCGACAATTACGCTAACAGGACGAAAGGAGCCGTCATGAAGCCACGTAACATTGCCATCGCCTGCGGTGTCGCGGGAGTCGCCGTCGGCCTTGCCGCTGCCACCGGCACCGTTTATCACAAACAAATCAAGTCCGCCGCGTCACTCAAACGCTTGACCGGCTACACGGATGGCTATGACCTGTACGCAATCGACATCGCCTACGACTACGATCTTGATCGCATCATCGCCGCTGGCGTGCGCGATGACCAGGCCTACATCGATGCCGTGGTGGCGCAGGTGCTGCCCGGTGTGCCGGCACATGTCCAGGCGCCCCAGTTTGCCTGCAGCGCTTTTGTCGCCGTAGATGCCGAAGGCCGCGTGCGTACCGGTCGCAATTACGACTTTAAGGACGACACCTCGGCGCTGCTGGTGCGCAATCACCCACGCGGCGGCTATGCCTCCATCGGGTTTGCCGCCCTTAACAACCTGGGCGATAACACTCCGCTTGACTCCGTCGCCGGACGCGCCGCCGCACTCATGGGCCCGTTTGCCCAGCTCGACGGCGTCAACGAATGTGGCGTGTCCATTGCCGTGCTCACCCTGGATTCCAAACCCTGTGACCAGGACACGCAGCGCCCCGTCATCAATACCTCGCTCGCCATCCGTCTGGTGCTCGACCGTGCCGCCACCACGCAAGAAGCTGTCGACCTGCTTTCCGCCTACGACATGCACGCCATGGCAGGACGCGATTACCACTTCTTTATCAACGACGCCACCGGTGACGCGCGCGTAGTAGAGTGGGATCCGCGCGATCCGGACCGCGCTTTCAAAGCGACTCCTGTACGCCAGGTTACAAACTTCTACGCCTGCTATGGCGACGAAGTGCTGCCCAACCAAAAGAATGGCGAGCTGGGCCATGGTAAAGAGCGCGCCGTCGCAATCGCCGATGTCCTCGACGCCCATGCCGGCGCCCAAGACGAGGCAGTCGCTTGGAAGGCCCTTCGCGCTGCGGCGCAAGAGCCCAATCCGGAAGACATCACCAGCAATACGCAATGGTCGGTCGTCTTTGACAATACCGAGCCCGCTGCCGCCATCACGCTGCGCCGCCACTGGGGCAACGTCGATGCCTTCGCACTGTAAGGAGCCAGGCCCGTCGACCTTACGTTCCCTGGCGTTGCTTACATTTCCATACGCTTGAGCTAACACGTTTTACCCCCGTATCAACAGTGTGCGGGGGTAAACTTATGCGCATGTTATAACTTGCCCGGAAGGATTCATCATGCTTAGGATCGGTCTTCTTACCAGTGGCGGCGACTGCCAAGCGCTCAACGCCACCATGCGCGGCATCGTCAAAACGCTTATGACCAATAGCGAAGAGCCTATCGAGATCTATGGTTTTGAGGACGGCTACCAGGGCCTTATCTACAGCAGGTTCCGTGTCATGACGCCCGCCGATTTTAGCGGCATCCTCACCCGTGGCGGCACCATCCTGGGCACGAGCCGCACGCCGTTCAAGCGCCTCGACATCCCCGAGGCCGACGGCGTCGAGAAGGTGCCCGCAATGGTCCACACCTATCACAAGCTGCAGCTCGACTGCCTGTTTATGCTGGGCGGCAACGGATCCACCAAGACCGCCAACCGCCTGCGCGAAGAAGGCCTCAACGTTATCGCCCTGCCCAAGACCATCGATAACGACACCTGGGGCACCGAGCTGACGTTTGGCTTTACGAGCGCCATCGACGTCGCCACCAAGTGCATCGACGACATCCACACCACTGCCTCGAGTCACGGCCGCGTGTTTGTCATCGAGATCATGGGCCACAAGGTCGGTTGGATTCCGCTGTATGCCGGCGTCGCGGGCGGCGCGGACGTCATCTTGATTCCCGAGATCCCCTACGACATGGACAACGTCATCAAGACCATCGAGCATCGCATGGAGACCGGCAGCCGCTTTACCATCGTAGTCGTCGCCGAGGGCGCTATCTCCAAGGAGGACGCGGCGCTGCCCAAGAAGGAGTACAAGAAAAAGCTCGCCGAGCGCACGAGTCCGTCGATCGTCTACGACATCGCCAAGGAGATCGAGGCCAAGACTGGTCGCGAGGCCCGCGTCGCCATCCCCGGCCACACGCAGCGCGGCGGCCAACCCGACGCCCAGGACCGCATCTTTGCGACCCAGTGCGGCGTCGAGGCGGCACTGGGGTGCCTACGCGGCGAGTTTGGCTACATGATTGCCCTGCGTGACGGCAAGATGTGCCACATGCCGCTCGAGGAGGTCGCCGGCAAGCTCAAATATGTCGACCCCCAGAGCGACCTGGTGCGCGAGGCCAAGGCGCTGGGCATCAGCTTCGGCGACGAATAGCCTCGGCTGGAACTGCTCTCATCGGAGGCCCCAGGGCTTTCCTCCCAAATCGTCCTCGGACATGTCAGGACCCCGCTGCGCGCTTCGCGCGGCGGGGTCCTTCCGTCCTGCGGAAAGATTTGGGAGGAAAGCCCTGGGGCCTCCTGCGGTAACTAGGGAGGCCGAGGCTATTCGTCTTCTTGCTGCGGGTGCGTGGGCTGAGATTTTGGGATGTTGCAGGCTCTTAGCTGAGAGTGGCACTGACATTTGTCCTGAAATGGCTGGTCGTTAGGGGTTGCTACCGGTAGTTGCGGTAGGGTTGGGGCAGATTCTAACTAGAAATGGTGGTCGCTACCGGTTGTTCTCGGCATACTCGGCTCATTCGATTACGGTCACCACATGAAAGGAACTGTCATGGATCTTGCGATGGCACAACGGCTCGTCGATCGCCGCAAGGCTGCCGGGCTTTCTCAGGAGGCGCTTGCCGCCCAGCTGGGTGTGAGTCGTCAGGCTGTCAGTAAATGGGAGCGCAGCGAATCCTCTCCCGATACCGATAACCTTATTGCGCTCGCCGCGCTGTATGGCGTGTCGCTGGATGAGCTGCTGTATGGGGAGGCGGTGGATAGCACTGACGACTCGCAGGCTGATGATGAGGCGCAGAACAGCAACGCCGGCACCAAAGCTTCAGATAAGGCTGAGGAGGCTGAGGCTTCTACTGAACACGCTGATTGCAGCGATAAGCCACTTGTCGATATTTCCCTCGCGCGCGGCATCCACGTTATTGACCCCAACAAAGGCGAAGAGGTTCATGTTGGCTGGAATGGCATCCATGTGGCTAACGAGCGCAAGGGTGAAGAGGTCCATGTGGGGCCAGGCGGATTGCATATCGATACGCTTGAGGACGATGGACATAGTGTGCATACCAATGACGACGGCACCGTCACCATCGACGGCGAGACGTTTTCCAGCTGGAAGGAAGCACACGACAAGCTCGACCATCACGGCAAGCATTTCCACACCAAGGTCGGACGTGCATGGAACAAATTCCCCTTCCCTGCGCTTGTCGCCCTCGCCTATCTGGTGCTCGGCATTGTCTACGGCACATGGGCTACGGGACTCTTCCTCGTCTTTCTGATTCCCGTCTATTACGCGCTTGGCGACTTTATCGACCAACGCCACTTATCTAAGCTGATCGATGTCGTCTATTCAGCCAGTGCCGAGGCATGGTTCCTCTACATGTGGCTCTGCCTGGGGCAGCCCCATCCCGCCTGGGTAATCCTCATCACCGTCCCGGTCGTAAAAGCACTCATGCGTTGGTGCCGTAAACAATGGAAGCATCGCAAGCAATAGATGCGGCGTTTGCCCAGATAAAACCTGCCAAAATAAACCTGTCCCTTTTTGGCAGGTTACTCGGCACTCTTGAGGGCGCCGACCATGTCGATCTTGTTGAGGGTACGATTGGTGGCGAGATTGACGATAAACGTAAAGCCAAAGGAAAGCACCACGGCGAGCACGTAGCTTAGCGGCTCGACCTCGACGTCAAAGTACAGCGACGGCATCTGCAAAATGTAGGTAAAGCTCTCGGCCAGCAAGCCGCCTAGCGGCACGCCCAGAGCGGCGCCAATCGCCGTGAGAATCAACGTCTCCTTGTTGACGTAATGGTGCACCTCACCACGGCGGAAGCCCAGCACCTTGATGGTCGCCAGCTCGCGTTCGCGCTCGGAGATGTTGGTGTTGGACAGCGTAAACACCACCACAAACGACAGACACGCTGCCATAAAGGTCACGAGCACCACGACCGAATTGATAATCGTAAAGTTCGCTTCATAGTTTTCCCAATGCTCGGCCGTACTCGAAATCGTGAGCCAGCCGTCACTCTTAAGATTCTTGCTAAACGCAATCTGGTCGGCCGACGAACCCTTAAGCAGCACAAAGACGCCGTTAAGGCGTGCGCTTCGACCGAACGCGCGCTCATAGGTGCCCTGAGTCATATAAAGCGTGTTGCCCAGATAGTTGAGCGAAATGTCGCTGACTTTGACCTTGGCAACGTTGAGCGACGAATCCTGGACGTGTGCTGTATCGCCCGGCTGAATCCCCAGCACCAGCTGTGAACTCTTGCTCAGATACACATCTCCGTCACGCAAAGACAGCGGCTCTTTGGACTCATCCTCAAGGCGAACGTAATTGCCCAAGTCACCCGTGCGGTCATCGGGCACCACGATCAGCTGCACGGTCTCGCTCTTGCCGCCAAACGTAAAGGTGACGTTGTCGGTCATAATCGGCAGGGTCGAGGTCGCGGTCACGTTGGAATCATTGGCCGCGCTGCGCTCATCCAATGCCGCGCACGTCTGAGTAAAGTCGTCGGGATTGGCGACCGCCAGCAGGTCGTAGCGCGTGATATGCCCGTACTGTTTGGGCGAAAGCGCCACCGACGTGTCACGGATGCCCATGCCGCAGATCACGAGCGCCGTGCAGCCGGCGATACCGAAGATGGTCATAAAGGCGCGCTTTTTATAGCGGAATAGGTTGCGTGCTGCCACCTTGTTCAAAAAGCCCATACGGTGCCAGATAAAGCCGATGCGCTCGAGCAAGATACGCGAGCCGGCGCGCGGGGCCTTGGGACGCATAAGCGAGGCTGGGGTCTCGACCATCTCGTGGCGGCAGGCGATAATCGTAGCGCCCACCACGCCCACGGCAAACAGCGCCACCGACACGAGCGACGACACGATGTCGTACGAAAGCAGCATCTGGGGCAGTGAGTACATGTCGTCGAACACCGTAAACAGGAACAGCGGCAGGCCCACAAATCCGATGATGTTGCCGAGCACGCCGCCGATCAGACACGCCCACAGTGCGTAGTCTACGTATTTGGACAGGATACGCCCGCGTGAATAGCCGAGCGCCTTGTACAGGCCAATGAGCGTGCGCTCTTCCTCGACCATACGCGTGGCGGTGGTAAGGCTGATGAGCACGGCGACGATAAAGAAGATAAACGGGAACACCGTGGCGATGGCCTCAATTGACGAGCTATCGCTCTCGACGCTCGAGTAGCTTGCGATGTTACCGCGGTCCTGGATGTACCAAGTGCATTCGCCCAGATCGGAAAGCTCGGCGCGGGCATCGGCGAATTGTTGGTTGGCGGCGGCGCGGCGCTGGTCCAACTCGGCCTGAGCCTGGACGCGCTCCTCGCTGCCCTCGGCCATACGGTCGATGTTGCCCTGTTCAATCCCAAAGAGCATATTCGCCTGGCGTTCGGCCGCATCTAAGCTTGCCGGCGTGTCAACCGTCAACTCCTGAGCACGTGCCTTCTCACGCTCCTCGCGGATCTTCTCGATATTGCCCTTGACCTCGTTGATCTTTGTCGTGTAGGCATCCGAATAGGAGTTGAGGCTCTTGGCTCCCTCGACGATCACGTGGACCGAGGAGTAGGAAGAAGACGTCGCGGCATCCTCGCTCACATAGAACTTATAGTCCGCCGCCGAAGCAGCGCGAAAGGCGTTGACTGACGAGTCGGAGCTCACATCAGTGGGATCGAGGACCTCGGCCGTAATGGTGTAATCGCCCGCGGCAAACTGATCCTTGGCGCTTTGGTTGGACGAGTTCGCGTCATTGGCGGCAAAACTCACCGTATCGCCGAGCTTTTTACCCGAAGCCTTCAGGAACTTCGAAGTCACCGCGACCTCATCGGCACTCTCGGGCAAATCGCCGTTCACCAGCACCGGCTGATCGATGTTCTCCTTGGAGAGACTTTGCACGACCACGCGCTCGCGCGTTGTGCCCACGGCGGTGTAAGCGGTCTCGGTGTAGATGCCCTCGGCCGTCTCGACGCCGTCGACCTCTTGGATAGCCGCAAGATCGTCGCGCGTAAGGCCATAGGTCGACTGCACGTTAATGTCATAAACATTCTGCTGGTCAAAGTAGGCATCGACCGAATCGCACAGATCCTCACAACCCGCCTTAAGGCCGCACATCACGCTCACGCCGAGCGCGGTGATGACCACGATAGACAAGAAGCGTTTGAGGCTGCCGCGGATTGTGCGGTAGATGCCACGGCGAAACACCGTCGGCACCATATCGTTTGAGCTTTGGGCCGTACGGTAGGTCGCGAACTCCCGGTCGCGACCCGCGTGCTCCGTATCGTGGTTTTGGCTGTTTTGGCGGTCCTGGTCCATGGGCGCTACCACTCGATCGTCTCGATCGGCACGGGATTTTGCTGGACCGTCTCGCTCTCCACGCGACCACTCTTAAAGCGGATCAGGCGATCGGCCATGGGCGCGAGCGCGGAGTTGTGCGTGATGATGATGACCGTAATGCCCTGCTTGCGGCAGGTATCCTGCAGCAGCTGCAAAATCTGCTTGCCGGTTTTATAGTCGAGCGCGCCCGTGGGCTCGTCGCACAGGAGCAGCTTGGGGTTCTTTGCCAGTGCGCGGGCGATGGACACGCGCTGCTGCTCGCCGCCCGAAAGCTGTGCCGGAAAGTTGCCCAGGCGCTCGCCCAGGCCAACCTGGCGAAGCGTTTGCTCGGCATCGAGCGAATCGGGGCAGATTTGCGCCGCGAGCTCGACGTTTTCGAGCGCTGTCAGGTTGGGGACCAGATTGTAGAACTGAAAGACAAAGCCGACGTCGGCGCGGCGGTATTCCACGAGCTGTGCCTCGTTGGCAGAGCTCACGTCGCGCCCGTCCACTGTCACGGAGCCGGAGGTTACCGTATCCATGCCGCCTAGGATGTTGAGCGCCGTAGTCTTGCCGGCGCCCGAAGCGCCCAGGATAATGGCGAGCTCGCCGCGCTCAACGGTAAAGCTCGCGCCGTCGAGCGCATGGATGCGGGCATCGCCCTCGCCATATGCTTTGATGACGTCTTTGAATTCGATATAGGCCATCGATCGGTTCCCATCTGGTCGGATAACTCTTTAGTATTACCCATTTCACGCCGACCAAAAAGGGACAGGTTCATTTTGGCAGGTTTTATATGGGGGAACGACAGCCATAGATGAGGCGCCGGGGAGGCAGAGAAATCATCGACGGGGTCAGGCCGACCGCCAAACACAACGCACGCATCTCTATCTGTCAGCCGAATCATTCGAACAACTGTTCGTTTCTATGATATGATTCCACTATCTAAGTAGGCCAATACGCAGAAAGGCGGCCAACATGGCGTTCGACTTTAAGAAGGAATGCAAGGAGCTCTACAAACCTGCAAGCAAGCCGAGCATCGTAACTGTCCCGCCTATGAGCTACGTTGCCGTTCGCGGAAAGGGCGACCCAAATACCGAAGGTGGCGAGTATCAAAACGCCCTGCCGCTGCTTTACGGCATCGCCTATACCGTCAAGATGTCGAAGAAAGGCTCAAGGAGTATCAAGGGCTATTTCGACTTTGTGGTACCGCCGCTCGAGGGTTTCTGGTGGCAAGACTCCCCGAGCGGCGACATCGATTATGTACGCAAGGACGATTTCAACTTTATCTCGTGCATTCGCCTGCCCGATTTCGTCACCCGAGATGGCTTTGACTGGGCAGTCGCGGAAGCCACGACCAAAAAGAAACTGGACTTTTCTGCCGTCGAGCTGCTTAAAGTTGACGAGGGTCTCTGCGTTCAATGCATGCACACCGGGCCCTACGACAACGAACCGGCGACCGTAGACGCTATGCATGAATACATGACCGAGCAGGGCTATGTCCCCGACTTCTCAGGCACCCGTTTCCATCACGAAATCTATCTCTCCGATCCACGCAAATGTGCACCGGAGAAACTTAAGACCGTGGTTCGTCATCCTATCAAGCGCGCTGAATAGCGTGGAGCGTCATTTCACGCGCTAGGTTTTAAGCCAGCCAACCAGCCGCCTCCTAGACCGTCCGGTAATTATCTTGACGCGGCCCGTCGCATCTTATAAGTTTGTTTTGCTAAAGCTGGAAAGCCTCTCAACGATGCGCAACTCCAGCTCTTTTTCTATCAAGAGGCTTAAATGAAATACCGGAAGTCGCGGATATCCATCAACGAACAAATAGCACTATTGACAGAATACAGGGGTCTTAAGTGCTCTGATCAAAGCGAACTCGAGCGAGCTTTGGTCGAAGTCGGCCACTACAGACTGTCGGCCTACTGGTTTCCCTACAAAACCAAATGCAAGTCCGGGATTACCATCTTTCGCGAAGGCACAACATTCGAAACCATCATCTACACGTATGAATTTGACCGAGCCCTCCGGCAGTTAATGTTTGATGCGGTCGGCAGAATTGAGATCTACCTCAAAAGCAGCATTGCCTATCTTGCCTCTGAGGAACGCAGGCCTTTCTGTTACCCAGATGTCGCCATAACGAGGCTCAACTCGGCATGTCCATCGCGCTTTGCGCCGCGCTGGGCTACGCAGCCGTCTTTGGCAGCGCCACCAATACGCTGCTCGCACCCATCCTGATTGGCTGCGAAGTCTTCGGCTTTGGCGACTTGCCGAAGTTCTTTATTGTCTGCGTCGTGGCTTACCTGTTCAACATGGATAAGTCGATCTACGCCCTGCAGAAGCGGGCGTAGATGGATGTCCAAGCAGGTGGTCTCAACCGGAAACGGCGTCTTGGCTATGCAAAGTGCTCGAACGTTATTCCTCGTACGCGCCCTCAAGCCGGAGCAGCCACTCCTTACGGTCGAGGCCGCCGGCATATCCGTTAAGCGAGCCGTCGGCCGCGACCACGCGATGGCACGGCACGATAATCGAAATGGGATTACGCGCGACCGCGGCCCCCACGGCACGGGGAGACACAACGGGTGCTTCGTTTCCCGGTACACGATGTCGAGCCGCAACACGCTGGGCGATCTCACCATACGTAGCGACCTCGCCACGCGGGATAGAAAGCAGCTCAAACCAAACCTCACGCTGAAACGCCGTGCCAATCATATGCAACGGCGGCGTAAACCGAGGCTCCTGCCCCGCAAAATAAGCATTCAGCCAAGCCCAAGAACGCTCAAGCACCGAAGATGCCGCGCCATTTGCCGGACTCACCGAAGACATCCCACCGGTACCAGAAACCGCATCGGCACCTACGACATACTCCGCATCCTCTTTGAGCAGCGTAGAGCCAAAGTGCTCCTGACCCTCAAACCAAAGCCCCGTCAAACCGCGGCCATCAGCGGCAAGCAAGATTTCGCCCAAAGGCGAAGCAAACGTCGTCGTGACCACCAGCGGCTCCTTTCAAAACTCCGCAACATAATACCGCGAATTGTGCAAACAACCCCCGCAGATACGTCCGGGCGGGCTCGCAATTACTTCAGCGAGGCTGTTTTTCCCAATCAAGCGAAGAAGACGCGGGGCTTCGACGCCAGAGCGGTACCCCCGCCAGCTGAGCTCTAATACTTTTCCCGAGAAGTGAACGAGTAAAAACGAAGCCCCGGAGCATCCACACCTTTAGACCGCAAAACCGCAGGATTCGCACTGCAAAACCGCAGGAAATAGCGGTCAAAATATGCCAATGCTTCGGGGGTCCAAATAAGGTCGTTCACTTCTCGGGAAAGTATTAGACCTCGATTCGCACCAAGCCCAAAGTCACCCCAGGCAGCAGGCGCGAAGCGCCGCAGCTGCCGGCCGCGCCCCAAAGTCCCGCATGGCGGCAGGCGCGAAGCGCCGAGGCCGCCGCCGGAACCAGGGCCCGCAACAGCCACGTGCCCCCCCACATCAGCCCAGCGGCCCCAACCAACAACGGCCCCAT
Organism: uncultured Collinsella sp.; assembly: GCA_900544135.1. Taxonomy (GTDB): domain Bacteria; phylum Actinomycetota; class Coriobacteriia; order Coriobacteriales; family Coriobacteriaceae; genus Collinsella. The sequence continues at coordinate 61,859 of UQTU01000009.1, forward strand.
CGCAGACCGCTCGCAGCAGCGTCACCACAGGCGGGGGCCGGGCTTAGTTTTCAGAACACTCCGCAGACCAGTGTGGCGCCTTGTCCGCGGCTCCGAAGGAGCAGGACAAGGCGCCACACATGGTCGAGGACGTTCTGAAAACTAAGCCCGGCCCCCGCCGGACAGGTCCACCGCTACTCGCAGAGCAGCTTGGCGATCTGGACGGCGTTGGTTGCCGCGCCCTTACGGATTTGGTCGCCGCAGCACCAGAAGGTGATGCCGCGCGCGGCCTCGGGGTTCGAGATGTCGCGACGTGCGCGGCCGACCCAAATCAGGTCCTGGTCGGACGTATCCATCGGCATGGGGAAACGGTCGTGTGCATCCTCGGCAGCCATATCGTCAACCAGCTTGACGCCGGGAGCGGCAGCCAGCGCAGCACGAGCCTCCTCGACCGTAATATCGCGCTCAAACTCGAGCGTAATGCTCTCGGAGTGCGAACGCAGCACGGGCACGCGCACGCAGGTGCAGTTCACGCGCAACTCGGGCAGGTGCATGATCTTACGGCCCTCGTTCTGCAGCTTCATCTCCTCGGAGGTAAAGCCTTCCTCCTTGACGCCGCCGATCTGCGGAATCAGGTTGCTCGCCAGCTGGGCGGCAAACGCGCGCGGCTCGGGAATCTCCTCGCCGCGGCCCAGGGCGGCCAGCTGAGCCTCGAGCTCGGCCATACCGGGAGCGCCGGCACCCGAAGCCGCCTGATACGTCGAGACGATCATGCGCTTCACACCGGCGAGCTGATGCAGCGGCCACGTGGGAACCAGGCCGATGATGGTCGCGCAGTTGGGGTTGGCGATAAGGCCGTGATGCCACTTGATATCGTCGGCATTGATCTCGGGCACGACCAGCGGCACCTCGGGATCCATACGGAAAGCATGGCTGTTGTCGACCACGACGGCGCCGCGCTTGACGGCCTCGGGCAGCAGCTCCTTGGCGATATCGTCGCCGGCAGCGCCGAGTACGATGTCGCAGCCCTCAAAGGCCTCGGGGCAAGCCTCTTCGATTACGATCTGCTCGCCGCGGAACTCAACGGTCTTGCCCGCAGAGCGCGCGCTCGCCAGCAGCTTGAGCTTACCGACCGGAAACTTCTGCTCGTTGAGGCACTCGAGCATCTGGGTGCCCACGGCTCCCGTCGCGCCCAAAATAGCAACCGTGTACTGTTTCATGCTTCCCCCTTTAAAGGTTGTGGCTTTTGCCCGCACGCCGAGCAGGCCAATTATTGTTGCCAGTGTATACAAGAACGGGGCGGGCACGAAACCCGCCCCGTCGAAACGAAACCGAAACGAAACGCCCCGCCGTAGATTTTGAGACATGACTCAAAAATCTAGCGAGATAGCAGCTACTTGTGGAGCGCAGCCAGAGCGGGATCGACCGGCGCGGAAGCCTCCAGGTCGGAGACCTTCACAATGCCGTTCTCATCGGAGAAGGCACGGTAAATGGTCCGAATCGCCAGGTCGAAGTCCTTCTCCTCGACACCGATAATGATGTTGATCTCGTCGCAGCTCTGCGAAATCATACGCACGCTCACGCCGGCCTGGCCAAGCATACCAAACAGATGGCCCGAGATACCTGCACGGCCGCGCAGGTTACGACCGACGGTCGCGATAAGTGCCAAGCCCTCGACCACCTCGATCTCGAGCGGCTCGACCTCCTGCTGAATGTCGCCTACGAGCGAGTACAGCGAATCGCGCACGTCCTGCTCCTGCACCACAGCACCAAAGCGGTCGACACCGGTGGGCATGTGCTCGACGGAAACGTCATAGCGTTCGAAGACCGAAAGCGCACGGCGCATAAAGCCGACGCGCGGCTTGGTACGGTCGCGGGCAACGTTGATGGCGACAAAGCCGCGCTTACCGGTCACGCCGGTAATGATGGGCTCTGCCTCACCCTCGTCAGCCGTCTCGCTAATGATGGTGCCGGGGTCCTGCGGCGCATTGGTGTTCTTGATGACCAGTGGAATGCCTGCCTCGCGCACAGGGAACACGGCCTCCTCGTGCAGGACGCTTGCACCCATGTACGAAAGCTCGCGCAGCTCCTCGTAGGTAACGCGGGCGATGGGCTGAGCCTCGGGCACAATGCGAGGATCAGCAGAATAGAAGCCCGAAACGTCGGTCCAGTTCTCGTACAGGTCGGCGCCCAGGCACTTGGCCAGGATCGAGCCCGAGATATCGCCGCCGCCACGGTCGAGCAGCTTGATTTGACCCTCACGCGTCGCGCCGTAGAAACCGGGCATGACAAAGCCGCCCTGCTGACCGTACTCCTGCACCAGCTCGGAGGTGCGGTTCATGCTGAGCGTACCGTCGTGATGGAACGCCACGACCGTCGCGGCGTCCAGGAACGGCAGGCCCAGATACTCGGCCATCAGGCGAGCGGTGAAGTACTCGCCACGACTCACGAGCTCCTCGGTGGAGTAGCCGCCCGAGCGGGCGCGCTCGGCAAAGGCCGCGAACTCCTCGCGGATGGGATAGGTGAGCTCCAGCTCGTCAGCGATATCAAAATAGCGCTGCCCAATGTCCTCGAGCAGCTCCTCGCACGACACGTGGTACTTAACGTGCGCGTTAACCAGGTAGAGCAGGTCGGTCACCTTGGTGTCGCCCTTAAAGCGGCGACCGCAGGCAGAAACCACCACAAAACGGCGGGCCGGATCGGCATCGACAATGGCCTTGATCTTCTTAAAGTGTTCGGCGTCGGCGACAGACGAGCCGCCAAACTTGGCAATCTTAATCATGGGCTGGAGGTTACCTTTCTAAAAGCCTCTGCAAACCTGTTTTGCGCGCTCTGATACCATGGTTTCACCGATTGGGACCAAGGCATCCGAGGAGCAGTGTTATATGGGAACTTATCATAGTACACGAGGACGCACTTTATCGTGCTCAAGTAAGGTGGCAATCCGCACCAGCATCGCTCCCGACGGGGGTTTGTTTGTCTCGGACGAGCTTGGCACCCAGCAGGTCGATATCAGCTCGCTTGCAGATAAATCGTACTTTGAAATCGCTCAAGATGTGTTGGGAATGTTACTGAATGATTACACGGCCGAAGAAATTTCGGCCTGTGTGAATGAGGCTTACCGCGGCACGTTCGCGAGCGAAGAGGTCACGCCGCTCGTCAAACTCGACGCCGCACCGGGCGCCGACGCCCCTCAGACCTATGTGATGGAGCTCTTTGGCGGCCCCACGAGCGCCTTTAAGGACGTCGCCCTGCAGATGCTCCCCCGCCTGATGGCCCGTACCTCCGCCAAGGACGGCGGTGCCGAGCGCATCATGATCGTCACTGCCACCTCGGGCGACACGGGCAAGGCCGCACTCGCCGGTTTTGCCGACGCCCCGGGCACGGGTATCACCGTCTTTTATCCCGAGGGCAAGGTCAGCCGCGTGCAGAACCTGCAGATGTCCACGCAGGAAGGCGATAACGTCGCCGTCTGCGGCATCCGCGGCAACTTCGACGACGCCCAGAGCGCCGTCAAGCGTATCTTTGCCGATAAGGAACTTGCCGAGCGCCTGGAGACCGCCGGCACGGTGCTTTCGAGCGCCAACTCCATCAACGTCGGCCGTTTGGTGCCGCAGGTCGTCTACTACTTTGCCGCCTATGCGCAGCTGCTGCGCGCCGGCGCTATCGAGGCTGGCGACGCCGTAGAGTTCTGCGTGCCCACCGGCAACTTTGGCGATATCTTGGCCGGCTACTACGCCAAGCGCATGGGTCTGCCCGTCGCCAAGCTCGTCGTGGCGAGCGACAAGAACAACGTGCTTGCCGACTTCCTGACCACCGGCGTTTACGACCGTAACCGCCCGTTCTTCACGACCATCTCGCCGTCGATGGACATCCTCATCAGCTCCAACCTGGAGCGCATGCTCTACTTCCTGTCCGACGGCGACTGCGAGCTCGTTGCCGGCCTTATGGAGCAGCTTGCCCAGACCGGCCGCTACGAGGTGCCCGCCGAGCTGCTGGCCAAGATTCAGGGCGTCTTTGGCTGCGGCTGGGCCAGCGAGAACGAGGTTCGCGCCGCCATCAAGAGCTGCTGGGATGCGAACGACTACGTGATCGACCCGCACACCGCCTGCGGCTATCACGTCTTTGAGCAGGTCGCTCCCGCCGAGGGCGCCAAGGCCCGCGTGTTGCTTTCGACCGCCAGCCCCTACAAGTTCCCGCGCGCCTGCTGCGACGCTCTGGGCCTCGACGTTCCCGAGGATGATTTTGAGGCTATGCGTGTGCTCGAGCAGGCCACCGATACGGTCGCCCCGGCACAACTTGCCGAGCTCGAGTCCAAGCCCGTCCGCTTTGAAGACGTCTGCGACGTAGCCGACATGGCCAACTACGTAGAGTCTGCAGCAAAAAAGATGGCTACCAACTAAAACCCCCTATAAGGCGCCGGCGAAAGCCGGCGCACTTTCTTTTAATTTGGCTCCCCAGCGCGGTGAGGAGACGGCGTAGGTCGGTTTCACGCTTGCTCCGTCGCGAGTTCCGCACGAGCCGAAGGCCACTAAATGTGGCCTTCGTGCGAGCAGGACTGTCCGAGCAGCGGAGCAAGCGTGAAACCGACCCCCAGGAGGACCAACAACAATGATCAAGATCACCGTCCCAGCCACGAGCGCAAACCTAGGCATCGGCTACGACACCCTCGGCATGGCCGTCAGCCTCTACTCGCACTTCACCTTCGAGCGCGCCGACAAGCTCACCATCACGGGCTGCCCCGAGGAGTTCCAAAACGAGAATAACCTGGTCTATGTGAGCTTTGTCGATGCTCTGGCCGCCTGGGGCGAGCCGGCCTTCCCCGTCGCTATCGACATTCAGACCGACGTGCCCGTCGCCCGTGGCCTGGGTTCCAGCTCCACCTGCGTCGTCGCCGGCATCATGGCTGCCGCCGCGCTGACGGGCCACACCGTCGACCGCGCTGAGCTCGTCCGCATTGCCACCGAGGTCGAGGGCCATCCCGATAACGTCGCCCCTGCTATCCTGGGCGGCGCCGTCTGCTCCTTTACGCCGACCGATTCGCTCCCCCAGTGCCTGCGCTACGAGGTGAGCGATCGCCTGCGTTTTATTACCGTGATTCCGCCCTACGAGGTACACACGAGCGAGGCGCGCAAGGTCGTGCCGCAGGAGATTCCGCTCTCCACCGCCGTGTGGCAGATGGGCCGCATCGCCGGCATGACGCGCGGCCTGGAGACCGGCGACCTTGACCTGATTGCCGCCGCCAACGACGACCGCATCCAGGAGCCCTATCGTCGCCGTCTGATTCCCGACTACAACGCCGTGCGCGACACCTGCCTTAACGGCGGCGCTAAGACCATCTGGATTAGCGGCTCGGGCTCGACCCTCATGGCTGTGACCGACGACACCATCGTGGCAAAGTTCCTGCAGGTCAAGCTGCGCGAGCAGTTCCCCAAGTGCGATACGCATATTCTGACGTGCGACACGGAAGGCGCCCAGATCGAATACCTGTAGTCGCCGTCCCGTATACTCGCCGGGGAGGCCAGGGGCTTTGCCCCCAAATCGTCCTCGGACATGGCAGGACCCCCGCTGCGCACTTCGTGCGGCGGGGGTCCTGCCGTCCTGCGGAAAGATTTGGGGGCAAAGCCCCTGGCCTCCCCTACGTTAGCTTCGCTGACGGCGGCTACAGGGACCTACGCTTTGTAAAAGCGCCGGGCTGATAGTTGCTTTTTATTGGTAGGGGCTCTTGCTAGGTAGGGGCACTTACTAGTGACAGGCTTCGCCTGTGCGCTTGGTTTACGCTGCGCTTGTTTCTTTGTATTCGAAGACTGGTTCTAGGAGGTCTTCGATGTTGCAGTGTAGGACTTTTGCAATATCCCTCACTGTCGTTACCGAGGCTTCGTTGATGTTTCGCTGGCGCTGTTCGTACATTTGGATTGAACGGAGCGATACACCCGATTCGTATGCCAGGTCTTGTTGGGTTTTTTTAATCCTCTTTCTTGCTAGCGCCAGTTTAGTCTGACGCGGCGCCTTCTTCGCCATATCACAGACAAGGCGCGCCACGCGCTCCTCCGAGGCCTCATGCCAGGGGTAGTACAGGTTTCGCAGCGCATCAAATGGAACAACATGAAGCAGATCTTCGAACGATCCCCCTAGGCGCCACTGCAAATATGCCAGTATCCAGCCCGTCCAATAGTCTGGTGTCTTCTCAAATCGGTAGGTCCGATCTGGCATCGACCCTGTTTGGTAACCAGATCTTTCGGAGATGAGCGCAAATAGTTCAACGCCCGACTTTCCCGACACTACCCATGCGTTGCCGCGTTCGAACTCGCGAGCTACGCCGCTCAGGCAAAAGAGTTCAGCAACTTCCGATCCTTCTGCTCCGTAATCGTTAACGGCATAGTCGAAGCAATCCCCGAGGTTGTTCATTGCGTCCTCAAGGTAATAGACGGGATATGTCCTACTCGGCCCACGATCCGTTAACTCTTGGATCATTTAAATCAACCCTCCCTGCCATCAAATCCCTAATGTCGACACCATCAGAGTCAAATCCGTTTACCGTATCCAGGTACTTTCGTCGAGCGTTCTGTTCTCGCTCAAATCGTTTGGGATAAAACTCAGCTCCCGAAGCCTGCTTCCAATCGCGGAACTTAATCGCCGAGAACGCACGCTCACTCATAAGCGCATATTGAATGCCCAAATCCCCCAAAAACATAATGCGCTGCAATTGCCTGAGCGAGATCATGCCGTTGACAAACTGTCTTGCAAACGAGAAATAGGAATCGTCTGCACGATAGCCTCGAATAACGTCATAGGGAGAAATATCAATCAGGCAGTTATCCAGCAGATAACGAAGCCCCTCGCGTGCTACTGGCGTTGAAACATTGAACTCTCTGTTATTCGCCAGAATTGCAAGCCAGTTGAGAATCGAGAACTCACCTGATTCCAAATCCAAAATCGCAAGGCCATCTAAATCAAGCTCATATCGATTGGCAATGCCATCAGACTCGGTCCGACATGCCCACTCCATTGCCATTTCCTCATGCGGTGTGCAATAAAACCCGCGCCCATAGTCATTGAATTGCCTGCATTTATCCAACGATGGATGCTCGACAACAACCTCCGACCCGTGCCAAAGCTCCATATCGACCTCCTAAAAAATATCACCCCAGTGATAGTTTACCAATAACTATCACTGGGGTGATATGAACGGGGGCTTTTGACGGTTTAACCCTGACTAGAGGCAGGCCTCGGCGATGCGCTTTTTTAGTTCGTCGATACCCACGCCGGTCTGGGAGCTCGTGATGATTACATTCTCGGCCGGGACGTTGAGCTGCTTTTTGATGGCTGCTGCTTGGCGGGCCTGCTGGGTGCGGCTGAGTTTGTCGGCCTTGGTGAGGCAGACGATAAAGTTGAACTCGTTGCCCTGCAGGTAGTCGATCATGTCATGGTCGAGTTTACTGGGGTCGTGGCGAATGTCCACCAGCGACACAACCAGGTTAAAGCTGCGCTCGGAGTCGAAGAAGTCGCCAATGAGCTCGGCCCAACGGTCGCGCTCGGCCTTGGAACGGCGGGCGAAACCGTAGCCTGGCAGGTCCACAAAGTGCACGTCGTCGGCCTCGAAGAAGTTGATGTTGCTCGTCTTGCCCGGCGTACTCGAAACCTTCACCAGGTTCTTGCGGCCAAAGAGCTTGTTCATGATGGACGACTTGCCCACGTTGGAGCGGCCGACAAAGCTCACCTCGGGGCAGGTGGACTCGGGGATCTGCGAAACCTTGCCGTAGCTGGCGACGAACTTGGCAAGCTGATAGTTAATGGAATCGGCCATGGACACTCCTTGGTCGTAGGTTCTTACAAATAGACGCGCTATTGCGCAGCGGCAATGCGGCGGACGATATCGAGCGTGATGTCACTTGCGACACGCGCGTACTCGAACAGATCGAACTCGCGCTCGCAAATTGCATCGTACGCCTCGTCACAATTATCGCTGATAGCGCGCAACACCAGGCAATCGACACCATTTTTGGTTGCGACATGGGCAATTGCCGCGCCCTCCATGCCGACACAATCGGCATGCGTCGCCTCGATAGCGTCGTTGCGCATGGTAGCGCCCGTCACAAAGCGGTTACCCGTGGCAATCGTGCCGACCAGGAACTGCTTGGTGCCCTCGTTCGAAGCGACTGCATTTTTCGAAGCGTCAACAAACCCACGCTCAGCAAGCACGTCGGCGGCAATATCGACCAGCGCGGGCGTCGAGCCAAACTCCTCGAGCCCCGGTGCGGACTCGGCGATAAGCGCGGTATCGGTATCCAGATAGCGTAGGCGTTTGCCAATGACCACGTCGTCGATATGGAGCTTGGGGTTCAAACCGCCCGCAATGCCCGAAAACACAACAGCCTGCGGAGCATACTTGCTAATGAGGTGCTGTGTTGCAGCGGCGGCGTTCACCGTGCCCATGCCCGCCGTTGTGGCGACAACTGTCAGGCCGTCGAGCTCACCGCTCACAACGGTCAAGCCTGCCTCCCGTGCCTCGCAAACGTCGCTCAGCTCTTCCTTAATCTGCATGATCTCTTTTTCGAGCGCACCGATAATCGCAATGGTAGCCATGCCATTCCCCAAACCTATTCGAAATTCTCAACCACGGTATGGTACCAGCATTTTGTTTGACCTCGTCAAACGAACACGCTAAGCCAGTGCAGCTCGCGTATCAAACAGAGCCTTTGCAATCGCGGCCGTAACCTCGCTCGAGCGGTCGCTCCACGGCATCGATGTCATGATACCCATGACATAGGTACAGCCATCGATGTCGATAAGGCCCGCATCGCATGTCGAGTAGTAACCATCCTCGCTAATCCAGCCTGCCTTGTTGCGCACCAAAACCTGCTCGTCCGCAATGCCATCGCGAATAAACGAGCGCGATGTTGATGCCAGAAGGCCCGACAACCACTGTGAAGTCTCGGTATCCATGCTCAGATACTCGCTCATCTCACGCCATAACCTCGCAGAAGTGCGCGGGCAGTAGGTCGGAAAATCACTCATCGGATTCAGTGCCGTTTCGTCATCAACACCCAGATTGGCAATCCAATCCTCATAGCCATCATGGTCAAACGCCGCGCGTAACGCGATAAACGAATCGTTGTCTGAGTTGACGACGGCATTCTCGATAAGGTTGCGCACCGTCTGCCAGCCCATGCTGTAACCACCATACGTGGCTAAAGGCCCATCGAGCGACACCTGCCCCGATTCGACCAACGTCTCGCAAATATAGAGCGCATACAGCGCTTTGTAGCTGCTCGCTCCATACACCTCGACATCAGCGTTATACGTCACGCCCCTACCGCTCGATAGGTCGTAGAACACTACACCCACATCGCCCAGCTCCTGCGCCCGACACAGGGCATCCTGGAGCAAGGCAAGGCTCTCATCCTCCAAGGCAGGAGTCTTGTTATCCACCAACGAGAAGGTCCGAACGGTATCACCCGAAGGGATATCGTTGAAGTCCGCCTTCGAAAGTCTCGTCTTGAGATCTGCCGTCGACAGAGCTTGATCTGCCGACGCTTTGGACTTTGAAACCTTCTCGTTTTGCAGCTGTACCGTTGACGCATCTGGGCGCCCCGTTCGCTCCGAGGCGTAGGTTTTAACGGTAATTCCGAGGATAATAACCGCCGACGTTAGCATCCCAATGGCGGCAATCTTCCTCACGCGGATGCGAGCGCCGGCAAGGCCACGCGAAGACGTGCCCTTCGTCTTATATCTGCTGCCATGCTGCGGCACATACTCGTCCCGCGATGCGATGTTTCGCACGTGGTCTCCTGACTGCCACCGTTTATATACGAGCAGCATGATACCGAGCAGGCATTTCTTTCCAAAGATATTCAGCAGCGTTTAAGGTGTCTTTAAAGAAACCACAAGCGTATTTATCCAAATGGCACGATTCTGTTGCGCATCTCACCGCAACCCAGAGAGCAGTCTTTTTAGGACGGGGCTCTTTAGCAATCAACTAGGTGCCCAGGGGCACTCATTTAAGTCTGTCCCCAATGAGTGCCCTTGGGGAACGAAAATGGCATGCTATCCGATGGCGTTTTTTAGCTCCGCGCGGCGCTTTTTCATGCCGGCCATGACGGCGTTGCGCAGCTCGGGCATGCGCGCGGTATCCATCTGAGGCACGCCCTCGAGCTTATAGGGAATACCCAGTTGCTCGTACTTGACGACACCCATCGTGTGATACGGCAGCATTTCCAGGCCCACCACGTTGTGCCATGGAGCGATCAGGCGACCGAGCTTCTCGCATTCCTCCGCCGTGTCGGTGATACCCGGCACCACCACGTGGCGAATAACAACCTTAATCTTGCGACGGGCAAGCTCATCGCCAAACGCCAGGATGCGCGCAGGATCGCAACCGGTCAGCTTTTTATGCTCAACCGGATCGGCATGCTTGATGTCGAGCAGCACCATATCGGTCTCGTTGAGCACGGCATCGAATTTCTCGGGGTGGTTGGGATCGAACGCATAGCCGCAGCTGTCCAAGCAGGTATGCACGCGGCCATCGGAGTTGTTGTGCATTGCACGGAACAGGTCGGCCAAAAACTCAGGCTGTAGGAGCGGCTCGCCACCCGAAACCGTAATGCCGCCGCTGCGATAGAACTCATGGTTGCTCTGGAACTCGTCCATCAGGTGCTCGACGGTCACCATGGTGCCGCCGTTAACAGACCAGGTATCGGGATTGTGGCAATACGCGCAGCGCATGGGACAGCCTTGGACAAACACTACGAAGCGGATGCCGGGTCCGTCGACCGTTCCCATCGTCTCGATTGAATGCACGCGGCCTAGGGCAAATGCGGAATCCTCAGGACGAGCGTCCACACCCTCAAGCGTCATCTCAGCCATTCCCGCTACCTTGCCTCTCCTTGGATGCAACCAATTAAAATGCCAGAGCCATTCTAGCCCATGCGCTTGCGTTTAAACGTCTCGGGCTAGAATGGCACGTTTTAATCTATCCCCCATCACCATGGCTGGGGTCTACGTCGAGATGTCAGGCTGAAGAACGCTCGCCTGCGGCCTTTACGCCTTAAGCGTGAGCACCGCACCGAAGGCGGTCGGGCCACAGTGGCTCGAGATGACGCCGCCGACTTGAGTCCAGGTAACGTCCTTAAAGCCCAGGTCATGCGCATAGACTTCCATGTCATCGCGCAGCTCCTGGGAAAGGCCCACCGAATACGCCAGGCCAATGTGCGAGTAGTCAATCTCGCCCTTCGCAACCATGTGGTCAATGAAGGCGCGGGCGCACTTGAGCATAGAACCGCGGAACTTCTTGGTCGCCACGAACTTACCGCCCGTCACCTCAATGCAGGGCTTAATCTTGAGCAGATGGGTACCAAGGAATGCGACGTTGGACAAGCGACCGCCCGCCTTAAGGAAGGCAAGGTCCGTAGGAACAAAACCCAGCAACACGCGGTCCATGACGGAGTTCGTAAATGCAAAGATCTCGTCAACGGTGGCATCGGGATGAGCCTCAATATACTTGGCGGTCTCGACGACAACGAGCGACTGGCCCACCGAGACAAAGCGCGTGTCCATGGAGAACACGTAGTCGCGCCCCTGAGCCGCAATCTTAGAGGACTGATGCGAACAGGTCGTGGCCTCGGAATATGCAAGATGCAAAATAGTCGCGTCGGGTTGCTCGGCATGGATGCGGTCGTACACATGCGCAAAATCCGCTGGCGAACAGCCACTGGTCTTGGGCATCACACCAAACTCGTTGCAGCGCGAATAAATCTCGAGCGGATCGATCGAGCCGTCCTCGACGGTCTCGTCACCAATCGTGACATGCATGGGCACGCGCACGATGCCGTAGCGCTCGCAGAGCTCCGGCGTTACATCCGACCCAGACTCAACCACGATTACATACTTGCCCATTCTTATCACGACCCATCTCGACATTGGCTTTTCAATACATGACACGCGCGTCGCGCTGTTGCACAACGGCATCTAAGCGCCAAAGAGACGCCGCCCTTTGCACATAACAAAGGACAGCGTCTCCCTGGAAAACTCCGTGCTTAACTGAGATTTTACACGGTTTATTAAGGAGTGTTACTTATTCCGCAAACGGTCGCTATACGCGATAAACGGTAGTTGGCCGCGGCAACTGCGACACATTCCGCCCAACAAGTCCAATCGTGCTCCATGCACGGTTAATGAGCGAGGCGGTAGAAATCCATCGACGCCGCGCCCTCGGCGTGCAGCGCCATCGCCGGAACCGCCGACGAATAGGTACGGCTCGTAAGTGCCGCCTCACCGCCGTTGGCAAAAATCTCGACCATCGTAGTGTCCGAAAGCACGCGCAGGTCGCGAAGCTCGCCGAGCTCAATCGACCTCTGGTCGCGCCCATAGCCTTCGTCACCCATGTCGAGGGTAAGCATCCCGTCCGCATAGCGCACAAAGACACCCTTGCGAATCTCGAGCTCAACCATCTTGGCGCCCTCACAGGAAACCACGAGATCAAACAGGCGGCCCGGCTCCTCAACGGTTTCACCGCCTGTCGTGCGAACGCAGTCGCCGCGCATCCTCTCAATCTCGTGCGCCGGCTGCTGGCAGAGCTTACCATCGCGCATGCTCAGCTCTCGCGGCACCGTCAACGCGCACTGCCACCCGCGCGCCACCGTCGGGTTTTCCGCCGTCGCATCGGGGCAACCCGACCATCCGATCATCAATCGCCGGCCTGCAGCATCCTCAAAGGACTGCGGAGCATAGAAATCAAAACCGGCATCGACCATCGGGGGCATGCCCTGCCCGACGATTTTAAAGCTCGGCGCCTCCCAGTCGGCCTCGATGGGAAACCACACGCACTGATGCGGATTGCGGTAACGCCAGCCATTGGCGGGCACGCCCTGCGGACAGCAAACGAGAATAAGCTCGCCATCAAGCTCAAACAGATCGGGGCACTCCCACATAAAACCGAACTTCTCGCCGAGCTCGATACGCGTCGCATATTTCCAGCACTCAAGATCGTGCGAGGTATAGACGAGTACGCAACCGCGGTCGTCTTTCGTACGAGCACCAAGAACCATATAGTAGATACCGTCGTGCTCCAGGATCTTGGGGTCGCGCACGTGCGTACTAATATCGTCGGGGTAATCGACCGGACCAACAGCTATGTGCTTCTCCCCCAGTTTATCGGGGTTCTCGGTAACCATGTGAAGCTGATTTTGGTCGCGCCCTGTCAGCACATAGTCATAATCATCGCGGTTAAAATGCTTGACGTTACCGGTATAGAAGTAATGAATCTTGCCGTCGTGCATAAATGCAGACCCCGAATACGCACCGCTCGAGTCTAGATCTGAATCGGGGAATAGCGCGGGACCGCGGTTCTCGTACGTCACAAAGTCCTTCGTCGTCAGATGATTCCACAGCACCGGTCCGCCGTGCGCGGCATCAAACGGATCGTATTGGTGATAGATGTGGTATGTATCACCAACCTGCACCAAACCGTTGGGATCATTGAGCCAGCCAAGCTCGGGCTCCACATGGAACAGAAGTCTATCGGGGTCAGCCGCGATGCGAGCCGCAGTCTCATCCTGCCCGGCACGCCACAGCTCGTAGTCCGAGCGCGTCACCCTATGTTTTTGATCGAACATTCAATCGTCCTTCTTGTAGAGGAGAAGGACGCCCGGCCCATGCGAGCCAAACGCCCTTCTCCAACAGGTCAGCCCGTACATTACCTTGACGGATCTGGATTAGAAGCTGACATCAAAGCCAGCGCCAGCGCCCTCTTCATCGGTGGTCGGCACGCCCTTTGCCTTGTTGTAGGCAAAGATCAAAACGATCGGCACAATAAAGGCGATGAGATTGCCAGCCACATACCACACGAGGGTCTCGGGCGTGACGATGAGCAGGCCAAGCACGCCGGTCAGACCCTGACCGATAGCGCGTACCTCAAAGAGTTTCACGAAGGCACCGCCGCAGCCTGCACCGATGCAAGCGCAGATGAACGGAATGATCGAGTAGCGCATGTTTGCAGCAAAGATAGCGGGCTCGGAGATTCCGACCAGCGTCGGGATAAAGGACGACATGCAGATGTTGCGCTCTTTGGAATGCTTCTTGTGAATGAGATACATGCCGATGGCGCCGCCGCCCTGGGCGATGATGGAAACAGACCAGATGGCCTGAATGTAGTTGAAGCCGGTCGTGGCAACGAGATTAGCCTCGATACCCTGGATGAACTGATGCGTACCGGTAACGACGAGCGGCTGCAGGAACGCGGCGAAGACAAAGGCACCAAAGACGCCCATCCTGTTGTACAGGATATCGATTACGCCGGCGAGGACGTCACCGATCAGGTTGCCGAGCGGGCCGAACACGGTGAACAGGGCGACGTTAGCAAGAATCAGGGTAACGGTCGGGACGAAAACGAACGAAACGACCTCGGGGATGTACTTCTGGGCAATCTTCTCGACCTTGGCCATAAACCAGGCAGTCAGGATTGCGGGGAACACACCGCCCTGGAAAGCAACCATGGGAATGGATAGCGGACCAAAGTTCCAGTACTCAGCACCCGTCGGGTCCATAACGAACGTGTTGCGGTTCATAAGGCTCGGGTGAACCATGACGATACCGACGAGGATGCCCAGGATCGGGTTACCGCCAAAACGCTTGACCGCGCTGTACATAACCAGGACAGGCAGGTAGTCGAACGTGGTGGCGATAATGGCAAAGAAGCTTGCGAGGTTCTTGAGGAACTCGCTGTGATCGGCGAGGCTGCCTTCCATGCCAAAGAGGCCGTTGGCAACGATCAGCGACTTAAGGCCGATGATGATTGCAGCGCCGACGAAGGCAGGAATGATGGGGATAAAGATATCCGAGAATACCTTGAGGACCGAGAAGAACTTGCCCTTCTTGTCCGCCTCGGCGCCCTTGACCTCGGAAGCACTGATCTCCTTAACGCCCGTCAGAGCCATAAACTCATCGTAAACCTTGTTGACGGTACCGGTACCGAAGATGATCATGAGCTGGCCGCTGTTGTACAGCACGCCCTTGACGCCATCGATGTTCTCGAGCTCGGCCTTGTTGTATTTGCTCGTATCCTTGAGCACCAGACGCAGACGGGTCACGCAATGCGTGGCGCCCTCGATGTTCTCCAGTCCGCCGACGTTGTCGACGACTTGCTGGGACACTGCCTTGTAGTCCATGTTCCTCTCCATTCCTTTTCTAAATCATAAAACGGTTCGTTGCCGCTACAGAGACGCGATCGTTGCGTTTGCGCACTTGAGCGCACCGTCGGTGACGGTAAGCGCCACACCCTGGCCCTGCTTGTTGCAGAAGCGAGCGTTGAGCGCAACATCATCGACAAAGATGGTCGCGATGTCGTCGTCGACGACCAGACGCACATGGTGAGTGCCCTCGCCCTTAAAGAACAACGGACGCTCGAGGCCCATGCTGTTGACCTGGAACCACGGATACTGGGGGGCCGCCGTAAACTCGAGTTTGCCCTCACGCAGGTTGGCGCGGAACTCATAGGCAAGACCGGACTCGGCGTCCTCGGCAAGCTTCACCGAGAAGCCGGCAGCGTCACCGGCGAGCTCGATGTCGGCGTCGAGCATATAGGTAGAACCGGCATCCGCGGCGAGCACCTGCTCGACCTTGCCCGACTCGCACGAAAGCTCAAAGGCCTCGACTGCCTTAGCCTCGCCAAAGGCGCCAAGCATGCTGTCGGGAAGCTTGGTGCCGAGCGTTCCGTCGGCACGCTGAACGATCTCGAGAGGCATAAAAGTGCCACCCCACAGGTAAGAGCTGGGGTCGCCGCCCTCGTCGCGCGTAGGAACCCAACCAAAGAGAACGCGGCGCTCGCCGTCAAATGCGGTACGTGCAGCATAGTACGCGCGGCCATCGAAGGAATCGTCAGCGGGGGTGATCCAAGGACCGTTGATAGAGCGAGACATGCGGTAACGGGTCTTGTTGCCATCACTGTACTCAGAGAACACCAGATACCACCAGTCGCCCATCTTAAAGAGATCAGGCATCTCGAACATGGTGTACAGGCCCGGATTCCACCAGTCGCCCTGGAACTCCCAGGTATCCAGGTCCTTGGAGGTGAACTTGACCAGACGACCGGTCATCAGACGCTTGTCCTCGCCCACACGCGTGCCGAGGATGAGCATGTACTCTTCGTTCTCCTCATCCCAAAGAACAAAGGGATCGCGCCAGTTGCGGTCATCGTAACCCTCCTGGGGCGGAAGCAGCGTCTCGGCGATGTTCTTCTCCCACTTGACGGCGTCGTCACTCGTTGCGTGAAGAAGAACCTGCTTCATCAAGCGTGCGCGGACCTTATCGCGATTGCAACCAGTGTAGAGCGCATGGTACTTGTCGCCCACCTTAAACACCGTGCCGGCATAAACGTACTGGTCGACTTCCTCGTCGCCGCCACGCTCAAGGCTCTCACCAAAGTCCTTGTAGTTGACGAAATCCTTGGTCGTCGCGAGTGCCCAGCCAAACGGCTCTCCGAAAGGTCCGGGGTTACGCGTGTCACGCTGATGATAGAGATAGAACGTGCCGTCCTCGCCGTACGGCATGATGTCGCCTACCCAAATTCCCTCAGGCTGGTAATAAACCTTGTGCATCCGAGACTTCCTTTCCCACGAGATACTAACTCGGTACAACTGCAAGATATGTCAATCGTTTTCATATGTCAAACGTTTTCACATCAATACGTCTTTTCGCAGTTCCAGTCGTCAGCAAACGGTTGACATATGCCGATGAACGGTCATCAGAGGCGTTCGAGGGATTCTTTTGGCTCGGAATGAACTAGGCGGTTTTGCCCTCGATAAGTTCGACGGGAAGCTTGATATTCGATTCGGGCTTTTCACCGTTAACAAGAGCGATGATGGATTGCGCCGCGAGCTCTCCGATGCGATCGATATCTTGACGTACGGTTGTTAAGTCAGGCATAAACGTCATAGTGCGGCGGGCGCCATCCGCGCCCACGACCTTAATATCATCCGGAGCGCTCAAGCCGCGCTGCTTCATAACGTTGAGGCAGATGGCCGCCATCGTGTCGTCTCCCGCAAAGATGCCGTCAATATCGGGGTTCTCATCGAGGATCTTCGCAACGACCGCACTCTTTTCGTCGTCGGACTTAACGAACTCGACCTCACGGACAAGCGCGGGCAAACCGGCCTGCTCCACAACATCGTAGTAGGCATCGGTACGCTTATTGGCAGGCATACGCATGCGGCTATTGTTGCGCAGGCACAAGATACGCGAACACCCGTCATCGATCAGGCGACGCGTGGCAAGTTCGCCGATGCTATAGCTGTCGCTCGCAATCTGAACAGAGGCCTCGCCAAGGTCGCAGTCGATACCAACCAGGCTCAAGCCCATCTCGGCATACGCCTCGGCACCGATATTGAGGGAGTTGACGATGACGCCGTCGACCATATTGCGGCGGAGCATGTCAATATAGGAACGCTCAAGATCAGGTCGATTGGCGCTGTTGCACAGCAACATCTTAAAGCCGTTTTCCGCCAACGTGCGCTCGACCGCCTGCACAACCTGAGCATGGAACGGGCTGCTCACAAAGGGAACGATCATGCCGATAAGGTTCAGGCGACCGTTGAGCATGGCACGGGCGATATCGTTGGGCGTATAGTTGATGCGCTCCATCGCGGCATGGACCTTATCGCGGGTTTCTTGGCTAATATAGCCGCGATTATTAAGCACGCGAGATACCGTAGTGGGCGAAACCCCCGCCACCGCTGCAACTTCCTTGATGCCAGGCTTAGCAGAATCCTTAGAACGAGCGCCCTCGCGAGCCATAGCACCCTCCCCCATCAACATGTCATACGTTTACATACGAACAAAGCATACCCCAACAACAGCGGGAAGACGGTAACAGTACAAGTAAGTAAACGACTCATCCAAATAATTAGGAGAGTTTCGCCTAAAGGGTGACTACACAGGACCCCCGCCGGGGCTGTTTGGGCTACCTCCCAAAACATTCCGTAGGACGCAAAGAGGCTCGCCGCACGAAGTGCGCAGCGAGCCTCTTTGCATGTCCGAGGACGTTTTGGGAGGTAGCCCAAACAGCCCCGGCGATCCTGCGGGAGTTGAGCCCCTTTAGAACTTGTCGTGGAAGGTACGCGCAATGACCTCGTCCTGCTGCTCCTTGGTGAGCGTGTGGAAGTTCACGGCATAGCCGGAAACGCGGATGGTCAGCTGCGGGTACTTCTCGGGGTGAGCCTGAGCGTCGAGCAGCGTCTCACGGTTGAAGACGTTGATGTTCAGGTGGTGGCCACCCTTCTCGGCGTAAGCGTCGAGCATGTGGACCAGGTTATCGGCCTGGGTCTCGGAAACTTCAGAAACCTTCATAATGTGTCTCCTTCGATTAATAGGCGCCGGCCGAAACCGGCGCACTAATCAGTAATCGTTATTGTTAGTATAGCACTAACAATAGTTACTCGCCCAGCTGATCAAGGTCGATATCGCCAAAGAACACCTGGTCCTCCTTGCCGAGCGCACTCGGGATGATGGAGAAGGTGTTGGAGATGCCGTCCTGAGCATCGCGGAACGGGAGCTTGGAAACCGAAGACAGCGAAGCGATGGCGCCGTGGCTATCGCGCTTGTGCATGGGGTTAGCACCCGGGGCGAACGGCTGGCCAGCCTTGCGGCCGTCGGGCGTGGAGCCGGTCTTCTTACCGTACACGACGTTGGAGGTAATGGTCAGAACCGAGGTCGTGGGCACGGAGTTGCGGTAGGTGTCGTTCATGCGGATGTACTCCATGAACTGGTGCACAACGTCGTGAGCAATCTGGTCGACGCGGTCGTCGTCGTTACCGTACTTGGGGAACTCGCCCTCGGTCTCGAAGTCGACGATGATGCCGTTCTCGTCACGGACGGGGTGAACCTTGGCGTACTTGATGGCGGACAGGGAGTCAGCCACGACGGAAAGGCCAGCGATGCCCGTAGCGAACCAGCGGTGCACGTGCTTGTCGTGCAGAGCCATCTGGATGCGCTCGTAGCAATACTTGTCGTGCATGTAGTGAATGATGTTCAGCGAGTTGACGTACACGCCAGCGAGCCACTTCATCATGTCGTTGTACTTGGCCACAACGTCGTCGTAATCGAGCGTATCGCCCTCGACGGCGCGATACTTGGGGCCGACCTGCTTCTTGGAGACCTCGTCAACACCGCCGTTGAGTGCGTAGAGCAGGCACTTGGCAAGGTTGGCGCGGGCGCCGAAGAACTGCATCTCCTTGCCGATGCGCATGGAGGACACGCAGCAGGCAATGCCGTAGTCGTCGCCGTGATAGACGCGCATGAGGTCGTCGTTCTCGTACTGGATCGAGGAGCTGGCGACGGAAGTCTTGGCGCAGAACTTCTTGAAGTTCTCGGGCAGACGGGTCGACCACAGAACGGTCATGTTGGGCTCGGGGCTGGTACCCATGTTCTCGAGCGTGTGCAGGTAGCGGTAGCTCATCTTGGTAACGAGCGTACGGCCGTCAACACCCATGCCGCCGATGGACTCGGTGACCCACTGCGGGTCGCCGGTGAACAGGGCCTGGTACTCGGGGGTACGGGCGAACTTGACCATGCGGAGCTTCATGATGAAGTGATCCACGAACTCCTGGATCTGCTCCTCGGTGAAGGTACCGTTGGCAAGGTCGCGCTCAGCATAGATGTCGATGAACGTAGAGGTACGGCCGATGGACATAGCGGCGCCGTTCTGCTCCTTGACGGCAGCAAGGTAGGCGAAGTACATCCACTGGATGGCCTCCTGCGTGTTGGTAGCAGGGTTGGAAATGTCGAAACCATAGGTCTCGGCCATCATCTTGAGCTCGCCGAGGGCGCGGATCTGCTCCTGCAGCTCCTCACGATCGCGGATGTTGTCGGCGGTCATGACCGTCGGGGTGGAAGCCTTCTGGGCCTCCTTGTCCTTAATCAGGTAGTCGACACCGTACAGGGCAACACGACGGTAGTCGCCGATGATGCGGCCGCGGCCATAGCCATCGGGCAGACCGGTGATGATGTGGGCCGAGCGGCAAGCACGCATCTCGGGGGTGTAAACATCGAAGACGCCGGCGTTGTGAGTCTTGCGCTCGAAGGTGTAGCGCTCGACAACGCTCTCGTCGACCTTGTAGCCGTGCTGGCTGGCAGCCTGGCAAGCGATGCGGATACCGCCGTTGACGTGCAGAGCGCGCTTGAGCGGCTTGTCGGTCTGGAGGCCGACGATGGTCTCCTTCTCGCGGTGGGCGTTATCGATGTAGCCAGCGGGGTGGCTCACGATACCCGTGACGGTCTTGGTGTCCATATCGAGGACACCGCCCTGCTCGCGCTCCTTAAGCAGCAGGTCGAGAACCTCGCCCCACAGCTCCTTGGTACGCTCGGTCGGACCTACGAGGAACGACTCGTCGCCCTCGTAAGGGGTGTAGTTCTTCTGGATGAAGTCTCGGACGTCAACCTCTCCCGTCCAAATGCCTTCCTTGAAGCCTTCCCATGCCTCCTGCATTGTGTAACCACGCTCCTAGTTACGTGTAATGCGGCGCTCTCTCACACCGCTGCTTATTGAATTCTTGAATTTTCGGCTTGCACTACCGGCTTCTTCCGTTCTTCACCACATGTTGGTGCAGGGAAAAACGTTTGTCCACCTTGGAACTGCAACCCAAAACCCAAGATTTCACCCGTTTGAGAAGGATAACATAGCGACCCTCTCCATCTGGGCTGTTATATGTTTCTTTTTTTATATCATAAGGGCGTTTTTTACAAACCCGCAGGAAATGCGAGCGTGAACAACTACCGTTCACCGATTTGTTTGGTATTTTTCCTTGCCTTTGTACGACGTTCGCTCTAGCTGTTATGCCAGCTTTAGCAGAGTAAAGTGCCTCTGAGTAGGCTTTGGGACATGCCTTACGATCTACCCCTTACTTTGCTGATACCGACGGTGTACGGAGGTCGCCTAAAGGTTGTTTTCTAGGCATGACCCAAAATCTACCGTATAGGGTGCGCGTGCAAGGGTATCATCTTTCACCGAAAATAGTTTCTAGTGTTAGGGGTTTTCGGTGGAAGATACCGATTTCCATGAGCTTGGACGTCAGCTCCTTACTGAGTTTGGCGGCATTCACCAGCGCGTTTCGCGCTTTGTGGACAAAGCTCTCAGCGGCGAGATGGCCGTCATGCGCGCCCTCATGCTCGCTGGCGGTTCGCTCACGCCGAGCGAACTCGCCGATCGTGCCTGGGTCTCGAGCGCCCGCATCGCCAATATCTTGCGCGCCCTCGAGGCCAAGGGTTGGATTGAGCGCGAGCACTCAAAGACCGACCGTCGTCGCGTACACGTCATAGTGACCGACAAGGGATTCCAGGATCTCGAAATCAAACGCCGGGAATTCGAGGAGCGCACCGCGGCTTTCCTCGAGCAGCTCGGCGAAACAGATACCCAAGAGATGGTGCGCCTTCTTAGACGTGCCAACGAAATTATCGACCGCAATCAAGAAAGGAGAGATGCCGAGTGAGGATTCTCAAGCTCTTTAAAAAGCATGTCCTGGCACTGTTCGCAGCTATCGTACTTATCGTAATCAGCTGCAACGCCGATCTGGCACTGCCTACCTACATGAGCGATATCGTCGACGTGGGCGTGCAGCAAGGCGGCATCGCCTCGCCCGTGCCCGACACCATTCGCGCCGAATCGCTCGACGACCTCGAACTCTTTATGAGCGCCAAAGACGCCAAGACGGTAGAGGCTGCGTTTGGCAAGGCTGACAAAAACGGCATTCGAACGTACAAGGGCACCGAGGAAGAGCGTGCCGATGGAGGCAAAATTACCGACATTATGAGCCTGCCCGAGACCGTCGTCCTTTCGCTCAACCAGGGCATCGACGCCGACTCCATGGGAGACATGACCGGCACGTCCAGCGAGAAAGACAGCGACGCCGCTCAGGCCATGCCCACGCCCGAGCAAATGGCAGCGATGACGCCCGAGCAGCTCGCCGAGATGCAGCAGAAGGCCGCAGCGGCGCAGAATATGCAAAAGCAGATCGACGCCGACGGCGGTAAGATCACCATGAAGGGTCTGCGTCTAGGCGTTGAAGGCGGCCTAATCGACCAGGGCAAGCTCGTCGAGGGCGCCAACGATATGGCGGACAAAATGGGCTCCATGTCGGGCTCCATCGTGACCCAACGCGCCGTGAGCTATGTGCAGGACGAGTACAAGGCACAGGGCATCGACCCCGCCGACGTGCAGAACGCCTACCTGGGCCGCATGGCGACCACGATGTTTGGGCTGTGTCTGGTGTCGCTGGTCGCCACCATCCTGACCGGTGCCGTTGCTTCGCGCACTGCCTGCTCCATCGCCCGCGACCTGCGCCGCGAGACCTTCAACAAGGTTATGCACTTCTCGCCGGCCGAGGTGGGCAAGTTTAGCCAGGCCTCGCTCATCACCCGCTGCACCAATGACATTCAGCAGATCCAGATGGCCGCAACCCTGTTTATCCGCATGTGTCTGATGGCCCCCGTCATGGGCATCGTCGCCGTCATGCGCGTCCTGGCCAACCATACCGGCCTGGAGTGGACCATCGCCGTTGCCATCATCGCGGTCTCGGCCGTCGTCGGCGTGCTCATGGGCCTCACCATGCCCAAGTTCAAAAAGATGCAAAGTTACGTGGACCGCGTGAACCTTACCGCCCGCGAGCTGCTCGACGGCCTTATGCCTATCCGCTCGTTCAACCGCGAGGAGCATGAGCTCGAGCGTTTTGACAAGGCTTCGCTCGACCTGATGACCACGCAGCTCTACACCAACCGAGCCATGAGCTTTATGATGCCGCTCATGATGCTCGTCATGAACTGCGTCACTGTGCTTATCGTCTGGTTTGGCGCGCAGGGCGTGTCCGACGGCGTGATGCAGGTCGGCAACATGATGGCGTTCATCTCCTACACCATGCAGATCGTCATGGCGTTTATGATCCTCACCATGGTTTCGGTCATCCTGCCCCGCGCCGAGGTCGCAGCCGAGCGCGTGGAAGAGGTCATCACCTGTCCCACGAGCATCAACGACCCTGTCTCACCCAAATTGCCTGCTGCCAGCGCGCCGCGCGGTGAGCTCACCTTCCGTGACGTGAGCTTCCAGTATCCCGATGCCCGCGCCGACGTCATTAGCGGCGTAAACTTCACCACGCACGCCGGCCAGATGCTCGGCATCATTGGTTCCACGGGCTCGGGCAAGTCCACGCTTGTACAGTTGATTCCGCGCCTGTACGACGTCACGGGCGGCAGCATTTCGCTCGACGGCATCGACGTGCGCGACATGACCCTCTCTGAGCTGCGCCGCCGCATCGGTTATATTCCGCAGCAGGGTCGTCTGTTCTCGGGTACCGTCGAGAGCAACCTCAAGTTTGCCGGCGACATGGTGAGTGACGAGGATATGCGCCAGGCAGCACACGTCGCCCAGGCGGAGGACTTTATCGCCGAGCGCGAGGACGGATACGACTCCCCCATTAGCCAGGGCGGCTCCAATGTCTCGGGCGGTCAGCGCCAGCGTCTGGCCATCGCCCGCGCGTTGGCCAAAAAGCCCGAGGTCGTGGTGTTCGATGATTCGTTTAGCGCCCTCGACTACAAGACCGACGCGCGCCTGCGCGAAGAGCTGGCCAAAAACGTCACCGACGCCGCGCTCGTGGTCGTGGCCCAGCGCATCGCGACCATCATGCACGCCGACCAGATCATCGTGCTCGACGACGGCCACGTGGTGGGCACCGGTACGCACGAGGAGCTGCTGCGCAGCTGCCCGGCGTACCTGGAGATCGCACAGTCGCAGCTTTCCGCCGAGGAGCTGGGGCTTACCCAAGAAGAAATTGCAGCCGTCACGGAAGGAGGCGAGCGCTAATGGCAGACGAGACCAAGACCCAAATTCCCAAGCCCACCCGTCAGCGTGGACCCATGGGCCGCATGGGTGGCATGCGCCGTGGCGAAAAGGCCAAGGACTTTAAGGGCACCATGAGGCAGCTGCTCGGCTATATCGGCCAGCACAAGATTGCCGTGTTTGCCGCCGTCGCCTTTGCCGTGTGCTCGGTCATCTTTAACATTGTGGGGCCCAAGGTGCTCGGCCAGGTTACGACCAAGCTGTTCGAAGGCCTGGTCGCCAAGGTCAACGGCACCGGCGACGTTGACTTTGACTGGATCGCCAAGACGCTCGGCTTTTTGCTCTGCCTGTATCTGGCGAGCTCTGTCTGCAGCCTGGTCCAGGGCTGGCTCATGACCGGCGTCACGCAAAAGATCTGCTACCGCATGCGCAAGGAAATCGCCGCCAAGATTGCCGTCGTGCCGATGAGCTACTTCAACGGTCACAGCAAGGGCGATGTGCTCAGCCGCATCACCAACGACGTCGATACACTCGGCCAGTCGCTCAACCAGAGCGTGACGCAGCTTATTACGTCCGTCACGCAGATTATCGGCGTGCTCGTCATGATGCTGTCGATCAGCCTGCCGCTCACCGGCGTCACCGTGCTCACGCTGCCGGCAGCCGCAATTATCTTGATGGTGATGATTCACTTCTCGCAGCCGTACTTCCGCGAGCAGCAGCAGGTCCTGGGCGCCGTCAACGGCATTATCGAGGAAGACTTTGCCGGCCAGAATGTCATTCAGGTGTTCGACCGCGCCGAGGCCTCGATCGAGGAGTTCGACCGTCAAAACGACCGCCTCTTTATTAGTGGCTGGCGCTCGCAGTTCCTGTCGGGCCTGATGATGCCGCTTATGAGCCTGGTGGGCAACATGGGCTACGTGGGCGTCGTCGTGGTGGGCGCACAGCTCGCGCTGACCGGCAATGCCACGCCCGGCGACATCCAGAGCTTTATCCAGTACGTTCGCAACTTTACGCAACCCGTGCAGCAGCTGGGCAACGTGAGCAACACGATGCAGTCGATGGCCGCTGCCACCGAGCGCGTCTTTGAGTTCCTGGCCGCGCCCGAGGAGGAGCAGAAGGCCGACGCGCAGATTCCCGAGAAGCGCCCCGGTCACGTGGAGTTCGACCACGTCAAGTTTGGCTACACGCCCGACAAGACCATCATCCACGACTTTAGCTGCGAGGCGCAGCCCGGCCAGACCATCGCCATCGTCGGTCCCACCGGCGCCGGCAAGACCACGCTCATCAAGCTGCTGCAGCGCTTCTACGATGTGGACGACGGTTCGCTGCGTGTCGAGGGCGTCGACGTGCGCGACTGGGACCGCGCGGCGCTGCGCGGCGAGTTTGCCATGGTGCTGCAGGATACCTGGCTGTTTAACGGCACCATCCGCGAAAACATCCGCTACGGACGCCCCGATGCGAGCGATGCCGAAGTCGAGGCCGCCGCACGCGCCGCACGCTGCGACCACTTTATCCATACGCTCGCCGGCGGTTACGACTTTATGATCAACGAGGAGGGCACCAACCTGTCGCAGGGTCAGCGCCAGCTCGTGACCATCGCCCGTGCCATTTTGGCCGACCGTCCGGCGCTGATTTTGGACGAGGCGACCTCCAACGTTGACACTCGTACCGAGGAGCTTATTCAGCGTGCCATGGATGCGCTAATGCAGGGCCGCACGAGCTTTGTCATCGCGCACCGCCTGTCCACGATCCGCAACGCCGACGTGATCCTGGTGATCCGCGACGGCGACATCGTCGAAAAGGGCACGCACGACGAGCTGCTCGCCCAGGGCGGCTTCTACGCCGACCTGTACAACTCGCAGTTCGACGAGGCGGCGTAAAACCGGCGGCAAACAACCGCAATGCCCAAAAACGGGGGCGCAGAATGAACTGCGCCCCCGTTTTGTGTCCTTTGGGTCTCGAAACGCCTCCCCTGGGGCCTGATTGACGCTCTCCCTCAAGGCCCCGTGGGCAAAAAATGGCAAATATGAGTACTGTCATCTTTTTAGTAACAGCCAAAACTGCCCAAACGACGTCTTTGCGGCCTAGACATGCCTTCAAATTGATCAAAACGCCCGGTAGCATGCTTCTGTGTGCCAACGTTAATGAACATATTTACTGTTGTGTCTATTATCTTGTAAGGTCGATATGATACTAAGCTAGCAACAGTACTCATATTTGCCATTTTTTGTCCACGGGGTATGCCGCAGAAGATCCAACTTGCTCCAGCGTGCCGTACGCCAGTCCTCCCCTTCCGGCGAGTGCCGACATTTCCCCAGATAAAACCGACCAAAATAAACCTGTCCCTTTTTGGCAGGTTTCGGGGTGACAAGGGCTTGCACTTTAGCGTGCGACAGCGGATAATGCCGAACACTCGACAATACGCTTATTGTTCTTTCTATAGATTGAGGAGGCCCCGCATGGCCATGGATTTCAAACGCAGGCTGCCGATCCCCATGGAGATCCGCGAGGAGATGCCGCTTTCCGCCGAGCTTACTGCCAAAAAGCAGGCATTTGACGCCGAGGTCGCCAAAGTCTTTACCGGCGAGGACGCGCGCAAGGTACTCATCATCGGCCCGTGCTCTGCCGACCGCGAAGATTCGGTGCTTGAGTACATGAACCGGCTGGCCAAGGTCGCCGAAGAGGTCAAGGACAAGCTCATCATCATTCCGCGCGTCTACACCAACAAGCCGCGCACCAAAGGCACCGGCTACAAGGGTCTGCTGCACAACCCCGACCCCGAGGCGCCCGATGACCTGCTCGAAGGCGTTAAGGCCATTCGCCACATGCACCTGCGCGTCATCGAGGAGACCGGTTTCTTTACCGCCGACGAGATGCTCTACCCGTCCAACTACCAGTACCTCGTCGACCTGCTGAGCTACGTCGCCGTAGGCGCCCGCTCGGTCGAAAACCAGGAGCATCGCTTAGTATCGAGCGGCATTTCGGTGCCTGTGGGCATGAAGAACCCCACCGCCGGTTCCACCACCGTCATGCTCAACTCCATCTACGCCGCCCAGGCACATCAGAGCTTTA
Organism: uncultured Collinsella sp.; assembly: GCA_900544135.1. GTDB lineage: Bacteria > Actinomycetota > Coriobacteriia > Coriobacteriales > Coriobacteriaceae > Collinsella. The sequence continues at coordinate 88,725 of UQTU01000009.1, forward strand.
TCTTCCGCAACTGGGAGGTTGAATGCGACGGCAATCCGCTCGCACACGCCGTCATGCGTGGCTACATCGGTCTCGACGGTCGTACCTACCCCAATTACCACTACGAGCACCTGGAGCGCCTGGCCGAGCGCTATACCGAGCATGCCGGCTATGCCAACCCGGCAGCGGTCATCGACTGCAACCACGACAACTCGGGCAAACGTCCGCTGGAGCAGTATCGTATTTGCAAGGAGGTGCTCGACAGCTGCCGCCGCAATGAGTCCATCTCTAAGCTAGTCAAGGGCTTTATGATCGAGTCCTACCTGGAGGACGGCAATCAGCCGGTCGACGGCGGCGTCTTTGGCAAGTCGATCACCGACCCGTGCCTGGGCTGGGAAAAGACCGACTACCTCATCCACGAAATCGCGGAACGTATTTAGTTACGCGGTTTTACCAAACCGCGTAACGGCTCGACGCTGCAAACCCGCCAGAACGGCAATCTGCCTTTCAGCTTCGACGGCATGACCAGAAGGTCAATGCCGCCTCGCTTCAAGGCACCTTGCTCGCTCTGGCGGGTTTTCGCTGACGTTTTTCGACCTGCATCGTTGCCAGGGTTGGCACCAATGACTAATGCGGTAACAAGCTACGTCGGTCCGCTTGACCGGCTGGGTTTCTGAGGTGCGGCAGATTCCCGTGAAATAGGAGCGCCGCGTACTTTGGGTACGCAAGCGACAAATGAACGGGAAGGTGCCGCACCTCGGGAAGACAGACAGTTACGCCGAGGGTTCCTGCTGCGTAATGCAGTGGATATTTCCGCCACCGAAGACGACCTGCTCGGACTGAACGCCGACGCACTTGTAGACGCCCTCGCCCCAGACCTCGTCGTAGATCTTCTGGAGCGTGTCAACGGCAAGTTGATCGTTCTCGTCGCCGTACTGCGGGACGATAACGCCGTGGTTGGTGACCAGGTAGTTCATGTAGGAGGCGATCAGCGGCTCGTCGGCAACGCGCGGCTCGGCGTTCTCGTCGGCGTCGATGGTGTCGCAGGAAGCCTGGTCCATGAACAGCGGGTTCACAGGCATGCAGAGCTTGTAGACCTTCATCTTGCGGCCCTTGGCGTCAACGGCGTTGGAGAGGGTCTCGTAGACGGCGTGGCATTGCTCGTAGAACGGATACTCGGGATCGTCGGTCCAGATGCAGGCCATGACGCCCGGAGCGATGAACGTAGCGACATCATCGATGTGGCCGTTGGTCTCCTCGGGGTCGATGCCCTCCTTAACCCAGATGACCTTCTCGACACCCAGGTACTCCTTGAGGTGCTCGTCCATATAGGCGCGAAGTTCCTCGCTCCAGGGCTCAAACTTCCTCTTGAACTTGGGCCAGATGGACTCGGGATCCTCTTCCTCCTCCAGAACCGCAGAGCAGGTGCGGCCTGGGGAAAGCAGGCACTGGTCGGTCACGACCACAGTGCCTTCGCCGTCGACGGTAATGGAACCGCCCTCGAGGATCATGTCATCGGGACGATAACGACGGCAGCCGGAAAGCTCAGCTATCTTAAGGGCGATCTGCTCGTCCTTGTCCCACGGGAAATAGAGGCCGTCGACGAGGCCGCCGTAGGCGTTGAAGTGCCAGTGGTTGGCGCGCTTATCGCCCTTGCCATTGATAACAAAAGTGGCAGCGGTGTCGCGGAACCAAGCGTCGTCGGTGGTCATCTCGATAACGGTGACGTTCTCGTCTTCCTCAAAGGCGGCCTTGCAGTTGGCGTAGTCGGCCTGGTTGGCGCACATGGTGACCGGGGTGAACTCGGCGATGGCGCGAGCGATGGCGGCATACTGCTTCTGAGCCGGCTTGGCACCATGGGCCCAGGTATCGGTGCGATGGGGCCAGCCCATCCACACGCGATCCTGTGGGGCGAACTCAGCAGGCATAAAGAAGCCATCGGCCTTAGGGGTGGACTCGGACTCGGTGATCGTACGCATAAGATTTCCTCCAAATCGAACGATCGCTTGCTGCGGGCGGGTTACCCGCAGCCTAAAACCAAGAGATGGTAGGCGCCCGTTCCCCGGCAAAGGTCGGGGCGCCTGGCACCGGTTTTCACGGATGTCGCACCGGCAAGCGACGACGTAACCCGGTGCGCGGAGACAAAACGCACGAAGGATACGGAAGAGAGATTGGGGCGGGCGGTGGTTACCGGAGCAATAGCTCACACCCACCTCAGAGAAAGGTTAGCAAACCTGTTGCTTGGGCACGCCTCCGAAGAGGCTAGAGTATCCCGAGTCGGGAGCGACAAGCCCGACGAAGCGTACGTTGGTACGCGAGGAAGGTTGGAGCCCCGAATCTGGGTGCTCTAGTCCTCCTCGGACTCCTCAGCGAGGCGCTGAGCAGCCAGCTCGGGAGTGAGACCCTTGTACTCGGTCTCGCGGCCCTTAGCACTGACGACGCGGACAACCTCGCCAATAAGCAAGAGCACGATGAAGATGACGATCATCGGGACCTTATCGCCAATCTCATCGACAGAGAACGGAATCAACGTTGCAACGATAGCCAGAATCAGCTCGATGCAGGGAATAGCCAGCATGACCTTCATCATGGCGCCCTTAAACGGGAACGTAAAGATACGCTCACGGTTGGGGTCGTTCTTACGAAGGTTGAGGAATGCCGGGAACATCGGGATGTAGGTCAGCAGCAGGAAGACAACGGAGGTACCGAAGAGCATCCAGAAGACACCGTTGGAGATGGCGTCGATGGGAACCAGCTGCAGGCACAGCACCAGGGAGGCAACGATGGCGTTGACCAGGTTGGCGCCGTTGGGCATGTCGTCATCCGAGATCATCGAGGCGAAGACCTTGGGCATGTTGCCATGTTCGGCAGCATAGCGAGCAACGGAGTTGACGCCGAAGGACCAGGCAGCCATGTTGGCGAACAGCGTAATCAGGAAGGCGATGCAGATGACCTTAAAGATCATGGAATCGCCCACAATAGTCTGGACAGCATAAATCATGCCGTAGTCGGGATCGATGGAATCGGCCGGCACAGCAGCGCCGATGCCAAAGCCAGCGAAGAGGTAGATCACGGCGATGGACAGGCCGCCGACGATGATAGCCTTGGGGATATCGCGAGCGGGATCGGCCATATCGTCGGTCATGGTGCAGATGACCTCGAAGCCCATGAAGTTAAAGATGATGATCGACAGGTAGCCGAGCGCGTTGGTGTTGGTGAGCTCGGGCAAGAAGGTGACAGCGGACATATCGTTCGCGAAACCGTTCTCCATGGCGTACCAAATGCCCAAAGCGCCGACGATAACGGCAACGGCGACCTTGATGATGGCGCCGCCGTTCAGGACCCACTCGGAGTCGGCAGCCTTTGAGCGACCCATAAGATAGACAATCCACACAAAGGCAAGGTCGATACCAATCTTGGCAATCAGATTGAACTCGACGCCAAAGACCATGCCCAAAATGTCCGGGAACATAGTAGCCAGCGAGGCAATCCACAGCGGGTAGTTAACCCAGTAGTAGTACGAAATGCGGGCGCCCCACTTGTCGCCCAGGCCATCGCGTACCCAGTCGTAAATGCCACCCTCACCGTCATAGGTAGTGCCGAGCTCGGCAACGACCATGCCATAAGGGAGCAGGAAGGTCAGAATCAGGAAGATCCACCAGAAGAACTGCTGGTTACCAATGGCAGCAGCAGGTGCGGCGGCCTCGCAAACGAAGACGACGCAGATGATGGTCGAGATGACCGTCAAGAAGGAAAGCTTTTTCTTTCCGTCGCTCATGATGAGCTCCTTCGCTCAGTCTTGGACAAATCGAGGCCCTTAAGATATTAAGGCAATTGCCGGGCCTCGGTGAGCGGGCGACAGGAGACGAGCATCCGCCGCCCGCAAACGCGCTTCTACGATGAAGTTACGCGGTTTTGCCAAACCGCGTAACGGCTCGACGCTGCAAACGCCCCTAGGCGGCAATCTGACGTTCAATCGTCGGTCGCGTACCCAAAGTACGCTTCCCTCCTCTTTCACGTCACCTTGCTCGCTTAGGGGCGTTTTCGCTCATATGACCCAATCCGCTGTCAAGAGCCACAATGGCCCCGCCGACCGCTTGCAATCGGTCGGCGGGGCCT
>UQTU01000010.1 GCA_900544135.1 uncultured Collinsella sp.
CGGAGGAATTCCGGAATCAGTCCCTATGTGCGGCGTAGGCCGCTTATTAGCCCGTCCAAGAATTGGGGCGCAGTTCATGCTCGACGGGGGCTTTGCCGTTTGGTGGCTAACGCTGTGGGTGATTACTCGCCCAGCAGGCTCTTGGTGATGGAAGCAGCGGCCTTCTTGCCGGCGCCCATCGCCAGAATGACCGTAGCGGCACCGGTGACGATGTCGCCGCCGGCCCAGATGCGGGGATCGGTGGTCTGGCCGGTCTCCTCGTCGGCAACGATGTAGCCCCACTTGTTGAGCTCCATCTTGCCGCCGATCTTGGCAGCGAAGGGGTTGGCGTTGGTGCCGATGGCCGAAATCGCGACATCGCAGGGGATCTCCTCGATGGCGCCCTCGATGGGCACCGGGCGACGGCGGCCGGACTCGTCGGGCTCGCCGAGCTCCATCTTCTGGACCTTGACGGCGCACACGGAGCCGTCCTCGCCAGCGACAAACTCGAGCGGGGAGACGAGCGGCAGAACCTCGACGCCCTCGGCCTTGGCATGGTGCAGCTCGGCGCGACGGCAGGGCATCTCGTCCTCGGTACGACGGTAGGCGATGATGGCGTGCTCGGCGCCCAGGCGCTTGGCGGTACGGACGGCGTCCATAGCCACGTTGCCGCCACCAAAGACAACGACGTTCTTGCCGTGCTTGGTGGGGGTGTCGTACTCGGGGAACTTGTTAGCCTTCATCAGGTTCACGCGGGTGAGGTACTCGTTGGCGAAGAAGACGTTGGGCAGGTTCTCGCCGGGGACGTTGAGGAACTTGGGCAGGCCAGCGCCGGTCGCCACGTAGATGGCGTCGAAGCCCTGCTCGAACAGCTCCTCGGCCGTGGTCATGTTGCCCACGACGGAGTTGTACTCAAACTTGACGCCCATGTCCTCAAGGCCGTCAATCTCGCGCTTGACGACCGCCTTGGGCAGACGGAACTCGGGGATGCCGTAGACCAGCACGCCGCCGCCGGTGAAGAAGGCCTCGAAGACGGTAACGTCAAAGCCGTTGCGGGCGAGCTCGCCGGCGCAGGTGATGCCGGACGGGCCAGAGCCGACGACGGCGACCTTTTTGCCGTTCTTGGGGGCCATCTTGGGCGTGGAGGCGAGCTCGGGGCGGTCACCCAGGAAGCGCTCGAGCTGGCCGATGGCCACGGGCTCGGACTTCTTACCACGGATGCACTTGCCCTCGCACTGGTTCTCCTGCGGGCAGACGCGACCGCAGATGGCGGGAAGCATGGAGTCCTCGCGGATGGTATCGAGAGCGCCGCCGAAGTCCTTCTCGCGGATCTGCTCGATAAAGCGGGGAATGTTGATGTTGACGGGGCAACCCTCAACACAGAACGGCTTCTTGCAGTTGAGGCAGCGCTCGGCCTCGGCCAGCGCCATCTCCTCGGTGAAGCCCTTGTCGACGGGGCGGAAGTCGCAGGCGCGCTCGGCAGCCGGCTCCTCGTTATCGGGGGTGCGGGGCGACTTCATATCGGCAACGAAACGACCGTTAACTAGTGGCATGCGCAGCTCTTTTCCTCATAGGCCTTGAGGGACGCGCCCTCTTCGGAACGATAAGCGGCCTGGCGGGCACGAAGGTCATCCCAGTCGACCAGGGTGGCATCGAAGTCGGGGCCGTCGACGCAAGCGAACTTGGTCACGCCGCCCACCTCGACGCGGCAGCAGCCGCACATGCCGGTGCCGTCAACCATGATGGGGTTGAGCGACGCGGTGATGGGGGTGTCGTACTTCTGGGCGGTGAGGGTCGAGAACTTCATCATCGGAACGGGGCCGACGCAGAAGACCTGGCTCACGGCCTTGTCCTGCAGCAGGCGCTCCAGCGGAGCGGTGACAACGCCCTGCTCGCCGTAGGAGCCGTCGTCAGTGGTGATGTGGATGTGGTCCTCGTCGAGGAGCTCGCGGAACTGGTCCTCCATGAGCAGGAGGTCCTTGGTGCGAGCGCCCATGATGGCGTGGACCTCATGACCGGTCTCGACCAGGTGCTTGGCGACCGGGAAGGCAATTGCCAGGCCGACGCCGCCGCCAATGACGGCGCAGGGGCCCTCGGCCATCTCGGTGGGAACGCCCAGCGGGCCTACGACGTCGCGCAGCGACTCGCCGGCCTCGTATGTGGACAGCATCTCGGTGGTCTTGCCGATCACCATGAAGATGAACTCGACCCAGCCCTCGTCACCGTTCCAGCCGGCCAGGGTAAACGGGACACGCTCGCCCGTCTCGTTGGCGCGGACCATGAGGAACTGTCCAGCGTGCGCATGCTTGGCGATTGCGGGCGCCTCGATGCGGAACTTGAACACCTTCTCCGAGAACTGCGTCTTCTCCAGGATCTTATACATAGAACCCCTCTCTTGTTAGGGCCGCCGAACCGTGCCTCCACGGAAATGGACGGTAGCCCGAATAAAACCGTACGCGCACAGGCGTTGTGCAGACATACGGTGCAAATTATACCCTCATGGACATGTCACTTACGTGTGTCTTCGGCTGTTGGGAGCAGGGTTTATCCACTTTGGCCTACCAAAGGGGGAGAGGTTTATTTTGGTCGGTTTTATCAGGTAAAACGGCAAAGGGGGCCGGCCTCGCGCTTCGGTGAGGCCGGCCCCCTTTGGAGCGTTGCATATGTATGGCGGCACAGGGTTTATTGCGACGCGGCATCCGCGGCGTTTCCGCATATAAAACCTGCCAAAATAAACCTGTCCCTAAATGGTAGGTTTTAGTGCTTGCCGTTGGCGGAGGCGGCACCGTTGACGTGGTCGCGGGCATAGACCACGCCGTGCACGATCGCCAGGCCGGCGGCGTCGGCCGCGCGGGCGCAGGTGTCCTGGAAATCCTCGGCCTCGCGGGCGCGCAGCTGCTTAAGAACGTAGTCGGCGACGGCCATCTTGCCGGGAGGGTTGCCGATGCCGGTGCGGATGCGGCTGAAGTCGCGGCTGCCCATCTTGTCGATGATGGAGCGCAGGCCGTTGTGACCGGCATGGCCTCCGCCCACCTTGACGCGCACGTCACCGGCGGGAATGTCGAGCTCGTCGTGGATCACGAGCAGCTCCTCGGCCTTGATTTTGTACTCGCGGCAGAGCTTGGAGATGGGACCGCCCGAGGTATTCATGTATGACTGCGGCTTGACCAGTACAATCTGGCGCTTGCCTCCCTCTTCCTCGGGATCGTTGATGTTGATGAGCGCGACCTCGGCGCCTGCCTGGTTTTTCCAGTACGTGACACCGGCCTGACGGGCCAACTCGTCGATTGCTTTGAAGCCAGCGTTGTGGCGGGTCTCGGCATACTCATCGCCAGGGTTGCCAAGCCCGGCAACCATGCGAATCTTAAGCGGCTGTGCAGCTGCCATGTGCTTCCTTTCGTCGATTTGTCGCCTGCTATGGTGAGCGACCCTGTTGCCGCTGTCAAATGGAGGGTAATTGAGGGCGTTTAGGGGCGTTTGGACGGCCGTCGAAATCAGAGGTGGACAGTTAGTTCGGATACGTATAAGTTCTGAGGACTCGAAGTGCTCAATTCAATGCCGATACGTTGTTTTGGAGCTTTAGTTAGTCCATATGGCGCTGTTTTGAAGTCTACCCTGCCTTCAAATAGGGCGAATGGTATAGAGATAGCCGCAAAACAGCCTAATTCAATGTGTCCATTTATACGTATTTGAACTAACTGTCCAGTCCTGTTCGGCGGCGCGCGGGTGATTCGCCGTTTAGACCGGCGCAAGGCTGATTCCGGCCCGCAGGGCGTTGAGCCAAGCGGCCTGACGCTTGCGATAGCCCTTGATGCGATATCGGAATCGGACTCCTGCGAGTCGATGCATCGTTTGGGCGAAGGCTTCGAGTGCAACAAGGTCTTTCATTTGGTCGCGATTGATAACCAGGACGCGGATGCCCATTGCCTTGAGGCCATTATTTCGATTGCCATCGTGGATGCGAGCGTTTTGAAGCTCATGCCCAATTCCGTTGTATTCGTTGTCGACTCCGGCGGCCGGGCAATATAGGTCGCAGATGGCGTAAGGGATGCCGGAGGACATGTTAACCGCAAGAGTGTCGAAGTCGATTCGATAGTTGAGTAGCAGGCCTCCCATGGGCAGGCTGCAACATCCGAATCCGCCAAAGCGCATGGGCGCTCCGAGAACGGCAAACATTAGGGATTCGGCTGGGGATGCAGATCCGGGTCGGGCGAGCTTGACTGCCGTGCGAAACGAGGTGTATGAGCTGCTTTTGGCAAGCTGTGCAACAGTCTCGAGCTCTTCGATGGTCGTGGCGGGCTCGCATTTGTAGTGTGCCTGTTCGTAGCGGGTTTCGTTCTGTTGCTCGACCACCGACTGGTTGCCCAAGCAATCGAGATCGCCCGTCGCTGCGCAGCCATCGCCCTTGGGCCAGATGTCGTCATGGGCAATGGGGTATGTTGCCCCGGGAGGAAGGGAGTAGGTTCCGAGCAGTTCCATGAGTAGCATCAAGGTTTTGGCGACTGATTCATTCTTGGAACAAAGCATGGCTGTCATGGCAGGAGACGTAGCGTAGATGTCGGCCTCGACGTGCATAATTGCACCTTCAGGAAGCGGAGCGGAGAGAATATGCTGAAGAAGTCGCTTGTCGGGGCGCCTGTTGTCTTCGTTTGAAACGAGAAGATCGAGCAGTTCGGAATCATCTTCATTCCAGGCGTCGAGTATCGAAAGTGCGCCAAAGTCTATCGCGTCATTGTTGGGAATGCAGCCAGCCAAGGCCTGTGCTTGCTGTTCGCTATCAACGGAGTCCCAGGGTAGGGCAGAGTACGCCCGTCGTGCGCGACGAATTGCGCGGAGGGCGGAGAGATGTGAAATCACGGTCGTCATAGCTATAACGTACTAAGTTGGCGGCAGAATGCGACCGCCATACCGTTCTTTTCGCTCAGCGGGGCGCTGCGCGCCATGAACGGCTGGGTGTTATGAAATCGGTGGAATCGGTTGAGGGGATTGCAGGAAATTGAGCTCTGCCGCGAAGGTTGACGATAGCTACTGGACAGTTAGTTCAGATACGTATAAGACGGCGGGCGTTCGAGGCGTTTCTAAGGGCTTTCGAGGGCGATTTGAGGGTAAATATGCGGCGGTCGTACTCGAAAGCGATGAGCTTTGGGCAGTATGGCGTTCGCCGGGGAGCTCAGAACGGCCTTTGGAGCTTTAAAAAAATACGTATCTGAACTAATTGTCCAGGGAAGGTTGTCGAGGGGTAGAAAAAGGGTCGGAAGCGAGCTTCCGACCCTTTAAAAACACCAAAGATGATGAGATGCACGCTGGATTACAGCGCGAAGTCGCCGCCGACGAGCGTGGAGACGGGCTCCTCGTGGTAAACGGCGGAGATGGCCTGAGCGAACTCCTCGGCGACCGAGATGGTCTTGATCTTGCCGCCGACCTCGACGGGAATGGCGTCGGTGACGAGGCACTCGACGATCGGGGCGTCGTTCAGACGCTCGATGGCCGGACCGGAGAAGATACCGTGGGTGGCGCAGACGTAGATATCGCCAGCGCCCATAGCCTTGAGCTCCTTGACGTTGGCGCACAGGGTGCCAGCGGTGTCGATCATGTCGTCGTTGATGATGCAGGTCTTGCCCTTGATGTCACCGATGATGCCCATGACCTCGGCGGCGTTGTGGCGCGGACGGCCCTTGTGGGCGATGGCCAGGTCGCAGCCGAGCATGTCGGACAGCTTCTTGGCGGCCTTGGCGCGACCCACGTCGGGGGAGACGACAACCAGGTTGTCGGTGTCGAAGTGCATGTCGTTGTAGTACTGGCCAAACAGCGGCAGTGCGGACAGGTGGTTGACCGGGATATCAAAGAAGCCCTGGATCTGACCCTGGTGCAGGTCGAGGGTGATGATGCGGTTGACGCCGGCGCGCTCGAGCAGGTTGGCGACGAGGCGGGCGGTGATGGGCTCACGCGGGCCGGCCTTGCGGTCCTGACGGGCATAGCCGTAGTGGGTGATAACGGCGGTGATGGAGCGGGCGGATGCGCGCTTGGCAGCGTCGGTGGCGATGAGCAGCTCCATGAGCATGTCGTTGACGTTGCCGCCGGCCACGGACTGAATCAGGAAGACGTCGGCGCCGCGGACGGTCTCGTCGTAGCGGGCGTAAATCTCACCGTTGGCGAACTGCTTTAGCGTAAGGCCCGAAAGCTCGACCCCAAGGAACTCAGCGATCTTCTGAGCGAGGGGACGGTTGGAGGAACCGGAATACACGCGGATGGACTTGCGCATATTCTCCGACTTCTCGGGATCATTAATCGGCATTACCCTTCTCCTTTATATATCGAATGCCATATAGATGCCTTTTTGCATTGTAACCGTGCGGCGGGGTTAATCGGGTCTTGATAACGTCTTTACCGTCAACGGACACGAACCGACCACTCATCCGGTCGCGCAGGTCACGATAGAAAAAGGAGCCGTCCCCATGGAACAGCTCCTTTTGTGCTTGATAAAGCGTTATGCCTCGTCGTCCTCGTGCAGACGGCGGCGATAATCGGCGGCCCAGCCCTCAATATTTACCTGACGGGCGCGGCCCAGACCGAGTGCGTCGGCCGGGACCGGCTCGGTGATGACGGAGCCGGCGGCCACGAGTGCGCCGTCGCCAATCTGGGCGGGCGCGACCATCATGGTGTCGGAACCGATGAAGGCATCTTTGCCGATGACGGTCTTGTGCTTGTGGACGCCGTCGTAGTTGCAGGTGATGGAGCCCGCGCCCACGTTGACGCCGGAGCCCATGGTGGTGTCGCCGATGTAGGACAGGTGGGGCACCTTGGAACCCTCGCCGATTGTGGACTTCTTGATCTCCACGTGCGTGCCGGCCTTGGAGCCGTCGAGCATGTGGGTGCCCGGGCGCAGGTAGGCGCGCGGGCCGCAGTCGACGCCGTTCTCGATGACGGCCTCGATGGCGATGGTCTCATCGATGATGCAGCCGCTGCCGACGGTGGTGTCGGTGAGGCGACTGTTGGGGCCGAGCTGGCACTCTTCGCCCACGGTGACGTGACCGATCAGATGCGTCTGCGGCCACACGATGGTGTCGCGGCCGATGGTAGCGTCGGGGCCGATCCAAGCCTGCGTGGGGTCGATGAAGGTGACGCCCTCGGCCATCCAGTGCTCGTTGATGCGGTCGCGCGCGATGGCGGTGAGCTGCGCGAGCTGGATGCGGCTGTTGACGCCCAGGCCGTCGCGGTAGTCATCGCAGTGGAAGATGGAGACTGCCTGGCCGTGGCCCTTGAGGATCTCGAGCATGTCGGGCAGATAGTACTCGGACTGCGCGTTGTCGTTGCCGATCTCGTCAATGTGCGCGGCGAGCTGCGCGCCGTCGAAGGCGTAGCAGCCGGCGTTGCACTCGAGCAGCGTGGCGGCCTGCTCGGGTGTGCAGTCCTTCTGCTCGATGATGCGCTCGATCTGACCATCGGCGCCCAGCTTGATGCGGCCGTAGCCGAAGGGATCGGGCGGGGTCATGGTCATGACGGTGCAGGCGAGCTCGCCGGTGGCGACGGTCTGCGCGAACTTGGCGACGGTGTCGGCGGTGATGAGCGGCAGGTCGCCGTTGAGCACGACGACGGGGCCTTGCGCGATGCCGCAGGCCCCGAGCGCGACCTTCACGGCGTGGCCGGTGCCCAGGCGCTCGGTCTGCTCGACGCACTCGACCTTGGTGGCGCTGTTGGCATAGGCGCCATCGATGAGGGCGCGCATCTCGTCGGCGTGGCTGCCGATGACGACCACGACGCGGCTGCAGCCGGCCTTGATGGTGGCGTCGACGATCCACTGGACCATGGGCTTGCCCAGGATCTTGTGCGAAACCTTGCAGTGGTTCGACTTCATGCGGGTGCCCTCGCCGGCGGCGAGGATAATTGCGGTTGCGTCCATGTGATCTCCTGTTACGTTATAGAGACGTGTGTTTGGAAACGATACACGGCGCAATATGATACCGCAGGCATATGATGAGCGCGTAACGATTGACGCGTGACGGCCGATGTCGCTGCCGCCGGCGTGGCGTTTGCACTGCTTGCGTGCGGCGTTGGCGGTGCTGCGGAGCTGTCGTTTGAGCGAGGGGGCGGGGGCACCCGTGGACAACATACGAGAGGAGTTTGGCGGCGAGCCCGTCGCGGCGTTCTCGATGTCGCATCCGGCGGTGCCGGCACTCTATATAGTGCTGACGCTGGGGCTCACCATGTTCTCGATGCAGCCGGTGCTGATCGCGCTGTCACTTGCGGGCGGGCTGGCGTATGGATTTGCGACGCGTGGGGCTGCCCGCACGCTGGGCGCACTCCGCTGGCAGCTGCCGGTGATTTTGATTATCGCGCTGGTCAATCCACTGTTTAGCGCTTCGGGTTCGACGGAGCTGTTCCGTATTGGCATGCGCGCGGTGTATCTGGAGAGCATGGTATATGGCCTGTGCATGGGTGGGCTGTTTGTGGCGAGCGTGCTGTGGTTTGAGGCCGCGGCATCGATGCTCGAATACGACAAGGTGCTTGCGCTGCTGGGCAATGCCGCACCGGTGATTGCGCTCATGATCTCGATGTGCATGCGGCTTATCCCGCAGTTTTTGCGCCGCGGCCGCACGGTGCTGGCGGTGCAGGATGCGATTGACGTGCCGGGGCGCGCGCCGGCCGACCCCGTGCGCTCGCGCCTGCGGGCATCGAGTGTGTTGATGGGCTGGGGCATGGAAGATTCGCTGGAGCGCGCGGACGCGATGCGCTCGCGCGGGTGGGGTGCCGCGACGCGTCGTACGACGTATGCGCGGTATCGACTGGGGCGCGGCGATGTTGCTGCGCTGGTTGGGCTTGCACTGTTTGGCGTGGTCACGGTGACAGTGGCGTGGACCGCGACGACGCAGTATTCGTTTTATCCGCAGCTCTCGGTGCCGGCGCCGTGGCCGGGCTATGTCGTGTACGCTGCCTGGATGGTGCTGCCTTGCGCGTTGCACGCGAGTGATGAGAAGAGGTTTGGCTGATGGCTCGGTTGGATAGGGGCCCGGTGTCGGGCGCTGCGTGCGGCCCGGATATGCCGGCGATTGAGGTGCGGAGCCTGAGCTTTGCCTACCCCGATGCTGATGCTGCGGTGCTCGAGGGGCTCGACTGGTCTGTTCCCCAAGGTGCATTTGCGCTGCTTGTTGGCGGTACCGGATCGGGTAAGTCGACGCTGCTGTCGCTGCTCAAGCCCGAGATCGCTCCGGCGGGCGAGCGCACTGGCGAACTGAGCGTGCTGGGCGAGAACGTTGCCGACATGGACGTACGGGCATCGGCGGAGCGCGTGGGCTATGTGTTCCAGGATCCCGAGAACCAGATCGTGTGCGAAACCGTGTGGCACGAGATGGCGTTTGGCCTGGAAAACTTGGGGCTAGCGCGTGATGAGATGCGCCGTCGCGTAGCTGAGACCAGCTATTTCTTTGGGCTGGAAGATTGGCTTCACCGCGATACTGACACGCTTTCGGGCGGTCGCAAACAGTTGCTGTCGTTGGCGGCCGTTCTGACGCTGCGCCCGCGCGTGCTGCTGCTCGACGAGCCCACGTCTCAGCTTGATCCGGTTGCGGAGAAGAATTTCCTGCACGCGCTGTTTCGTGTGAATCGCGAGCTGGGCTGCACGGTTGTTGTGGCGACGCATCAGCCGCGCCCAATGCTCGAATACGCGACGTGTGCGTACCGGATTGAGGACGGTCGCGTGCGCGAGGTGGCGGATATGGCTTCTTTGGGACGCCGAGAATCGCTGTTTTCCGATGACATGTTGGGGTGGGGTGCCATCCGATGTGCAAATAAAGGAGTATTCAGCAGGTGTGAGGACAATTTGGGCTCTCTGGAGCCGCCCGGGGACGTATCGAGCGCGAAAAAAAGTTCGGAATTGGACAAATCGTCCGAATTTGTGGCGCAAACGTCGCTCGAGAACGGCTCGGAAGCCTTCCCGCGCACGGATGGAAGCAGAATACTCCAAAAAATGCACGCTGGGTCGGCTACCACCCTGTCGGAAGGCTGGTTTCGCTACGACCGCGTGTCCGGTTGGGTGCTGCGCGGGCTCGATGTGACGTTTTCAGCCGGCGCGGTGCATGCGATCGTGGGCGGAAACGGCTGCGGCAAGTCGACAATGCTTTCGGTGCTAGCCAAGACGGTCAAGTTGCAGCGTGGGCATATGGAGCGCGGGGCGGCCTCGGCGGCACTGCTGCCTCAGAATCCCAAGGCGTTGCTGGTTGCCGAGACGGTGCGCGACGAGCTGATGGAATGGGCTTCGACCTGCGGATATGACGAGGCTGTGGCGCGGGAGCGCGCGGCGAGCCTGGGGCTGTCGGGCCTGGATGGGCGCCACCCGTACGATCTTTCGGGCGGACAGCGTCAACTGCTTGCATTGGCAAAACTGCTGCTGATTGGCCCCGAACTGCTATTGCTCGATGAGCCCACCAAGGGCTTGGACTTGGCTAGCCGTCGCATCATCGCCCGCGCCTTGCGTGACCATGCGGAGGCTGGCGGTACCGTCATCATGGCCACGCACGATCTGGATTTTGCCGAGCAGGTTGCCGATGACATTGCCATGATGTTTGACGGTGAGATTGCCTGCATGGAGCCGCCGGCCGACTTCTTTGCCGACAACGTGTTTTATAGGGCGTGATGGGATGACGGATTATCGCGTCGCGCGCCTACTCGCAAAACTGGAGATCCCGCTGCTGCTGGCGGTGCCAGCGGTGATGGCTGCGGCGTTGCTAGCGGGCGTTGAGCAGGCGGCGCTCGCCATGCTTGTCGTGGTGGCGCTGGTGCTTGCGCTGTTCTTCGCGGGTTACGAGACGTCGCGACCGGGCCTTCGCCAGATTATGCCCACGCTGGTATTGGCGGCGCTGGCCGCGGCGGGCCGCATCTTGTTCGGCCCCATTCCCGACTTTAAACCCGTGAGCGCCATCGCTATTATCGCGGGGGCGACGTTGGGCCGACGCAACGGCTTCATGGTCGGTGCGCTGGCGGCGCTGACCAGCAATTTCTTTTTTGGGCAGGGCATGTGGACGCCGTGGCAGATGTATGCCTGGGGTCTGGTTGGCTATGTTGGCGGCGCGCTGGCGCATGCGGGCGCTTTTGATCGCGCCGATGGCACCGTGCGCATGCCGGCGCTGCTGACCTACGGCTTTGCGTCGGGCCTGCTCTATGGAGTTGTAATCAACGCCTACGACATCATCGGCTTTGTGCAGCCGCTCACGTGGGCGGGCGCCATGGCGCGTCTTGTCACGGCGGTGCCGTTCGATATCACGCACGGTCTCGCGACCTGTGTGTTTTTGGCCGCCCTGTACAAGCCCTGGTGCCGCCGCATCAACCGTGTTGTCGTGAAATACGGACTGTAGGGCAGGTTGTGCTGGAGCAAGAACCAATACTGCTGCGGTGCCATTTCAAAACTATGCCGGTTTACGGGGCCAGATTGGCATAGGCCGACCATACCGTCATTTTTCGAAAATAGGCGAGCCGTCTACCTGCGGTTTTATTTTTCCCAAGCTGCGTATGGTTGGGGGCTCGCGATTCAGCCCCGTAAACCGGCATAGTTTTGAAGCGGGCCGACTCATATGACGGTCGCCGCGGGCCCTAGGAGCCAAAATGATCCGTTTCCTCCGTCCCTAAGGGGTCGTTGGGGGGGTGCTCGCCACGAAACCGGGCCATCTACTACGTTTGACCCGATACCTCCAACCATACCCGCGTTTTATTAAAAACCGCAGGCTTTCTACCTGCGGTTTTCTTTTTGCGCTGCTCGTTGTGGTTGAGGGTGGTGGCTTAAACGTAGTAGATGGGCGCGTTTCGTGGCGGGCGGATCATGCGGATGCCCCCACGAGACCCAAAAATGGTCCGCCTTCCTTCGTCCCCGGGGAATCGTTGGGGCTAGAGCTCCAGCGTGAGAGTGACAGGGCAGTGGTCGCTGCCAAAGATGTCGCCGCGGATGCCGGTGTCGCGCACGTTGCCGGCGATTGAATTGCTTACCAGGAAGTAGTCGATGCGCCAGCCGGCGTTGTTCTTGCGTGCATTAAAACGGTAGCTCCACCAGCTGTAGACGCCCTCGACGTCGGGGTTTGCCGCGCGCCAGGTATCGGTGAAGCCGGCGTTGAGCAGCTCGGTAAACTTGCCGCGTTCCTCGTCCGAAAAGCCTGCGTTGCCGCGGTTGGATTTGGGGTTCTTGAGGTCGATCTCCTCGTGCGCCACGTTAAAGTCACCGCAGGTTACGACGGGTTTGCCGGTCTCGCGCTCGAGTGCGCTCAGAAAGCCGCGATAGGCGTCGTCCCAGGCCATGCGCACGTCGATGCGGGCGAGCTCGTTTTGCGCGTTGGGCGTGTAGACATCCACAAACCAAAACTTGTCAAACTCGAGTGCGCAGACGCGGCCCTCGGTCGCGGCTTGGGCGACGAGCTCGGCTGCATCGCCCTTGCCGGCGTAAGGCAGCAGCGCGTCGGCGTGCAACACGCGCAGCGGTTCCTGGCGGCTAAAGACCGCGGTGCCCGAATAGCCCTTGCGCTCGGCGTAGCTCCAGGTTTGGTGGTAGCCGGGCATGTCGATATCGACTTGGCCTTCCTGCAGCTTGGTTTCCTGCAGCGCCAGGATGTCGACGTCGAGTTCCTGCGCGATTTGGATAAAGCTCGGGTCTTTTTTGAGCACGGCGCGCAGGCCGTTAACGTTCCAAGAGGCAAACGTGTAAGTCTGAGGCATGGTGTCCTTTCGACGGGGTTGGCAGGCTTAAGATTAGCGCAACACGAGCGGGGCGGAGTCCGCGAGCGACGGCGCAAACGCCGCCGCCCCGGTGGCAAGGACGGTGGACACACATGACGCAGGCAATATCGGATCCCAGATGGGCCTCCGTTGCGCTGGCGGAGCTGTTCGGCACCCACAAGCGCGTGGTCTTCTTTGGCGGCGCGGGCGTTTCCACGGCGAGTGGCATCCCCGATTTCCGCAGCGTGGACGGCCTATATCACCAACAGTTTGTCTACCCGCCCGAGACCATGCTCTCGCATAGCTTTTACGAGGTGCACCCGGCCGAGTTCTTCGACTTCTACCGCACCAAGATGATCGCGCTTGGCGCCAAGCCCAACCGCTGCCACACCAAGCTGGCCGAGCTGGAGCGCGCCGGCAAGCTAAATGCCGTGGTGACGCAAAATATCGACGGCCTGCATCAGATGGCCGGCTCGCAGCGCGTGTTCGAGCTGCACGGATCGGTCCATCGCAACATTTGCCAGTCGTGCGGAGCGGTCTATAGCGCCGAGTGGATTTGCTCGCGCGAGCACGAGGACGCCGCGGGCGTGCCCGTGTGTCCTGCGTGCGGCGGCCGCATCAAGCCCGACGTAGTGCTCTACGAGGAGCCGCTCGACGAGCATGTGCTGACCGGCGCCGTTGCCGCCATTGCCGCGGCCGATGCCCTCATTGTGGGCGGGACCTCGCTCGTGGTGTATCCGGCGGCGGGCCTTACGCGTTACTTTACCGGCGATACGCTGGCCATTTGCAATCTTGCTCCCACCGATCAGGATGCAAATGCCGACCTGCTGATTTCTTGCGACATCGCGGCCGCGTTTGCGTTCTAGCCCGCGCGCGCGGATACAATAGAAAGACTGGGTGCAAAGCGACCCCGCCGCCAGCTCCCCAAGCTCGGCGGCGTGGGCATTTTAGGAGGATGTTCATGGCGAACGACAGCAAGACATGGCGGTGCGGAAAGTACGAGCTCAGCTTTGACCGTCCGCGCATCATGGGCGTCCTCAACGTGACGCCCGATTCGTTTAGCGATGGCGGGGAGCACTTCGACCCGGATGCCGCCATCGAGTACGGCCTGGCGATGCTCGACGCCGGCGCCGACATCATCGACGTGGGCGGCGAGTCCACGCGCCCCGGCTTTACCCCGGTCAACCCCGACGAGGAGGCTCGCCGCGTGCTGCCCGTGGTGCGCGCGCTGGCCAAGGAGGGCGCCATCGTCTCGATCGACACGCGTCATGTGGCGGTTGCCAAGGCGGCCGTGCGCTGCGGCGCCTCGATCGTCAACGACGTGACCGGCTTCACCGATCCCAAGATGGTCGAGTTTGTCGCGACGAGCACCTGCGGCGTTATCGTGATGCACGCCGGCGAGGTCGCGGCACCCACGCGCACGCATGCAACGGTGCAGCTCGATACCTCTGCTGCGGCGTTTGTTGCCGAGAAGGCACGCGAGGCGGCCGCCGAGGCTGCGCGCGAGGCCGAGAAGCCTGCCCGCCGTCGCCGTGGCAAGTTGCTGGGCGAGCCCAAGACGGAGGCCAAGCTGCCAGGCGGCGTGGTGCAGCCCTCGTTGCCGTTTGGCGATCCGGAGCCCGCGCCCGAGCCCACGGACGAGCAGAAGCAGGAGGCACCGGCCGCCGAAGAGGCCGCCCCTGTCTCCGAGGCCGCCGCGACCCCTGAGTCCGCGCCGGAGCCCAATGACCGCCTGGCAGCCATGATGCGCCGTAGCGCCCGCCGCGAGGAGGCCTACGTGCCCACCTCGCAGCTCCGCCGCTTCACCCTGCCCGATTCGGCGCCCATCATGCGCCGCGTCATGGGCTTTCTGTCCGACCAGGCCCGCACGCTCATCCATGCCGGCGTGTCGCGCGACCGCATCTGCATCGATCCTGGCCCGGGCTTTGGTAAGTCGGCTAACGAAGACATCGTCATCCAGCGCGAGACTGCCAAGATGGCGTCGCTGGGCTATCCGCTCATGTGCGCCGTGTCGCGCAAGCGCTTTGTGGGCGCCGTCTCGGGCGTGACCGAGGCCGCCGAGCGCGATGCCGCCACGTTTGGCGTGTGCCTGGGCGCCATCCAGGCCGGTGCCAACATCGTGCGCGTGCACGACGCCGCGGGTTTTGCGCAGTTCCTGAACGGTTACTGGGCGGTTGCCAAGCCGCAGCCGCGCCGCGCGTTTGTGGCTGTGGGCTCCAACCTGGGGCATCGCTGCGACAACATCCGCGCCGCACGTGAGATGATCGCCGAGATTCCACTTACCTGCGTGTCTAACTCCTCCAAGATTTACGAGAGCGAGCCGGCCTACGAGACGCGCCAGGACGCGTTTGCCAACGCCGTCATCGAGATCAAGACCGAGCTGGCGCCGCTGGTGCTGCTCGACGAGCTCATGAAGATCGAGGCCGAGCTTGGGCGCGACCGCTCCAAAAAGGCCAAGGCCAACGGTCCGCGCACCATCGACCTGGACCTGCTGTGGATGGACGGCGAGACCCACGGCGGCAAAAAGCTGCGCCTGCCGCATCCTCTCATTGGCGAGCGCGACTTTGTGCTGGTGCCGCTCGAGGACCTGATGCACGACCCGGCGCGGTTCTTCCGCTACAACGGTGTCGAGGTCAAGGAGCCCGAGGACCGCGTGGGCCATATCGTGGGCGAATTGGGGCGTATGTAGATGATCGAGATGAATGCTGTTGTCGCCGGTACCGAGCTTGACGCCGCGCGCAACGCGGGCCGCGAGGGTGCGTCCGCGGGCTGGTGCGCATGGAGCGCGGGCGATGCCTCGCTGACGTTTTCGCTGGTCGTGCGTCCGGATGTGAACATGCATGCCTTCCACGGCCTGCCGTTTGTGGCTGCGATGGGCATGATGGACGCGCTCGTGGGCACGGCTTCGACGCCGGGGTTGGGCCTTGCCGGTAAGGTGGGTATCCAGTGGCCGAGCGACATTGTGTGCGGCGCGCCCGCGTTTGAGACGTCGTTCGCGCGCGTCGCCGTCAACGGTGGTGCCGGTGCTGCGGGCATGTTCGGTGCCGTGACGGTGGATATTGAGCGTTCGGCGCTGGGCGAGCTTGGTGTGGACGTGGCTGACGAAGCGCTGGTCGAGACGCTGGCCGCCGCCATGCTGGCCCGCGTGGACGCCTGGGCGGTTGTTGCCAACACGCCGCAGGGCGCCGCAGGGCCGCTGGCTCCCGTGCTGGGCGAGTACTTCGACATGGTGCCGCTGCTGGGCCGCCAAGTTGCGGCGGTGTCGCCCAACGGTTTGCCGCTTGCGGTCGGTGTGTTTGCGGGCCTGGACATCTGGGGTCGTGCGACCATCAAGACCGATGCCGGCGAGCAAGAGTTTCCGCCCGAGGCCGTACGGATTCGCGGGCTGTAACGCGAGGCGCCAGCGCTCAAAGACAACGATGACAACAAGACCCTCCTCGGCCTGTGCCGGGGAGGGCTTCGCCTATCTGAGGAATAGGCTTGGCGAACGTTTGCGGGGGGGGGCTGTGGCATCGGGTGTGCTCGACTTAGGTCCCTATCCTACCCCTGCTTCTGCATGCGGCGGTAGATTTCGCAGATACCCTTGATGGTGAGCTGTCCGTCGACCACGTCGAAGGCGTCGGTCGAATCGGCGACGATGCTGGCGAGGCCGCCCGTGGCTATAACGGTGGCGTCCTCGCGCCCCAGCTCGCGCTTCATGCGCGCGACCAGGCCCTCGGCCATGGCGGCGGCGCCCGTCACGGCGCCCACCTTGATGCACTCCTCGGTATCGCGGCCGATGGCATGCTCGGGCGCCTCGAGCGGCACGCTGGCGAGCTTGGCGGCTCGGGCGGCGAGCGCGTCCATCGAAATGCGGATGCCCGGCGCAATCGCTCCACCAATGTAATAACCGTCCTCATCGATGACGTCGATATTGGTCGCGGTGCCAAAGTCCACCACGATTGCCGGCGCGCCGTAGAAGGTCTCGGCCGCAACGGCGTTAGCGACGCGATCGGCGCCTACGGCCTGGGGACGCGCCGCGCGCAGCTTGGTCACCGCGGCCGTCTGCGGCCCGATAACGATGGCGTCCGCGGCAATGCGGTCGGCCACGGCGTGCCACTCGCGCGAGAGCTGCGGCACCACGCCGGCGAAGGCGATCGCGTCGACCGCGTCGAGCGAGAGGCCGTACATCTTAAAGAAGCCCATCAGGCGCACATGGATCTCGTCGGCGGTATAGGAGCGGTCGGTGGGCATGCGCCACGACTGCACCAGCTCGTCTCCGTCAAACAGGCCCATGGCCGTCTGCGTGTTTCCCATATCGATAGCGAGCAGCATGTCTACTCCCGGTGTTGGCATAAAAGGACGCGCACCATTGTATACGCGCCGTCGACGGCGCTCGGCCGCGATTCGTTTACGGTGATAGGGGCTGAGGGGTTTTAAATATGAAGGAATTATGCTCTACGAGATTTTCCTTGCCGTTTACCGAACTCCCGTGTAATATTCTTTCTTGCGCACATGAGGCGCCCAGACATTGCGGGGTGGAGCAGTCTGGTAGCTCGCCGGGCTCATAACCCGGAGGTCGTAGGTTCAAATCCTGCCCCCGCGACCAAGAACTTGCAGCTCGTCGGCCTAGCCGGCGAGCTTTTTTGTTATTTCGGGACCGTGTTTTCGGTTCAATTCTCGGCCTCTCAATCAAAGATCTCGATCTGTAACATCTAGACCCGATTTGGGCGGCTAGGTGTTACAGATCGAGATATACCGGTGGGTTGGGTCGTGTTTGTCTAAATCTGTAACACGAGGGACGGATTTTGCCGAGTTGTTGTTATAGATTGAGATTTTCTAGCAGGCGGGTTTGGTTTGTCTCGATCTGTAACAGTAAGACCCGGTTTTGCCGCGTAACTGTTACAGATTGAGATAAACCGGCGGGCCGCCCTGCCCCATCCACCTGCCGCTACCTGCTGTCCGCCGATTTCCGTTGCGCTGTTGTATTCCCATGCCATATCCTCTAGACAACTACGCGGCATCATCGCCGTCGCGCCTACAAGAGAGGAATGTCCATGACCGCACCTGCATCCAAGCTGCTTCAGCCCATTACGGTTGGCCCCCTTGAGCTCAAAAACCGCATTATGTTCCCGCCGTTGACCACCGGCTACGAGGAGCGTGACGGTTCCATTGGCGAGCGCAGCCTGGCTTTTTACGAGCGCCTGGCCCGTGGCGGCGTGAGCTACATCGTCATCGGCGACGTCGCTCCCGTCATGACCGCGAGCCCCACGCCCAAGCTGGCAACCGACGCCCAGATCCCCACGTTTAAGGCGCTGGCCGATGCCGTCCACAAGCACGGCGCCAAGATCGCGCTGCAGCTGTTCCACCCCGAGTACGATGTGCCCGGTGTCGGCCGCATGGTCATGGGATCCATGGCCGCCGCTAAGGCCGCGCAGGAGGCCAAGGCCGCCGGCGACGAGGAGACCTTTGCCGCCAAGATGGCCGAGTCCAACGAGATCCGCAACCAGGCCTACGCCAAGCTGCATCACGACATGCAGCACTTTGTGAACGAGGCGAGCGTAGAGCAGCTCACCCAGATCAAGGAGGCCATCGCCGCCTCGGCCGCTCGCGCGCAGCAGGCCGGCATCGACGCCATCGAGGTCCACGGCGACCGCTTGGTGGGTTCGCTGTGCTCGGCCATCCTCAACCAACGCACCGACGAGTACGGTGGTTCGTTCGAGAACCGCGTTCGCTACGCGCTGGAGGTCGTCGCTGCCATTAAGGAGGTCGCGCCGCAGCTGATGGTGGAGTACAAGCTCCCCGTGATCATGGAGAACCCCGACGGCACGCCGCGCGGCAAGGGCGGCCTGCAGCCCGACGAGGCCTGCGAGTTTGCCAAGCTGCTCGAGGGCGCGGGCATCGATATGATCCAGGTCGCACAGGCCAACCACACCGGCAACATGGGCGACACCATTCCGCCCATGGGCGCCATGCCCTACAACTGGACGCTGCCCGTGGCCGAGCGCGTCAAGGCCCTGGTCTCCGTGCCGGTGGCAACCGTCGGCCGCGTTGTCTCGGTCGAGGCCGGCGAGAAGATTCTGGAAGACGGCGCCGCCGACATCATCGCCTATGGCCGCTCGCTCATGTGCGACCCCGACATTGCGCTGAAGGCCGCTACGGGCGAGCCCATCCGCGAGTGCCTCAACTGCAACAAGGGCTGCGTCGACGCGATTCAAAACCGCAAGTACATCTCGTGCGTGCTCAATGCCGAGAACGGCGACGAGGCGACCATCGCCATCAAGCCGGGCGAGGGCGACAAGAAGATCGCCGTGGTGGGCGGCGGTATTGCCGGCCTGGAGGCCGCACGCGTGGCGGCCAAGCGCGGCTACGACGTGACCATCTACGAGGCGAGCGATCACTTGGGCGGCCAGATTGTGCTGGCGGCTGCGCCTCCGCGCAAGGACGAGATCATGCGCTCGGTCGAGTACTACGAGAAGATTCTGCCTGGCCTGGGCGTGAAGGTTGAGCTCAGCCATGCCGCTACCGCTGAGGACCTCAACGCCGCCGACGCCGCGATTGTGGCCGTGGGCGCGCACGACGTGGTCATCCCCGTTCCGGGCGCCGACTCGGACAAGGTCGTCTCGAGCTGGGACGTGCTGGCCGGCAAGGTGGAGCTCAGCGGCCGCGTCGCCGTCATTGGCGGTGGCCTGGTGGGCACCGAGACTGCCGAGTATCTGCTGCAGCACGGCTGCGAGGTGGCGATCGTGGAGATGCTCGACAAGATTGCCGCGGGCGAGTCCGAGACCATCCTGCCGCTGATTATGAGCGACTTTGCCGAGCACAACGTGGAGCAGTACGTGAAGACCCGCCTGACCGCCATTACTGACGAGGGCGTGGAGGCCGTCCGCACCGCCGAGGACGGCGCCGAGGAGCCGGTGAAGATCGCCTGCGATTACGTGGTGATGGCCGTGGGCTCCAAGGCCAACGCGTTTGACCTGGACGGCGTGACGGTGCCCGTGACCTGCGTGGGCGACTGCTCGGGCGAGCGCACCGCCGACATCGCGAGCGCCATTCGCACGGCGTATCACGCGGCCAACGAGCTGTAGTTGAACATCGCGGCCAGGCGGGGCGGTAGCACGGATCCGTCTCGCCCGGCTGTGTCCCGTCGGGTGTCAACCGGTGCGGGGCCTGCAAACGCAGCAGGTCCCGCCCTTTTTGTTTTGCTCCTGTGGATGGCAATGCGCGGTAATCATGAGGAGTGAGGACGTCTACTGCCTTGCAGATCACTCAAAATTATTGGGGGAGGGGTTAATAACTATATCCTCTATACCAAAGGACATAAAGAGACGCCAATTTTGTTGACAAGCGAATGACGATTAGCTGCGAGTCAGCTACCAGCGTAAATAATCGATAAAGAAATGTCGTAATTTGGTGCCAAATGCCCAGATAACGCCGCGTCTATTTTAATTAACTGCTTTGAGCAAACAGTAAAATGCTACTATCTAACTTGCACGTAAGAAAGCAGATTAACGGTTAAGGCTAAGAAGTGGCAGGTATGTCGGAAGCAACTAGGACTCGCACGCATGCGCCTGAGGTTAGGCAGCGCGCCGTCGAGATCCTCCAAGAGGGGGTCGGTCATCGCGCCCTCGCCGCGGAGCTTGGCATTCCCCAGGCCACGGCTCGTCAGTGGGCCCGCGCGTATGCCGTGGGCGGTGCCGACGCCGTTCTCAACGCCGGTTCGCATCATCACACCTATTCGTACGACGTAAAGCTCGCTGTGGTTAAGGACCGTCTGGAAAGTGGCTTGACGGTTCGCGAGGCCATGATCAAGCACAAGATTCCCAGCGAGTCTTCGGTCAAGGCTTGGTGCCGTCAGTACCGCGAGAGCGGTGAGGCCGCACTGGTCGATAAGCCGCGCGGTCGCAAGCCGCGCGTTAAAAAGGCGGAATAGCAAACGGGATGGTGCGCCCACAGGGGCGCATTTTTCTTGCCGCGCCAACTTTTTGGACCGGCGCGAGCCTGTCGGGACATTCTCCAAAGTGGCCAATAAACTGCGCGCAGTGGCCCGCGTGCCTGTCGCTGCGATAGGGGAGCGTCGCCCCACTGCTCCAAAGCGGACGTGCCCTTACCCCGTACGCCTAAAACTCCCCAGTTGACCGAAAACCCGCCGCCGCTACTCCTCAATTGAGCTATAACGTTAAACAATTGCAGCGTTTTTGCATGGGGGAGTGATGGTATGACGCTACTGTATTTCCTTACCCTGTTTCCGCTGGTACCGGCGCTGGGCATGCTGCTCGCGCACGGTGACCGCGCCCGCGATGCGGTGGGGCTCATAGGTTCCGGCATCATTATGGTGGTGACAGTTGTAGTCGCCGTCATGTTTTTTGGCGCGGGCCCGCAGAGCTTTGAGGTTGCCTCCGACACCTCGCATGTGCTCTCGATCATCAGCTCCGCCATCGATGTCATTCTGTGCGCCGTCATCCTGTACAACGCGTACAAATATAGGAACGTGCTCACCACGGTGCTCGGCATAGTCCAGCTGGTGGGCTCGCTCGCCTTTGCAGCCATGACGCTGCCCGCGGCCGAAGCCGTCACGGCGACGCCGCTCTACCTGGATTACATGAGCGTGATCATGGTCCTCGCCGTCGGCATTGTCGGCAGCCTAATCTGCGTGTATGCCCTGGGCTACATGAAGGACTTCCAGGCCCACGACGAGCACGAGGCCGCGCTGCGCGGGCAGACCGCGCCCGACCGTCGCCCGCAGTTCCTGGCGCTTATGTTCCTGTTCCTCTCGGCCATGTTCGTCATCGTGACGAGCGACAACCTTGAGTGGTTGTTCTGCGGCTGGGAAATCACCACCGTGTGCTCGTTCCTTATGATTGGCTATACGCGCACGCCCGAGGCCATCAAGAACGCCTTCACCCAGATCATCCTCAACATGCTGGGCGGTATCGCGTTTTTGGCCGGCCTCATGTACCTGCACGTTAACGGTATGCCGCTGACCATCTCGGGTGTGATCGAGCTTTCCGGCGCCGGAACCGCGCAATCCGCGCTGCTGGTGATGCCGGTCATCCTGTTGTCGCTCGCCGCACTCACCAAGGCCGCACAGATGCCGTTCCACACTTGGCTGCTGGGTGCCATGGTTGCCCCCACGCCCACGAGCGCCCTGCTGCACTCGTCAACCATGGTCAAAGCCGGCGTGTTTCTGATGGTCAAGCTCAGCCCGCTCTATGCCATCTATCCCGTGACTGGCTTTATGGTCACGAGCGTGGGCGCTATCACGTTTTTGCTCGCCGCCCTCATGGCCATCTCGCAGAGCAACGCCAAACGCGTGCTCGCGTACTCCACCATTTCCAACTTGGGCCTCATCAGTGCCTGTTTGGGTGTCGGCGCGCCCGAGGCCGTATGGGCGGCCATCTTCCTGATCCTGTTCCACACGGTGGCAAAGTCGCTGCTGTTCCTGTGCGTGGGCACGGCCGAGCATCATATCGGCAGCCGCAATATCGAGGACATGGACGGTATGTTCAGCCGCATGCCGCACCTGACGCGCCTGATGATGCTGGGCATCATGGGCATGTTTGTGGCGCCGTTTGGCATGCTCGTGTCCAAGTGGGGCGCCCTGGTGGCGTTCGCGCAGACCGGCAACGTGCTCATGATCATGGTGCTTGCCTTTGGCTCGGCCGCGACGTTTTACTTCTGGGGCAAGTGGCTCGCCAAGCTTTCGGGCGTCGACCCCACGGTCCAAAACGTTGAGGTCAATGTCCATAAGACCGAATGGATGGCGCTCAACACCATCGCCGCGCTGCTGATTCTGTGCTGCGTGGCCTTCCCGATTATCTCGAGCGGTTTGGTGTCGCCTTACTTGGCCATGGTGTTTGGCCGCGTGCCGTACGTTATTGGCAAGGACGCCATGTATCTGATGGTGGTTATCGTGGCGTTTATCGCCGTGGTGCTGCTGACGTCATTCCGCGTGAGCAACAAACCGCACGTAAACGTATATCTTTCGGGTGTGGGAACCGACAATTACCGCCATTTCCGCGGCTCGATGGGACATGAGGTGAAGGCCGAAAAGCGCAATTGGTACTCGGAGGACGCCCTTGGCGAGAAGCGTATTGGCCCCGTGGGTAGCGTCGTGTGCTGCAGCATTATCTTGTTTGCGCTGCTGTGTTGCGCGTGGATTGGGCCCGAGCGACTTGCCATGAGTGCACCCTCGGTGCTGCGCGGTAAGTATTTTGAAGGTTCGGGTGTCGTGGGCATCTTTATTGGCACCGTGGCGTTTGCCCTGCTGGCGCCGCTTGTGGGCGGCCTGATCGACGGCGTTGACCGTAAGCTTTCGGCTCGCATGCAGGGCCGTGTGGGCCCGCGCCTGCTGCAACCGTTCTACGACGTTGCCAAGCTGCTGCGCAAGGCCCCTGCCAGCGTAAACACCATGGACGATACCTACATGGCGTGCGCGCTCATCTTTACCGTCGTGGGCGGCGGCATCTTTGTGTCGGGCTCCAACACGCTGCTGTGCGCTTTTATGGTGACGCTCGCCGCGATCTTTGTGGTGCTGGCGTCCGCCTCGACGCAAAGCCCGTTTGCCCAGGTCGGTGCCGACCGCGAGCTGCTGCAGGTCATGAGTTACGAGCCCGCCGTTCTGCTGATGAGCGTGGGCCTGTACCTTGCCACCGACAGCTTCGATTCCATCGCCGTGACGGGGCAGTCGGCCCCCATCATCGTGTACAGCGCGCCCATTTTCCTCGCGCTGCTCGCGGTACTTACCATCAAGCTGCGCAAGTCGCCGTTCGATCTTTCGTACTCGCATCACGCGCATCAGGAGATCGTTCAGGGCGTCGCCACCGAGATGAGCGGCGGCACGCTGGCCAAGATGACCCTTATGCACTGGTGCGAGACCGTGCTGTTTTTGATGTGGGTGGGCATGTTCTTTGTTTGGGGCAACCCGGTGAGCTGGGTGGTAGCCCTGGTCGTGATGGCCGCGACGTACTTTGTCGAGGTGCTTATCGACAACACCTTCGCACGCAGTACCTGGCGCAGCTGCTTTAAGCTCGGATGGGGCGTGGCGCTGGTGTTTGGCCTGCTCAACCTTATGCCCATCCTCGTCGACGTGTTTATTTAGGAGGCGGCATCCATGGATCATAAAATGTCGCGCTCGCCGTGGGTTATTCATTACGACGGCTCGAGCTGCAACGGATGCGATATCGAGGTGCTGGCCTCGCTCACGCCGCTGTTCGATGCGGAGCGCTTTGGCGTGGTCAACACCGGCAACCCCAAGCATGCGGATATCTTTTTGGTGACGGGGTCGGTCAATGCCCAGAACCTGCCCGTCGTGCGCCAGATCTACAACCAGATGCTCGAGCCCAAGTGTGTGGTGGCCTGCGGCATCTGCGCGTGTTCGGGCGGCGTATTCCGCGATGCCTACAACGTGATCGGAGGCGTGGACCGCGCGATTCCCGTGGACGTATACGCGCCCGGGTGCGCCATTCGTCCCGAGACGGTGATTGATGCCATCGTGGAGGCGTGCGGCATCCTGGATCAGAAGGAGGCCGTGATGCGTGCTGGCGGTGACCCGCTTACCGTGGGCGGCGCCGCGACCTGGGACGGTGGCGTTGAGCTGGGCGAGGACGGGTTTGTGGCTGCGGGGGCCGGGACTGATGGTGCCGGTGACGGCGTCGAGGCCAACGTGTCCACCAGGTCCG
The DNA here is from genome assembly GCA_900544135.1 of uncultured Collinsella sp. Taxonomy (GTDB): domain Bacteria; phylum Actinomycetota; class Coriobacteriia; order Coriobacteriales; family Coriobacteriaceae; genus Collinsella. Next base: position 24,333 of record UQTU01000010.1, read on the forward strand.
CCGCACCCGCCGCTGGCGACGCGCCCGCTGAGACGCCCGTCGCTGCAAAGGAGGCCGAGTAATGCAAAAGGCTATCTATACCACCGTCGGGATCGATGAGCTCCTGTCGCATGTCCAGGCGCTCAAGGGCGTCGGCGCGCGCTTTGTGCAAATGCACGCCGAGCGCTGTGTGGACGACGGCACGTATCGCCTGGTCTATACGTTTATCAACGTCCGCGCTGCGCAAGAGCAGATCGCTCGGGATGGCAGCCATGCGATCGAGAACCTGGTGGTCGAGGGCATCGACCAGTACCAGGAGATTCCGTCCATCAGCTCGTATTATCCGGCGGTATTCCCGTTTGAGAACGAGGCGCACGACCTGTTTGGGCTTGCCATCACCGACATGCAGATCGACTTTAAGGGCTTTTTCTACCAGGTCTCGACTGCCGAGCCCATGAGCGTTATCACACCCGAGGTGAAGGCCGCGCGCGAGAAAGCCATGAAGGTCCGTGCCGCCGCAGAGGCCAAGGCGCGCAAGGCTGCGGCCGAGAAGGCCGCTGCCGCTGCTGCTGCGGGGGAGGGCGCCGCGGGTGCCGGCGATGCTGCGAACGCTGTTGCCGCCCAGCCCGCTGCGGCTACCGGCTCCGATGCTCAGCATGACGATGCTGCTGCCAAGGCCGCGCTCAAGGCTGCCGAGATGGAGGCAAAGCTCGCCGCCATGGATCCCGAGAAAGCGGCCAAGGTCCGCGCGGCGCTTGCCGCCAAGGCCGCCCGCGACAAGCAGAAAAAGGAGGCGTAAGGTCCATGGCACATCGCTCCGTTATTCCGTTTGGCCCGCAACACCCGGTGCTGCCCGAGCCGCTTCATCTGGACCTGGTGATCGAGGACGACCGCGTCATCGAGGCAATTCCGCAGATCGGCTTTGTGCACCGCGGACTCGAGAAGCTCACCGAAAAGCGCGACATGCACCAGTTTGGCTACATCGCCGAGCGCATCTGCGGCATCTGCGCCGTGGGCCACAGCTATGGCTATGCCAGCGCCTGCGAGCGCATGCTCGACATCGAGGTGCCCGGCCGCGCGCAGTATATCCGCACCATTTTGCACGAGCTTTCGCGCATCCACTCGCATCTGCTGTGGCTGGGCCTGCTCGCCGATGCCTTTGGCTTCGAGGCGCTGTTCTATCGTTCGTGGACGCTGCGCGAGCAGATTCTCAAGATCTTCGAGAGCACGTGCGGTGGTCGCGTGATTCTGTCGATCAACGAGATCGGCGGCCTTAAGCACGACATTGAGGACTCCGAGCTGGCGGGTATTGTCCAGACGCTCGATGCCATGCGTCCCGACTACGAGGCCCTGGTGCATACGTTTTTGGACGACAATAGCTGCGGCGAGCGCCTGCATGGCGTGGGCGTGATCAGCAAGAAGGACGCGCTGAATCTGTCGATGGTCGGCCCGTTCGGTCGCGCCTCGGGCGTGGATTACGACGTGCGCATGTTTGGCGACGGTGCCTATGCAGGCCTGGCAGCATTTGAGCCCATCGTTGCTACCGACGGCGACTGCTATGCCCGCTGCCAGGTGCGTTGTGCCGAGGTCACGCAGGCCATGGACATCATCAAGGAGCTTGTGGGCAAGATCCCGCACGACGGTATCGGCGGGCGCACCAAGCTCACGCCGGCCGACGGCGCGCGCGGCGAGGTTGTGATTGAGCAGCCGCGCGGCGAGGCGTACTACTATGTGCGCGGTAACGGCACCAAGAATCTGGACCGTTTTCGCGTGCGAACGCCGACGTCGCAAAACCTGGCGGGCCTGACACATGCGCTGCAGGGCGTGCTCCTTGCCAACGTTCCTATGATTATCCTGACCATCGACCCCTGCATTAGCTGCACGGAAAGGTAGGCGCGGCATGAGTTTACTGACATTTGCCAAGACGGCCTTGGGTTCTATGGTCAAGCAGCCGGTCACGGTGTGCTATCCGCAGGAGAAGCTGACGGCGCCCGAGCGCCTGCGCGGGCATATCGTCAATGACATGGACGTGTGCATTTGCTGCGGCATGTGCGCGCGCCGTTGCCCGGCGGGCGCGCTTGCGGTCGATCGCAAGGGCGGAACGTGGTCGATCGACCCGTATGCCTGCGTGGTGTGCGGCGAGTGCATCGAAAGCTGCCCCAAGCGCTGCCTGACTATGGACACCGCCCGCACTCCAGTCGCAGCGGACAAGACTCCCACGGTAGAAACTAAGCCGGAGTAGCGCGAGGACGGACCAAAAAATGGGCCGGTGATTCGCCGGCCCGCATATCGGGGCTTGCCAGTTGTCTGGTGGGCCCCGATTTATATGATGGGGAGATATGGAGGGAAGTTACCCCTGCTTTTTATGGATGCCGTCGATGTGCCGTGCGGTGTTCTTGAGCTTTGCCATCATGCTCGGGTCGGGGCGCGCGGCCTCTCACGCTTCGCGCTCGCGACGTTTCACATACTCGTTTTGGATGGGCCCGCCGTACTCCTCGACAAGGCGTTTGTACCAGTCGGCTGCTCCTTGGACTTCTTCTGCGGTGGGGTGGCCCTTCATGACGCCGCCCACGAGTTTGAAGGGTCCGAATGTGTCATAGCCGCATGCGCCGTAGGTTCCGATATACGTTGCGCGTTGAGTCCTTGCGATTCCCTCGAGATCGCGCGTGTACCATTTGTTTTTGCCGCCATAGGTCATGAGGCCAAAAACCATGTAGCCATCGATCGGCCAAGGGGATGATGCAGATCGGGGTCGCTTACCGTTATCTGCATCGACGGGGTTAATAAAGTAAAGGTGCGCCGCTCTTTTGACATCCTTGATTAGAGCAAAACTACCGGATCGAAAGCTACGCATACACTGGTATTTAATAACAATTACCAGCGGTTTATATCATTGATACCAATTGGTATCAATGATATAAAACCTCTACTTATTCAATACCGTTGGGGTATTAATATCGACCGTTTGCTAGCTGCTGGCCGATTGCCAAGGTTCGTGCTGAATGGCTCCTCTATCATGTTTACATTTGCTGGATGCGCTAAGAGAGTTGCGTCTGATGACCGTAGGGCGCGGCGCAGATTGAAGAGAAAGGGGAGCGAATGCTCAAAAAACGCTATTTTGCCGCCCCCGTTCTTGCAATGGTGGGCCTCTTGGGGCTGTCAGCTCCGCCCGCCGCATACGCGGACGGATATGGCAGCGTGGGCGTGAAAAAATCGCCCGGTATTATAACTATCGGGAATAATGCGATTTCTAGAACGTTTAGCATCGCAGACGGCAAGCTTACGACTGTCGAGATTAACAATAAGCTTGCTTCGACCGCGCTTGTTCCCGGATCGGGGTCCGAAGAATTCGTCATTCAGTCGCTCGCCGAGGCCGCGCGTCTAGAGCCGACGGCTGCGCTCACGAGCGTCAAGCCTACGGCGGCAACTGCCGTGGGATCCTCGGTTGATTCGAGCGAGGGCGCGCTGGCGTCAAAGGCAATCGATGGAGATGCAAGTACCTACTGGGCTTCTTCTGCGGAGACTGCGGGCACGGCAAACCTCGTTGTAGATTTTGGTGGAATCAAAACCATCGATAGCGTTAGCTATACGCCGCGTCACCACGATTCGGCGGGCTATAACTGCACGGGTCGAGTCAAGACGTACAAGCTCGAGTACCAGAATGCCGACGGTGCATGGGTGACGCTCGTGGAGAATGGCACCATGAAGGATACGGGTGCTACCACTATCACCTTTAACGCCGTGGAGGCAAAGGCGATTCGCCTGACCGGTCTCACCACATACCATTGGCAGTCTTTCAATGAGAATAAATACATGAACGCGGCGGAACTCGACGTACTCGACGCTTCGGGCGATTCCGTTGTGCGCGAGGCCAAGGGCTGGACTGTGACGGGAACGTCCGTTGCTACCAACGAAGGCGGCGGATATGAGGCTCTGATCGACGGTGACCTCACTACCTACTATCATTCTCGCTATGGTGCGGGCGAGGGCGACACGAAGAAGCTTCCTGTCGATTTGACGATCGATCGCGGTGAGGGAGCGAACAGCTCCTTCCAGACGGTCGGTTACGCAGGCCGCAACGTCAAGGGTGCCAACGGTACCTTCAAGAAGTTCGCCGTGTATGTCTCGGACAGCAAAGATAACCTGTTCGAGAACGCTAACAAGAAGGGCACGTTCTCGGTCGATCTGAGCTCTTCCTATAATGATGATGGTACCTGCAAGATGACCTATTTTGGGCTTGATAAGGCTCAGACCGGTCGCTATGTGGGCATTCGCGTGCTTGAGGCGCAGGGCGGCAGCTTTGCCTCCGGTGCCGAGCTCGACCTGTATCAGGAGAAGTTCGATACGTTCGAGAGCGGTTCGGGTAAGCCGCAGCTCAAGACAAGCGATCTTGAGCTTGATGGAGAGGCTCAAGTCAGCGATACTTCCGCGACAATCAACGATGTCAAGAAATCCGGCAAGATGCTGACGTTCACCTTCAAGCCGGTGCAGTTCGGTAACGGTTCGGCCACGGTGACCGAGAAGGTCGTCATGTATGATGGCGATCATTTTATGCGCAAGTTCCTCGAGGTCAAATCCGAGGATAAGGACATCCGTTTCGACTATATCGACGGTGAGCATCTCAACGTTAAGGATGCGGATTGCACCTGGACCATCCCTACAGGCAAGGGCGGCGTTGTTGAGATGACCGAGGCCCGTGCCAACTTGGGCCAGCCTATCTACGTCAACGGTATGTTCATGGGCTCGGAGTTCCCCGAGACCGATACGCAGATCGTTGATAGTCTGGGCCGTATGCGCTACTGGACCGGTAAGAATTTCACCGATTTTAAGCGCGATGGCCAGCTCACTTCGGATGGCAAGTACGTCTCATGGCAGACTGTTGTGGGCGCTACCCATTCCGACGGTTCGAACAACGATGTAGTCCGAACCGATTTTTACAGCTATATCAAGAGTATTTCAAAGCCGAGCGAGTTCCGTATTCAGTACAACTCCTGGTTTGACAATATGATGCTCATCGACGAGAACAACATTCTCGATTCCTTCAAGGCGGTGGACAAGAACCTCTCCGCCACAGGTGTTCGTCCGCTCGACTCTTATGTCGTTGACGACGGTTGGAACAACTACAACAACACCGAGACTTCGGTTGACCCGGGCCGCTCCGGCACGGGCAAGAACACCGAAGGTTTCTGGGCGTTCAACTCCAAGTTTCCCAACAAGCTCTCGACGTCTTCGTCGCTTGTGGAGAAGCTCGGCTCGAATTTCGGCGTTTGGGTAGGCCCGCGCGGCGGCTATAACTTCTACGGCCAGCTTGCAGACATCATTTCCAAGGCGGGCAACGGATCGGCCGCTGGCGGCTCGATTGACGTCGCAGACCAGCGCTATGTCGATAAGTTCCAGGAGCTCGCACTCCAGTGGATGACCGATTACGGCGTTAACTACTGGAAGTGGGATGGCTATGCCGATAACGCACAGTACAACGCATTTGCTCAGGGCGAGGGCGTTGTTGGCTACGATGAGAATCACCATCATATGTATGGTGGGCCAAACGGTTTCTATCATTCCACCGACTTGTGGGAAAAGTGGATCGTCCTGTTCGAGAACGTATGGGACAAGGCCGACGAGCTCGGCATCGACAACCTTTGGGTCTCTCTCACCTGCTATGTGAACCCAAGCCCTTGGTTCTTGCAGTGGTCCAACTCGGTGTGGATCCAGTGCACGCACGACCGCGGTGAAGTCTCCAATTCAACGCTCAACAACAAGATGGACAACATGTTGAGCTATCGAGATGGAGCCTACTACGACTTCGTCAAGAACCACGACTTCCAGTTCCCGCTTTCCAACCTCTACAACCACGACCCGATTTACGGTAAAGAGGGCACGGGTATCACGGCAACCTCCATGGACGGTGCACAGTTCCGCAACTATCTGTACATGATGGCCACACGCGGCACATCGTTCTGGGAGCTCTATTATTCCGATAGCCTGTTTGACGACGAAAAGTACTTGGTGAATGCCGACTTCCTCGAGTGGGCTGAGGAGAACTTCGATAAGCTTCAGAACGCCAAGATGATTGGCGGAGTTCCGGCCTCGGGCGTCAAACTCGGTGGCATTAGCGGTGCGGGAACGCAGGAAGCTTACGGCTTCTCTTGCTTCAACAGCGCCGGTGACGAAGGTATCATCTCGATGCGCAACCCGTCGGCCAGTGAGAAGACCATCACCTTCAAGCTCGATGCCGGTGTGGGTGCCTCGCACGCTGGCGTCTTTAAGCGCTCAATCGTAGAATCCTACACTTCGGACGGAAGCGCACTCGGTTCTTCGAAGGATAGCTATGCCCAGGGCGATACGGTTACCGTGACGCTCAAACCGGGCGAGACCCAGATTTGGAATCTGAGCCAGAAGGGTGACACTCAGGCTCCGAAGCTCGACACGATGTATGTCAAGGGTGCAAAGAGCCTTCGTGTTCAGGCAAGCGAGCACGTGACCGGTGCTAAGTTCACTGTTACGGTTGACGGCAAGCAGGTCGAATGCAAGAGCGTTGAGGCATCTGCTGATATGCGCACATTTGACATCAAGCTTGTTGACGCCGTGAAGAGCGGCAGCAAGATTGAGGTTACGGCTGCCCAAGGCCAGGATGCTTCTGGTAACGGCCTCGAGGGAAGTGTCTCGGGTGTCTATCGTCAGAATGGCATCATCGCCTCTGCGGAGACTTCGACCGGCGGAGAGCTTTCGAATGCCAAAGACAGCGTAGAGGGCAAGAACGGCTTTACTGTTGCCACGAGCGTTTCCGACGCGGCGCCCTCGACGGTGCTTCTCTCTCAGGGTGATGAGTGGAAGCTCGGTATCGATAAGGACGGCAAGGCGTACTTTATCGTTAACGGCACAACTGCTACCTCCGATGTGACGGTTTCGGGCGGCAACGTAACGATTGCAGGCGTTCGCGAGAACAATGGCATGCTCAAGATTTACGTTGACGGTGAGCTTGCTGGCAGTGCCTACCTGGGCGCGAAGAATGCCGACCACGCCGTGAACGCCGGTGCGATTACCGCTGGTAACGGTACCAAGCAGACTTCGCTTGCCGTCTACGATCATGCCCTTGCCTACGACGAGGTGCCTACATCTGCGCTGGCGGAGTTGATTGCGACCGTCGAAGCGAAGAAGGATTCGGTGAGCGACGTATCCTGGGCAAATGCCGATATGGACAACCTGTTGGCCCAGGCAAAGGCGGCGCTTAAGGGTGACGCTGCTGCCAAGAAGGCCGCATATGACAACCTTTATGCGGGTTATCTCAAGCTCGTTCCTGCGAACAAGATTGTGAACCTTGCCTTGGGCAAGGTGCCGACGGCTGCTTGGGTCGATGGCGACACGGCCACTCCGGTGACGAATTCTAACGCTTCTCGCGCCCTGACCGTTGCGACCGATGGCAACAATGCAAGCGCAGACGGCTATTGCATCTTTGGCAACGATGCCAAGGAGGCAGGTTCGTACATGCAGGTCGACCTCGGATCTGACTGCGAGATCACCGGAGTGAACCTGTGGCGCTATTGGACGGACTCGCGCACCTACAAGGCAACCGCACTTGTGGTTGCAAGCAAGTCCGACTTCTCGGATGCTCAGGTTCTTTACTATTCGGGCGATAACGACGTGTTCGGTTTGGGCGAGGACCCGAAGGATAGTTTGTACGCCGAGACATCTGCGGGCAAGCAGCTCTTCGACGCCTCCGACTCCAAGCCGGCGACGACGGCGCGTTACGTGCGCCTGTACGCCTCCGGTGTCAAGGGCACAGGTACTTCGAAGGAAAACCACGTGGTTGAGCTTCAGGTTTTTGGAATCGCAAAACAAAACGATCCGTACGACCTGAACGGCGAGAACGGTTTGCTTTCCCTGATCGCTCGTGCAGAGACCGCTCAGAAGAATGCCGATTCGTATGAGTCGGTGGAGGGTCTTGTCGATCCCCTAAAGCGCGCACACGACGTCATCGATCGTATCGATGCTGGACGGGATGTGACGTACGGCGAGGTCAAGGATGCCGCCGAGGCTCTCAAAGCGGCGCTTGACGCTCTGGTTGTCAAGGCTCCTGCAAAGAAGGTTACCGTGACGTTTGATGACGGCTGCGGGAATAAGTCTACGGTCGAGCTTGACGAGGGCGGCAAACTGGCCAAGCCTGTTGACCCCACGCGAGAGGGTTATGACTTCGCTGGGTGGTGTATTGACAAGGACGGCGAGCATACGTTTGACTTTGACTCTGTGGTGAACGCCGACATTACGCTCTACGCCAAGTGGAACAAGCAGCAGTCCGGCGGCTCCGGCTCCGGTAACGAGGGTGGCTCCGAGAACGAGGGCGGCTCCGGCTCCGGTAGCGCTTCTACAGATAAGGACACCACGGGTTCCCAGAGCAAGGGTAACAAGAAGGGTACCAAGGTCGATCTTCCCGGTACGGGTGACAGCTCCATGTTCTTCGTGGGTCTTGCACTTTGCCTGGGCATGATAGCCATTGCGGCTTCTCGTTTCCTCGGGCGCAAGCGTAAGGAGTAAGTCCTGGCGACAGGTGCCTACAAGGTGCTTTATGTGGGTGAACGGGTACGGTGCGCAGGCGCCGTGCCCGTTTTTATGCCGGGGTTTGGGGAGCTAAAACGCGCCCATCTGATTCGCCGCCAGCATCAGCTGCGGGACGTGTCTGCCTCTCTCGCACAGTTCTCGATTTGACGAGCGACGATTCTCTCCGGATCGCGGTCCGTGACGAGGGTATCGATTTTTTGGCCCGCCTTTTTGAGTCTCCCCCGTTTTCCTGCGAAAACCCTCGTGTCTCAATGTTGGTGAGACATTTGTCTCACGCCCTAAACCGAATCTGGAACGTGTGTCACCTGCCCAAATTGTGTCTCATTTCGTAACTTTAGGCTGATACAAGGTCTAAGACCGCGAGAAGGGAGACGCGATGAGTAAGTACACGAGGGGTCTCTTGGCGGTGATACTGGCCGTAGTGCTAGTGCTGCCGGCTGCAGCATTTGCCATGCTGCCCGAGGCCAACGCCAGGTCCAGCACCGGAATGGACGGACCGACAATGACCGGAAAGGTCGTCGACTACGACACCAGCAACCACTGGAAGTTCTGGGCCGGCGGCTATGACGGCAAGGAAGTGACGACTCAAAACGTCGGCCGAATCTGGACCGATAAGACTGTCAAAGAAACCGCGGCAGACGAAAAGTCGGATTTCCTGACTACGCTGTCAGCCATCTCTTCGACATCCGATACGACGGTTTCCGGCAAGCCGCTCGACATCGTGCTGGTGCTGGACGCTTCTGGCTCGATGGATGACCCCATGGGTAAGGGCGACCGTACAAAACGCATCGATGCGCTGAAGACGGCCGCCAATAGCTTTATCGATGCCATCGCCACACAAAACCAAAGCATCGCAGATGCGTCCAAGCAGCATCAGGTTGCCATCGTTAAGTTTGCAGGCAATAAGACTCCTGAGGTTGGTAACAAAACATATCGCGATGGTTGGTGGGGAGGACCCATCTGCAACTACTCACAGACCATGAAGAACCTGACGCCCTGCAAGGGCAAGGACGCGAAGAGCCTTAAGAGTACGATCGACTCCATCAGTCCCGCTGGCGCCACGCAAGCCGACTATGGCTTGCAGCTGGCTGAGGGTATTTCGTCTGATCGCTCGGACGCCAAGAAGATCGTTGTCTTCTTTACCGATGGCTCACCTACAAGTTCTGATGGATTCGAGAAAAAGGTTGCCAATAGCGCCATCCTTAGCGCCAAGAACCTCAAGAATAAAGGTGCCGACATTTATACGATCGGCATCTTTGACGGCGCAAAGCCTAGTGACGACCCCACGGAAAAGCACACAAGCAAAGAGAATAAGTTCATGCATGCCGTGTCGAGCAATTATCCCGACGCAAATTCGTATAAGAGCGATGAGCTTGGCACACGTGCAGAAAACTCCGATTACTACAAGTCGGCAACCAGTGCCTCTGAGCTCGAGAAAATCTTCGAAGAGATCTCGGGAAGCATTATCCAAGCCGGTTACCCGACCGAAGTTCACGGCGGTTATGGCGAGCATAAGTCTGGCTACATTACGTTTACTGACGAGCTGGGTGACTTTATGCAGGTCGACAACTTTACGTCTGTCGTGTACAACGGCGAGACGTTTACTGGCCCGGCAATGAAGGCCGAGGGCAATGTCGATACCTATACATTTACTGGTGCCGCCGCGAACTTGGTTATCACCGTTCAGCATGCCGGAAAGGGCGAGCCCCAGACCGGCGATATCGTAACGGTCAAGATTCCCGCGTCGCTGATTCCGCTGCGTCACTTTAAGATTACCGATGGCGTTCTTACGGTCGACGATACTGAGCCCATCCAGGTGAGCTACACCTCGAGCGTTAAGAGAGACGCGCTCGACAACCTGTTTACGCCCGAGAAGGTAGCGGGGCTCAAGGGCTACATCGAGAGCAATACGATCACCGCGGAGAACGGTTCCAAGACCGTGAACTTCTACGCGAACAAGTGGAACGCTGGCTCGCTGGGCGATACGATCGCAAACTTTGAGCCTGCCGGCACCAACCGCTATTACTATTTCCAGAAGCAGACCCCCATTTACATGAATGAAAGCTGCACAACGCCCGCAACGGGCTCGCTGGCTGCCGAGGGCATCTATTACTACAAGGATGAGTTCGAGGTGAAGGGCGCAGACGGCAAGGCCGAGCCCCGTACAGCTGTTATTGAGTTTACCGGTGGACATGCCGCGCAGTTTGGGGGCGCAATCGTGTCCGATGCGAGCGGCAACCTGTCGTTTAGTGAGGGAACCGCGCGCCTGGCCTTTATTGACGAGCTTCATACCACCAAGGAGCGCGTGGGCGGCAACCTCACCGGCACCGCGACCGATGTGCTCAATCCCAAGTGGAATAACACGTCTGCCAAGTCGAACGCCACGGAGGTTGACGTTCACCTGGGCAACAACGGCAAGATTAGCTATAAGTACGATATGACGCCGGCGACGGTGGATACCAAGACTGACTTTGGTCTGACCAAGGTGCTCGAGGGCCGCGAGTGGGCGGATACGGACAAGTTTGAGTTTGGGCTGACGCCCGAGGGCAACGCCCCAATGCCCGCGTCCGCGATCGCGACTGCGACCAAGGGCAACACGGCTATCGATTTCGGTGAGATCACCTACAGAGAGCCCGGCATGTATGTCTACAAAGTCAGCGAAAAGAACGCCGGGACCACGGTCGACGGCATCACCTACAGCGGAAACGTTGCGGAGATTACCGTGACGGTAACGCCCAACAAGAAGGGTGAACTGAGCGCTGAGGTGAAGGTGGTTTGGAGCGAAGCCGACGTGACCGAGTTCAGGAACACCTACGCTACGAATCCTGTTGAATCCAGCGTTACCGACCAGATTGCCGTGACCAAGGTCCTGACCGGGCGCGACCTTACGGCCGGCGAGTTCAGCTTTGAGTTGCGCGAGGTTAAGGGCGAGGACTCCGAGCTTATTGAGACCGTTGCGAACGCCGCCGACGGCAAGGTGACGTTCAGCCCCATCAGGTACACCGAGATCGGCCAGCACACCTACACGCTGCACGAGGTTGAGGGCGACGCCGGTGGTATTGCCTACGACAACACGGTCTACACCATCGTGACGACCATTGCCGACAACGACAAGGGCCAGCTGGTGGCTACGCACGAGCTGAAGGGCGCCGAGGGCGTCAAGAGCATTAAGTTCGAGAACGCCTACAATCTGACCCCCAAGAGCTCCAGCGTCACCGACAAGATTAAGGCAACCAAGTCCCTGGCCGGGCGCAAGCTCAAGGACGGCGAGTTCTCCTTCGAGCTCGTCGAGGGCGAGGACGACAAGGTTGTCGCCACCGGCACCAACAATGGCGACGGCAAGATCACGATGAGCCCCATCGAGTACACTGCTGCTGGCAAGCACACCTACACGCTGCGAGAGGTCAAGGGCAACGCTGGCGGTATCACCTACAGCGATGCCAAGTTCACCATCGAGACCACCATCACGGACAACGGCGACGGTACGCTCAGTGCCACGTATGTTCTGAAGGACGTCAAGGTTGCCGAGTTCAAGAACTCCTACAACGTGACCCCCGAGAGCTCCAGCGTCACCGACCAGATCACCGCGGCCAAGGTCCTGACCGGGCGCGACCTCAAGGAAGGCGAGTTCTCCTTCGAGCTCGTCGAGGGCGACGAGGTTGTCGCTACCGGCACCAACGACGCCGCTGGCAAGATTACGATGAGCGCTGTGAAGTATGACAAGGCCGGAACGCACACCTACACGCTGCGCGAGGTCAACGGCGGAACCACCAGCAAGGGCATCACCTACGACGGCACGACCCATACCATCGTGACCACCATCACTGACAAGGGCGATGGCACGCTCGAGGCAAAGCACGAGCTGAAGGGCGCCGAGGACGCCAAGAACATTAAGTTCGAGAACACCTACAGCGTGGCCCCGCTCGAGACTGAGGTTGACTTTGGCCTGAGCAAGTTCATTGATGGCCGCGGCTGGACGGACGCCGACAAGTTTAGCTTCACCATCACCGCCGCCGAGGGCACCGACGCCCCGCTGCCCGATCCCGCGACCGTAACCGTGGACAATCGCGATGCGAACGACGAAGGCATCGCCGCCATCAATTTTGGCAAGATCCGCTTTACGGCTGCCGGAACCTACAAGTACGAGATCCGCGAGAACGCGGGCAACGCGGCCGGCATGACGTATGACTCCCGTGTCGCGACCGCCAAGGTGACCGTGACCGAAAACGGCGAGGGCAAGCTGATCGCCAACGTCACCAAGAAGGAAAACGGAGACTTTACCAACAAGTACCGCACTGAGCTCAATTACACCGCGGCCGGCGGCCTCAAGCTCAGCAAGACCCTCTCCGGACGTCCCATGACCGAGGGCCAGTTTACCTTTACCGTGACGCCCGCCGACGAGGCTTCGGCCAATGCACTCGACTTGCACGAGGGTGCCAACAACTTTATGTCCCATGCGACGGCAGAGGGTGCTGTCGACCGGATTAACATTCTGGCCGGCAAGGAGGTCAAGTTTACGCAGGCTGACGCCGGTAAGACCTTCAAATACACCGTGGCCGAGAAGAACGACGGCAATCCCGGTTACACTTACGACGATGCTGTCCGTACCGTGACGATTGCCATTTCCGACGATGGTGCCGGAACGCTTACCGCTACGACGACCGTCCCCGGCGGATCCGACGTCCCGCTGACCACCGAGTACAAGACCGGTGCCAGCGCGGTCGAGAGCGCTGTGGTCCCGTTTGCCAACAGCTATAGTGCATCGACCGTTAAGCCTGCGCAGATTGTCGCCACCAAGAAGCTGACCGGTCGTCCGATGGCCGACGGTGAGTTCTACTTTGGCATCGCCTACGCGGGCGAGACGGGAGCCATCGAGGGCACTGTTAAGACCACGCTCAATGGTCAGGTGAGCTTCGGTGCGCTGCATTACAACACCGAGATGCTTGCTAATCTGGTGAGCGCCGGGCGTGCCATCCGTACCGACGCGGACGGCAAGCTTGCGTGGACCATCAGCTACACGGCCTTTGAGTACACATCCCCGCTCGCGGCAAAGGGCATTACCGCCGCGAAGTCGAGCTTTAACTTCAAGGTTATCGTCGTTGACAACGGCGACGGCACCCTGACGGCAACGCCCGACTATGATGGCGCCGAGCCTGTGTTCGAGAACGTCTATGGCGCTGAGGCCGTCGATGCCGCACTCGCCGGCACTAAGAAACTCAAGGCCGCCGAGGGTCTGACCCCGGCCGACATCGCGGGCAAGTTCACCTTCACCGTGACTGCCGACGAGGCGGGCGCCCCGATGCCCGAGCACACGACCGTGACCAACGACGCGGTCGGCAACGTGGACTTTGGCAAGATCAACTTTACGCTCGACGACCTCAACCGCGTCCTGGGCGTGACGACCGATGCGACCGATAAGGCCGAGGCAGACGAAGCTGACGAGGCCGAGGCCGACGAGGCGGAGGCTGAAGAGGCCGACGCCGACGCTGCCGAGACCGATGAGCCCAGCGACGAGTCCGAGTCCGCAGCCCCCACCGCTCCGCGCTCGCACACCTTTACCTACACGGTGACCGAGTCCGGTAGCGCCCTTGGCGTGACTAACGACGTTAACGCCACGCGCAAGGTTTCCTACACTGTGACTGACGACGGTGCCGGACGCCTGAGCGTCGTGCGCAACGGCGACGACGGTGCGGCCTTCACGTTCACCAACACCTACAGCGTGGCGCCCACCGATTCTTCCGTGACCGATCAGGTCACGACGGTCAAGCGTCTGACCGGACGCGACCTTGCAACTGGCGAGTTCACGTTTGAGCTGCTCGAGGGCACCAAGGTTGTCGCTAGCGGCACCAATGACGCCAACGGCACCGTTACACTGAGCTCGATCCGCTACGAGGCGCCCGGCACGCACGCCTACACGCTGCGCGAGGCTTGCCCCAACGCGCTCGGCCTGTACAAGGGCGTCACTTATGACAGCACGACCTACACCGTCGTGACCACCGTCTCCGACAACGGCGACGGCACACTGACCGCGACGCACAAGCTCGAGGGAACCACCGAGTCGGCTGGCTTTACCAACAAGTACCACGCCATGCCCACGCAGGTTTCCATCGGCGCCATCAAGGTGCTCGAGGGACGCGAGCTCAAGAAGGACGAGTTTAGCTTTAAGCTCGTTGGCGAGGACACCGAGTCCACCGTCACCAACGATGCCGACGGCAAGATCAACTTCGACAAGTTCGAGTACAACGAGCCCGGTACGTACGTCTACACCATCAGCGAGGTCAAGGGCGACGAGGCCGGTATGACCTACGACAAGTCCGTCTTTACCGCGACGGTCAACGTGGTCGATGACGGCGAGGGCAACCTCAAGGCGAGCGTCGCCTTTACCAAGGGCGACAAGAGTGCCGAGGGCATCGTGTTCAACAACATGTACAAGAAGCCCGAGACGCCTAAGCCGGCGCCCGATCCTGGCACGCCCAAGACCGTGACGAATATCGTTAAGACGGTTACGCGCTACCTGCCCACCACGGGCGACCAGCAGGCTGCCGCACTGCTCATGGCATTTGTCATCGCCATGGCCGGCGTCGGAGCGCTGGTTTGGGGTATCCGTAAGCGCTAGGCACGATGACAGCGCCCGGGGCCAAAAGGCCCCGGGCCGCTGGCGGAAAGCCAAAACCTAGCCCCCACCCCCCACCCCCAGCCGCCACGGAGGTATCTCCCTCCTCCGTGGCGGCGCTTTTGTGCGTAGGCGAGAAGGGCTTGCCACGAAACCGGCCCATCTACTACGTTTAGTCCCTTACCCCCAAGCATGCCAAAAAACGCGAAAACAAAACCGCAGGTAGAACGCCTGCGGTTTTGCTCAAAACGCAGATATGGTCAGGGGTATTGAGTCAAACGTAGTAGATGCGCCGGTTTCGTGGCGAGCGGTTCCGGCTGATCCCTTGGGGACGGAGGAAAACGGATCATTTTGGTCCCGCGAGGCTTGCGGAGGCACTCGTGCAGGGCCGCCCGACAAAACTATGCCGGTTTACGGGGCTGAGTCACGAGTTCCCAACCATGCCGATATTCGTGAAAATGAAACCGCAGGTAGACAAGCCGCCATTTTGCAGAAAACGCGGGTATGGATGGGGGCCCCGACTTTAGCCCCGTAATCCGGCATAGTATTGAAATGGTATTAAATCGGTAGCAGCCATTTTACTCTGCCGGGGCGGTCGGTCGCTGGGTAATTACCCTCGCAGGTAGGCGATGGCAATCTGCGTGCGGTTGCGCAGGCCCATTTTGGCAAGGATCGAGCTGATGTGGTTGCGCACGGTGCCTTCGCCCATGTATGCCGTGGCGGCGATCTCCTTGTTGTCGAGACCGCGGGCGATGAGCTCTGCGACTTCGAACTCGCGGTCGGTCAGGCCGGCAAAGGCCGCGGGCCGGCGGGGCGTGCTCGCCTCGACGCCCGTTCCGCCAAAATCGATGTCCTCGATCGCCTTGCCCTCAAGCACGCGTTTGCCGTCCATGACCTGCGCCAACGCTGGCGGAATGGCGGCGACATCGGTCTTGATCAGGTAGCCGCGGGCGCCCAGTTTGAGCGCCGACACAATGTACTCGTCATCCGAGAATGTCGTCAGAAACACCACGCGTGCTGCGGGATCGCGCTCGAGGATTTCGCGCGCTGCCGAAAGTCCGTCGCGTCCCGGCATCTGAATGTCGAGCAGCGCGATGTCGGGCGCGTGCTCAGCGTAGAGCGCGACCGCGTCGTCGCCATTGGCGCCGGTGCCCGCTACCTCGATTTGCGGCTGGGCGCCCAGGATAATCTTGAGCGAATCGACCACCAAGCGGTCGTCGTCGACAACGATGAGCCTCATCGGCCCTCATCTCCTTGCTGTTTGGGAATGGTGGCAAACACGCGCCAGCCGCCGGCGCCGGCGCGCGGGCCGGCGGTGAAGGTGCCGCCAAGCGCCTCGATGCGCTCGCGCATGGAGGCGAGCCCCATGCCCTCCGCGGCGCCGCGACCATTTGCTTGAACCCCGCTCGCGCCATCGTCGGTAACGATGAGCTGGTAAAACGACGGATGCTCCATGCATCGTACGGTGACAGCATGGGCGCAAGCGTGGCGCATGGTATTGGAGAGCGCCTCGCGCAGGACCGCTGCAAAGCAGTTGGCGACGTTTGCGGGCGCATGTTCGGCTAAAACTTCAAGCTCAATCTGCGGGCCGCCGTCCGAGCGCGTGCCTTCAACAATGCGTTCGAGCTGCACGGAAAGGTCGACGGCGTTGTCGTTGAGCGCATGGACGCTGGCGCGTACGAGCTGGAGCGCCTCGTCAACCGTGCGTTTGACGTCGGCGAAATCGGCGGCGACGCCGGGCTCGTCGGCGTGGACCACGCGCAGGGCTTCGGCCTGCAGCGAGGCGCGCGTGAGCTGATGCCCGACGTTATCGTGGATCTCGCGCGCGATACGGGCGCGTTCGGCGAGCGTCGCGAGCTCGATTTCGTAGTCCTGGCGGTCGGCAAGATCGCGGTTGCGCGCCTCGAGCGCGAGGGCTCGTTCCTGCAGCTCGTCGCGGGTACGGCGCATGCGCTGCTGCTCGCGCCCTAACTGGGCGGTACGTAGTGATAGCAAGGTGGCGGCAACCGAAAGGATGGCGGCCAGCAAGAGCGTTCGGGCGGTAAGCGTGTCGGTGCGAAAATCTGCGACGAGCGCACAGGCAAAGACAGCGCCGACACCCAGCGCGACCCAGGCGTGCTCACGGCGCACGCGCCGCGCGATGTCATAGAGGGCGAGAGGCGCAAACGGCACAAACGGCGGCACGAAGACAGCCGCGATGATGTAGACGTAGCTCGCGGCCTCGCTTGCACGGCAGGCGCGGTTTCCCTGTGCGACTTCGGCCAGCGAGGTGGCAATAACGCCAAGGCAAAAGGCTGCGACCAGGCGAGCGTCCACAGCAAGGCCCGTGGCGGCCGCAATGCAGCACGCCAGCACAATCGATTTGTCGAAAAGCCTGTTCATACGGGTATTGTACGCGAAGCCGCGCGTGGTGGAGGGGCAGCCTGCGCAACCGTGACATTCCTCCCACGCGGCAAAGCGGGGGCGTCGTCGGGCCGCACGGCCAAGCCCCGCACTCGTGACAAAGCTCACTGGCGCGCGCCGGCGGCTCCTGCGATGATGCAATCGTACCGGGCCGCAATCAACAGAAGGGCCGCCTCATGACAGACATCGTCCACGTCGAAAACCTCGTCAAGC
Source organism: uncultured Collinsella sp. (assembly GCA_900544135.1). Lineage (GTDB taxonomy): Bacteria > Actinomycetota > Coriobacteriia > Coriobacteriales > Coriobacteriaceae > Collinsella. The sequence continues at coordinate 42,097 of UQTU01000010.1, forward strand.
GCTACGATGACCTTATTGCGCTCGACCACTTTAACCTGAGCATCGCCCCCGGCGAGATCTTTGGCCTGCTGGGCCCCAACGGCTCGGGCAAAACCACGTCCATCAACTGTATCTTGCAGCTGCTCGCCTACGACAAAGGCACCATCGAGCTGTTCGGTGAACCCATGACGCCCACGCGCTACGACCTCAAGCGCCGCATCGGCGTGGTGCCGCAGCAGGTGGCGGTGTTTGACGAGCTTACCGTGCGCGAGAACATCGACTATTTCTGCAGCCTTTACGTCAACGACCGCAAGCGCCGCCGTGCGCTGGTCGACGAGGCGATCGACTTTGTCGGGCTGGGCGACTTTGCCAAGTTCCGCCCCGGCAAGCTTTCGGGCGGCCTGGCGCGCCGGCTCAACATCGCTTGCGGCATCGCGCACAAACCCGAGCTCATCTTTTTTGACGAGCCCACGGTGGCGGTCGACCCGCAGAGCCGCAACGCCATCTTGGAGGGCATCTGCCGCTTGCGCGACGAGGGCGCCACGGTGGTGTATACCAGCCATTACATGGAGGAAGTCGAGCAGATCTGCAGCCGCATCATGATCATGGACGGCGGCCGCGTGCTGGCGCAGGGCACCAACGACGAGCTCAAGCGCATGATTCAGATGGGTGAGCGCGTGACCGTCGAGGTCGGCGCCGTCGAGCCCGCCACAGTCGAGCGGCTGCGCGCCCTTGAGCATGTGCTTTCGGTTGAGCTTTCCGGCGGCGAGCTCGTCTGCACCTGCGAAGCGAGCCCGCACAATTTGGTCGACATCCTCGACACGCTGCGCGCCGCCGACGTTGCGCTCGGCCGCGTGTGGAGCGAACCGCCGACCCTCAACGACGTGTTCCTCGAGATCACCGGCCGCGAGCTGCGCGACTAGGGGGCAGCCATGTTCAACACCATTATCATTACGGTCAAGACGCTGCTGCGCCGGCCGAGCACGTGGGTCTGGGGCGCGATCTTTCCCGTCGCGCTTTCCACGATGTTCATGTTTATGTTTGCGAACCTCAGCTCCGACGGCACGGTCGACCCGGTGCCGGTTGCCGTCGTGGCGGATGAGGCTTGGGACGCCTCGACCTTTAAGGACGTGGCGACGTCGCTTGCCCAGGAAGGCGACGACCGGCTGCTCGAGATCCACGAGTGCGAGGATGTGACCGCCGCGAACCGTGCGCTCAAGGCCGGCGAAGTCGCGGGCATCTACACGGTCGATGCCGCGGGCACGCCCAGGCTCACGCTGCTATCGAGTTATGACGGCTCGCGTGCGTCGTCGGTGCTCACCGATCGCAGCATCCTGGAGACGGTGGCAAGCTCGTATACACAAAATGCCGAGCTCATGTCCCAGATTGCCCAGGACAACCCGGCGGCGCTCGCCGACCCGGAGGCGGTTGCGCGCGCCCTGTCGCTCGAGGGCGGCACCCGTCGCGTGAGCCTGACGCGCACCACGCCCGATGGCACGGTCATCTACTACTACGCGCTCTTTGGTCTGGTGGCGATGATGTCTGCCGAGTTTGCCGCCTTGAGCGTCGTCGATTTGCAGCCCAATCTGTCGGGCCTCGGCGCGCGTCGCTGCGTGGGCGGTCTTTCCAAGACGGCGTCGCTGGCTGGCATCTTTGTCGGCTCGTGGCTGGTCTCCTTTGCTTCGATGGCGATCGCGATCGGCTACGTGCGCCTAGTCGTGGGCATCGACTTTGGCGGGCGCGAGGGGCTGTGTCTGGTGGGCGGTGCCGCTTCCGCGCTTGCCGCCACGGGCCTGGGGCTCTTTGTGGGCACACTTCCCGTTAAGGGCGGCAAGGCGTCCAAGTCCGGCATCCTTACGGGCTTTGCTACCACGTGCGCCCTGTTCGCCGGCCTCTACGGCGAGCCGGCGATGGCGCTTGCCGACGACGTCGCCCGCGCCTGCCCGGCCGAGTGCTGGTTCAACCCCGTCAAGCTTATCTGCGACATGTTCAATCGCCTGTATTTCTTTGAGGACCTGGGCCCCTTTGCCGTTCGCGCCGGCGCGCTCGTCCTGATGGCGCTGCTGTTCGTTGCCGCCGCCACGCTGATCTTTGGAAGGAGCCGCTATGAGCACCTTTAAGACCGCGCTTCGCATGGCGCTCGCACACCCGCTCTATCTGCTTATCTACACGGTGTTCATTTCGCTCATGGGCGTATTCATCGCGGCATCGGTGAGCTGGAACTCGTCGCAGCTCACCGAGTACAAGCCCTACGACACCAACGTGATCGTGATCGATCGCGACGACAGCGATCTTTCGCGTGCGCTTACCAAACATCTGGGTTCGCGCTTTGAGCTGGTCACGGGCGTCGGCGACGACACCTACGACCTCGCGGACGCGCTCTCCAAGAGCAATAGTGCCAAGGGCAGCGCCGACTGCGTGTTCTTTATCCCGGAGGGGTTCGAGGACGACCTGGTCGCGGCTGCCCGCGCGAGGGAGGCCCTGCCCAAGCTCGACGTGACCTACGGTTCCGGCACCATGGCGGCGGCGCTTTCGTCTGCCGAGGCCTCGCGCTGGATCTCGCTCGCGGGCGCTGCGGCGGCGCTTGAGCCCGCTGCTTCTAACGGCGATGTTGCCAAGGCCGCCGAGCATGCCGCTGCAAAGCGCGCGGAGGTCCAGATCGAGCAGGTCAAGGTCGACTCGACGGCTGCCGCCACGCTCGAGTCGTATTTCAACTTTGGCGCGTACGCGATCATCTCGTCGGTCATCGTGTCGGTGGGACTGGTGTTCTCGGGCATGAACGAGCCCGAGCGTGTGCGCCGCATGGAGGCCGGCCCGGTCTCCGAGCGCCAGCGCTCGCTTGCTGTGTTTGCGGCCGCCGCCGTGCTCACCGTCTGCATCTGGTTTGTGTCGAGCATGATGGGCGTTGTGGGCTTTGCCGGCGCGGTCGCCGAGGTCGGCGTGGGCCGTGTGTGCCTGGCGCTGGCAGCGACGTTTGCCCTGGCGTGCACGCCGCTGGCCGTTGGCTTTGCCCTTTCGAGCCTGGGTGCGCGTGAGGAGCTGCTCAACGGTGTGGGCAACCTGCTCGGCATGCTCATGACGTTTTTGGGCGGCGCTTGGATGCCGCTGTCGCTCATGGGCTCGGCCGTGCAGACCGTGGCGCACTTTGTGCCGACATATTGGGTGAACGATGCGATCAGCAAGGCACTTGCCTCGGATCTGACGTCTGCCGTGCTGAGCGACATCGCCTGCGATCTGGGCGTCACGGTGCTCTTCGCCGCCGCCATTGCCGCCGTAGGTCTGGCCCTCGCACGCGCCAAATCCCGCGCCTAGCCACCTAGTCATTTAGAGCGTCCCCAATGACCAGTCTGAAATAAATCCCGAGCCTCGCTCCAAAATAGTTCGCCATGGTTTACTATTACGCTCATAAAGTAGCAATAGGCTAACAATGGGGGATAGCATGGCGACGAAGCAAGCCTACGTCCAGGTCAAGGGGCTCAAGAAGCACTACGGCGATGGAGATGCACGCCTGACGGTGCTCGACGGCATCGACACGTCCATCAACCGCGGAGAGATCTGCGTCATGCTGGGGCCCTCGGGCTCGGGCAAGTCGACCTTTCTCAACCTCATTGGCGGCCTGGAGGATGCCGACGGCGGTTCCATCATGGTGGACGGCTGCGACCTCACGGTGTTCAAGCCTGCCGATCTGGGCGAATACCGACGCCGCGAGCTGGGCTTTGTCTTTCAGTTCTACAACCTGGTGCCCGACCTTACCATCAAGGAAAACATCGAGGTCACGGCGCACCTGTCCAAAAACCCGCTCAACATTGATGACCTGCTGCGCTCGCTGGGCCTCTACGAGCACCGCAACAAGTTCCCGCGCCAGGTCTCGGGCGGCCAACAGCAGCGCTGCGCCATCGGCCGCGCACTCGTCAAAAACCCGGGCCTGCTACTGTGCGACGAGCCCACGGGCGCGCTTGACTACAAGACGTCCAAGGAAATCTTGCAGCTCATGGAGGATGTAAACCGCACCTACGGCTGCACCATCATCATTGTCACCCACAATGCCGCCATCGCGCGCATGGCCAATCGCGTGCTGCGCCTGCGCGACGGGCGCATCGTCGAGGATGAGCTCAACGATGCGCCCGTCGCGGCCGCCGAGCTCGATTGGTAGGCGGTGCCATGACACCTCTCGCAAAACGTCTCCCGCGCGAGCTGCGCCGCAATATCGGCAAGTACCTGGGCATCTTTTTGCTTATGTGCGGAAGCATCGCTCTCACCTCGGGCTTTTTGCTCGCGGCCCACTCCATCGGCTGCCTTATCGACGACATGCGCGATGCGCACACGATTGAGGACGGCCGCGTGACCACCTCCTTCGAGGCCACCAAAGACCAGCTCAAGGCAGCCGAGGACGCGGCCGACGACGTCGGCGGCGTCACGCTCTACAAGAATTTCTCCATCGACGCCATCATCAAAAAGGCGTCCGGCGACGACGGCACCAAGCGCACGCTGCGCACCTATGCGCACCGCACCAAGGTCGATATCGCGTCCTACTGTGAGGGCAAGGAGCCCAAGACGGACGATGAGGCGGCCATCGACCGTGTCTTCGCCACCAACAACGATCTCGCCGTGGGCGATAAGGTCGAGCTCGAGGGTCGCACCTACACCATCTGCGGTATCATGACCCAGCCCGATAGCCAGGCGCTGTTCCTCAACAATTCGGACTTTACGGTGAACACCATCACGTACGGCGTGGCCGAGGTCACCGACGCCGGCTTTGCCGCGCTCGAGGATGCCGGCGGCGCGCCTGCCTACACCTACTCCTTCACCTTTGCCGATCGCGACCTCCCCACTGCGGATCGCATCGATGCGGAGCAGGATATGGTCGAGGCGCTGACCGATGCTGATGCGCGCGTGGATGACCTCATCGACGCCGATTCCAACCAGGGCATTGGCTATGCGCGCGACGACGTGGACGGCGACTCCATGATGTGGATGACGCTGCTCGACATCATCATCGTGATCATGGCGTTTGTCTTTGTGGTCCTTACCGACGCCACCATCGAGGAGGAGAGCGCCATCATCGGCACGCTGCTCGCCAGCGGCTATCGTCGACGCGAGATCGTGCTGCACTACCTCGCGCTTCCCGCTATCGTGGGCGTGCTCGCAGCGCTTTTGGGCACTGCGCTCGGCGTTGTGTTCTTTACCGAGCCCATGCGCAGCCTCTATTACGGTTCGTACAGTCTGCCGCCCTTCCAGGTGTACTGGAGCTGGGAGATCTTTGTGAAGTGCGCCGTGGTTCCCGCCGCCGCGCTCATCCTCATCACGCTGGTGGGCCTGCTTCGCAAAATGGGCAAGACGCCGTTGCAGTTCCTTCGTCACGAGGCGAGCGGCAAATCGGGCACCAAGCGCGGCTTGCAGCTGCCGGAGCGCATGGGTTTTGTTTCCCGCTTCCGCCTGCGTATCTTCCTGCGCAACCTGGGCAACTTCGCCACGCTCTTCGTGGGCATTGCGTTCGCCTCGCTGCTGCTGCTCTTTGGCCTGGCGATTCTGCCCACGATGACGCACTACGCGGACAACCTGAAGACGAGCCTGGTCGCCGAGCACCAGTACACGCTCAAGGCGCCGCTGGAGCTCGAGGGCACCGCCGAGGAGCGCGAGCAGTGGTCGGCACTCGAGCGCTTGCAGTCGGTTGACGGCGCGCTCCTCACCGCCGCCCAGGATGCGGATGATGAGCTTGACGACGCGGCCGATGCGGCGCAGACGGCGACCGATGCCGCGACCGCATCTCCGTCTGCCGAGAGCCTGACTGCGGCGCAGGATGCACTCGCAAGGGTCCAGGACAAGAAGGATGCGCTTTATGCGCGTCTCGATGACCTTGCCGATGCCCTCGGCTGCAACCGCGACGAGGCTATCGACCTGATCGACAAGGCCTCCAAGATCGACACTGACAACGACGATATCCATCCGGTCAATACGACCGACAACGGCGCAGGAGCAATCGCGCAGGCCGAGAAATATGCCGTTTACCAGCTGCAATACGACCGCGGCGATGGAAATGGCGAGGAGATGATTTCCGTCTACGGCATTTCATCCGATTCGCGCTATTGGAAAGACCTCAACGTCGGCGACGGGCGTGTCGTCTTTGGCGGCGGTCTGCTCGATAAGTTTGGCTGGAGCGAGGGCCAGAAGGTCACGCTCGGCGACAAGTACGAGGGTGAGCATTATTCCCTTGAGTACGCGGGCAAGGACTGCGCCTGGGGCTCCAAGTCGGACATGAATATCTATATGAGTATCGACGACTTTAATGAGCTGTTCGACAACGACGCCGCCTACTTTAACGGCTATGTGAGCAACGAGAAGCTCGACCTCGAAGCTCGTTACTTTGCCGGCGACACCACGCCCGATGACATGCGTGCCGTGGGCGACCAGTTCATCGGCATGATGAGCAAAATGATCGGAATGATGGTCGGGCTCGCGGTGTTTATCTTCCTGCTGTTTATGTACCTGCTGACCAAGGCCGTTATCGATCATAGCGCTCGTTCGATCAGCTACATGAAAGTCTTTGGCTATCGCGATAGCGAGATCTCGCATCTGTACATCCGGTCGATCACGCTGTGCGTGGCGGCGTCGCTCGTGCTGAGCCTGCCGGTCATTATTGGTTCACTCACGGCCATCTTCCGCTCGATGCTGCTCGCCTACAACGGCAATATCGAGATCTACGTGCCCGCTTGGTCCATGACGGCGTGCGTGGGCATTGGCTTTGCGACCTACCTGGTCGTGGCGCTGCTACACACGCGTTCTATCAAGCGCGTCAGCCTAGCCGAGGCCCTTAAAGTCCAAGAGTAGTCGTTTAAGAACCTCCCCAACGACTAGGTTTCGCGCTTGACTTTGACCCTACTTCAACGGGTACCATCCTCTATGTCTGTAACGCCATATAGACCGAGGGGATATAACTATGACCGCAACTGCACCCGCAGCACCCGCTAAGGTGTACTTCACCAACCTGCGCACGCATGCTCGCGAGAGCCAGCTCGACAAGCTCAAGCGCCTCATCCGTCACGCCGGTATCGAGCAGATCGACTTTGAGAACAAGTTCGTCGCCATCAAGATTCACTTTGGCGAGCTGGGCAACCTGAGCTTTTTGCGTCCCAACTACGCCCGCGCCGTCGCGGATGTCGTCAAGGAGCTGGGCGGCAAGCCCTTCCTCACCGACTGCAACACGCTCTACGTCGGTAGCCGCAAAAACGCGCTCGAGCACATCGATACCGCCTATCAGAACGGTTTTACCCCGTATGCCACGGGCTGCCAGATCATCATCGCCGACGGCCTCAAGGGCACCGACGAGGCACTCGTCCCGGTCGAGGGCGGCGAGTACGTGCGCGAGGCCAAGATCGGTCAGGCTCTCATGGATGCCGATATCGTGATCAGCCTCACCCACTTTAAGGGCCATGAGCAGGCCGGTTTTGGCGGTGCCATGAAGAACCTGGGCATGGGAGGCGGCAGCCGTGCCGGCAAGATGGAGCAGCATGCCGCCGGCAAGCCGAACGTCGCGACCGAGCACTGCGTTGGCTGCCGTGCCTGCGAAAAGATCTGCGCGCACAACGCTATCTCGTTTGACGACACCCGCGAGCGCGAGCTTGCCAGCGGCGCTACTCGCACGGTGCACGTGGCCGCCATCGACCACGATCGCTGCGTGGGCTGCGGCCGCTGCATTGCGGCATGCAACCAGGATTGCATCAAGCCCGGCTATGACGCCGCGGCCGATGTGCTCAACTGCAAGATCGCCGAGTACACCAAGGCCGTTGTCGACGGCCGCCCGAGCTTCCATATCTCGCTTGCCATGGATATTAGCCCCAACTGCGATTGCCATCCCGAAAACGACACGCCTATCGTCAACGATATCGGCATGTTCGCGAGCTTCGACCCGGTCGCCATCGACCAGGCCTGTGCCGATGCCGTCATGGCATCCGAGCCGCTGCCCAACACCGAGCTTACCGATAGCGCGGCCAAGATGGAGCACAACCACGAGCATCTGGAGGGCGATCAGGCCAAGGACCCCTTCTGCATCACGCATCCCGACACCGACTGGCGCACCTGCATCGCGCACGCCGAGAAGATCGGCCTGGGCACGAGCAAGTACGAGCTCATCGAGGTCAAGTAGCGCCTAGTTATTGGACAAATCAAGCGCTTTTCTGGCGCAAGTAGAGCAAAAGCCGCCCGTGGGCACAGCGCTCACGGGCGGCTTTTTGGAAGTATGCGGCAAATTTCGAGACCGCCGAGCACACGACGTTTTTTGGCAACAAAACCCCTGATAAATTGTTGGTAAAACTGTGGTCTGGTCGGCAGTTCCAGATTTTGCCGCATACTTCCGAAAATAGGGGGTCAGATAAAGCCTCAGACGTTGCTATTCGCCTAAAAATACTCGTCGAGGAAGTTGTTGACTGTGTTCCAGTAGAGCTCGGGGTCAACTTGCGCACTCTTGGCGTGGGTGGCGCCATGGATGGTGAGCTTTTGCTTGACCTTGCTGGCGCACGCCTCGTAGTTTTGGTCGAGCATGCTGTACGGTACAAAGGTGTCTTGGTCGCCGTGGATAAATAGCATGGGAACCGTCGCGTGTTTGAGTTGCTCCACACTGCTCGCCTTATGAAAGTCGTAGCCCGCGCGCACGTTGCACACCAAGTTTGCTACATCGAGCAAGGGAAAGCTGGGCAGGCCGAACACGTCCTTGAGCTGCAGAGAAAACTCGTCCCAAACACTCGTATAACCACAGTCCTCGATAATGCATTTCACGTTGGACGGCAAAGATTCCCCCGCGACGTCCATGGCGGTTGCCGCACCCATCGACTCGCCAAAGACCAGGATGCGCGCCTCGGGGTCAGCCTGAACGATCCGCCCAATCCATGCAACGACATCGAGCCGCTCGGGCCAGCCCATGCCGATATAGTCGCCGCCGGAGCGCTCGTGGGCACGGGCGGCAGGCGCGAGCACGTTCATGCCGCGGTCATGGAATCGCTTGACGTATCGGGCCATGCCGATGGGCTCGTTGGTATATCCATGCAGGCAGACGGCGTAATCGTGGGTGTTCTCCGAGGCGGCAAAAAACCAAGCGGCGAGCTCGGTTCCGTCATCTGCGGTGAGGCTGCTGCTCTTGCGGTTTTCTTTAAACCATGCCCGCGCCTCGGTGTCCTCGGCATCCGGCTGCTCGCCTTCTTTGTCGTTCTTGCTATCCTGCATCATCTTCATGGTGTACGGCGCTTGGGGATTCAGCGCGAAGTCAAACAGAAAGTTGCCGGCAAATCCGAGCAGCACAACGACAACCACCAGTGCAACGATGCCGGCCATCTTGAGCTTTCGATGGGAACGTGCGTTTTGAGCCATGCGGTATTCTCCTATAAGATGTTAATACGTCAACATTTAATGCAAGCGCATTATGGACGTTCGCCGTTGATGCGTCAACAGGCAAAGAATGGGTAAACAAAGGGTCACGTATGGTGCAAATATCGCACGTACCTAGACGCTTTGATATAGTGTTGAGAACTCTTTACGTTGGAGGATGTAACCGGCATGTCCGATTCGAGCGACAGTTCCAAGCCGCGACCCAAGATCGCGGCCGTTCCACACTACACGGTGGGCGAGGAGATCATGAACTCCGTCACCCATGGTGTCGGTTGCCTGCTGGGTATCGCGGGCCTGGTGCTCCTGATCGTATTCGCTGCCCTGCGCGGCGGAGGCCCGGCCCACATGGCCGCGGCGATTGTCTATGGTGTCAGCATTATCCTCGAATACCTAGCCTCCACGCTCTACCACGCGATTCAGCCTGCGCGCGCCGAGCGCGTGTTTCGCATCATCGACCACAGCTGCATCTACCTGCTCATAGCCGGCAGCTATGCGCCGTTTTGCCTCATCACGCTCGCAAACGACGGCGGCGCTGCGCTGTTCTTCGCCGTATGGGCCATCGCCATTATCGGCATCGCGCTCGAGTGCTTTTTGCGCGAGCGTCAGCCACACTGGGTAAGCGGCCTGGTCTACCTGCTGATGGGCTGGCTCGTTGTCTTTAAACTGCCCGAGCTCGTGTCGCTGCTCAACCCCGTGGCACTTGCCCTGCTCGCCGTCGGCGGCGTGTGCTACACCGTGGGCGTGCCGTTCTATATCGCCAAAAACGTGCGCTATCTGCACAGTGTTTTCCACTTGTGGGTGCTCGCCGGCGGCATCTTCCAGTTCATGGCGGTGATTCTCTTCGTAATTTAGCGACCACGCCTGCGCGCCCGCGTCCTCGTTTGGGCGCCGGCGCAATTGCCGTATCCGTCATCAACGTTTTGACCTGACGTCCCGAATCTTGGAGGTTCGAGAAACTCCCGATGGACATAACCATCTCCCTTATCACTACCCTCGTTTTGACCCTCATCAACGGCTACTTCTCTATGTCCGAGATGGCGCTCACCACGGCCAAGCGCGCCGTGCTGGAGCATGAGGCCGAGGAAGGCGACAAGCGCGCCGAGCGTGCCATTAAGCTGGCCGCCGACTCCGACCAGCTGCTCGCCACCATCCAGGTCGCCATCACGCTCGTGGGCTTCGCCTCGTCCGCCGTCGCCTCGACGAGCCTGTCCGACCCGCTTGCCACGTGGCTCATGAGCTTTGGCATCGCGCCGCTCTCCGCCATCGCGCGCGGCCTGGCGCCGGTCATCATCACCGTCGCCGTCGCCTTTGTGTCCATCGTGATCGGCGAGCTCGTGCCCAAGCGCATCGGCCTCGCTAACGCCGAGGGCGTATCCAAGCAGGTCGTGGGACCGCTCTCCGTGTTCCAAAAGATCGCCCGCCCGCTCGTGTGGCTGACCGGTGCCTGCTCCGACGGCCTGGCCCGCATCCTGCGCATCAAGAGCGCCGATGACCGCCAAAATGTCTCGGAGGAAGAGATCAAGTATATGGTCTCGGAGCAGGACGACCTGCTCGACGAGGAAAAGCGCATGATCCACGAGATCTTCGACCTGGGCGACACCGTGGCTCGCGAGGTCATGGTGCCGCGCGTGGACACCACCATGTGCGAGGACGACGAGACGGTCGCCGACGTGTTGTCCACCATGCGCCAGACCGGCTTCAGCCGCATCCCCGTCTATCACGAGGACCCCGACAACGTCGCGGGCATCGCGCACATCAAGGACCTGATCCAGCCCGCGCTCGACGGCAAGGGCGACCAGCCCATTGCCAACTATTTGCGCGATGCCACCTTTGTGCCCGATACCAAGGACATCCTGCCGCTGCTGTCCGAGATGCAGACCTCGCACGACCAGATCGTGGTCGTCGTGGACGAGTACGGCGGCACGGCCGGCATCATCACCATCGAAGATATCGTCGAGGAGATCGTCGGCGAGATCGAGGACGAGTTCGACCCCGACAACAAGTACCTCACGCGCCTCTCGCGCCGTGAGTGGCTCGTCGATGGGCGTTTTTCGTGCGATGACGCGATTGAGCTTGGTTGGCCGCTCGAGGAAAGCGATGATTATGAGACCATCGCCGGCTGGATTTTGGAGCTTTGCGACTCGGTGCCCGACATCGGAGAGGTGTTTGAGGTCGCGGGGTACAAGTTTAAAGTGCAGTCGATGCGTGGCCAGCGCATCTCGCTCATTCGCGTGATCGCTCCGGCCGAAACCGATAAGAAGGATTCCGAGTCTTCGGTAGACGAGCCGACGACGTCGGGTGCGGGTTCCGCGAATCCGCACGACGGCGACGAGTAGGACAAGGAAGAGTAGGGGAGAGTTATGGCAGGCCTGTTCAACATCCTTAAGGTCACCGTCAGCGAGGACAAGATCTGCGCGCATGTGCTGGTGAACCCCGGCATGCCGCTCATGACCTCGGAGGATATCGAGGCCACGGCGCGCGTGTACTACCTGGTGCCGGCGATTGCCAAGCACCTGTGCCTGGGCGATTCCGGCCGCGAGTTCCAGGACTGCATGGGTCAGACCGAGCTCTGCCACCTGCTGGAGCACGTGACGGTCGAGCTCATGAACGAGACCGGTCTTGCCGGTAGCATCTCGTGCGGCCGCACGCGCGCAAGCGAGCATGACGAGCGTGTCTTTGAGGTCGAGCTTTCGTGCCCCGACGACGCACTGGCCATCGGTGCGCTGTCGTCGGCCACCTTTATGATGGACTGGGCGTACCTGCACGCCGACCAGCCTGCCCCCGACGTGGAAGGCACGGTCGCGGGCCTGCGCAACCTGGTGCTGGGCATGCGCGCCGAGGCCGAGGGCAAGGATCCTCACGAGGCCGTCGCCGCTGCGAACGGCGAAGATGCTGCCGAGGACGAGGGCGCTGACGAGGGTGATGTGCCGGTCGACGCCGAGCCTGTTGCCGATGCGACCGCCGAGTCCGTTCCCACCGAGCCCCAGGGCGTTCCCAACTTTGACGACGAGCCCCAGGTGACGATTGATACCGAGGGCGCGGTCGCCGAAAACCACGAGGCTTCCGCTGCCGTCTTTGGCGGTGCGGCGACGGTTTCGGCGGGACCTGCGCATGAGGGCGGTCTGCCGCTCGTGGACGGCGCCGGCGAGGACCCGGGTGCCACGGTGGCCATGCCGGCTATGCCTCAGGAGTAGGCCTACGCGTTTATCACCATCACGTACCTGCGCCTTTGCCGTACGCAGATGAGCGGAGCGGCAAGTGATGCGCTGCGGGTATAATGGACAGCATTCAAACGGTGGGCACCGACGTGCCCGCAGGAGAGGAATGATCATGGGTAAGACTTTCAGCTTTGTCTCCGGCGCACTTTTTGGTGCCGCTGCCGGCGCTATTGTCGGCGTTGCTCTGGCCCCGCGCTCGGGCGCCGAGACCCGCGCCATGGCTGCCGATATCGCCAACGACGCTTGGGACAATATGCGTGACACCTACGAGCACAGCGCCGAGGAGGCCCGTGCTGCGGTCAACGATTTTGGCCCGATGGTCGACGCCAAGACCGACGACCTGCGCGCCAAGGTCGACCTGGCCCGCGAGCGCATGGACCAGCTGCGCGAGCAGCTCAACGACGCCATTTCGGGCGGCAACGTGACGCCTGCCGCCGACGTCGTGGTCGAGAACGCCGTCGAGACTGATGCCGAGGCTGCGGAGCCCTCGACCGAGGCATAATGCGCGCCGGGGATTTTGTCGGCGCCAAGATCTATCGCAAGCCTACCGAGGACAAGCGCACCAAAAAGGACGGCACGCCGCGCAGCCCTAAAAAGCTCGGAAAGATTCACTTTCCGGTCTTTACCCCGGGCGGTACGCGCGTGGTCGGCTTTATGGTCCGCCAGTCCGATATCGCGGGCATGATCGAGCGTCCCGACCGATTCGTAGCGCTCGATGCCATTGGTGTCTACGAGGGCGCCATCGCGGTTGACGACGTCAAGGGCACCTACGATACCGCTGCGGCCAAGCGCCTCGACATCAACCTGGACGATTGCATCATCTGGGTCGGTATGGACGTGCGCACGGAATCGGGCGACGTCGTGGGCTATTGCTCGGACGTTGAGTTCAAGCCGCGCTCGGGCATCGTGCAGGCATTCTATGTGACCGCCGGCGCTGCTTCGAGTGTTTTGGTTGGTGACACGCAGGTGCCGCCGACGATGCTGCGCGGCTACGAGAACGGCGCGATGGTCGTCTCGGACGAGGTCAAGTCGCTCGGGTATTCGGGCGGTGCGGCTGCCAAGGCCGCCGAGGCCAGCGTCGTGGTGGGCGACAAGGTCAAAAAGGGCGCCAAGGTGCTCGACGACAAGGGATCGGTTGCCGTGGACAAGGGCAGTCGCGCACTGGGCAAGCAGCTCGGCAAGACGCGCGGCATGTTCAAGGCCTTTAAGGACGAATACCAAAAGGCGAGCGGAGGCTCGTCAAAAGCTACAAAATAGCGACGTACCAAATGATGGGAGGCAAGCCGGAGACCTGTTGCTCCGGCTTGCTGTGTTTATGGGGGAGGGCACATGCGCCAAAACGGATCCAACTTAAACGGGCGTTCGGGTGCGCGTCCGTCGGCGCGCCGCGACCTGGGGCAGCTGCCCAGCGGTCAGCGCCGCCGTCACCGTAAGCCCGGCGCGATGTATCTCAACCATAGCCGCGGGTTTAGCGACCGCAGCGCTCGCATCGGCAACAGCCGTACGCCCCGTCGTTCGTCTCGCCTGCCCTATGCGCTCATCGCCGTGGGTTGCGCGCTCGTGCTGTTTATCGCTGCTGTCGTGGGCTACGTCAACCGCAGCGTGGACGTGGAGCTCAACGGCCAGAAGACAGCGGTGCGTGTGGGCTCTACGCTACAGAATCTCATCGACGACCAGGAGTTGACTGACACCTACGACGCAGGCGACCTGCTGGCCGTCGATGACAGCGTGCTCAAGCGCCATGGGGGCGAAAAGCTGTCGGTGAAGGTCGACGGCAAGCGCGTGAAGCAGGGCAAATGGGATAGCCGCGAACTTGAGGGCGGCGAGAAAGTGACGGTCAAGGATGGCCGTAACACCTACGAGAAGCACGAGGTTCAGGCTACGGTTATCGAGCCCAAGCTCAAGGTCGAGGGTACGGGCGCTATCGAGTATGTGCAGACGTGGGGTGTCCAGGGCCGCTCCGAGGTGTGGGTTGGTGAGCAGTCGGGCAAGACGCAGGACCGCGGCGAGGTTGTGCCCGCCACCGATTGCGTTGTTGCGTGCGCCAGCGTGGCGCCCAAGGGCAACAAAAAGTACGTGGCACTGACGTTTGACGAGGGTCCGAGCGGCGCCACCAAGCAGATCTTGCAGGTGCTCAAGGAAAAGGGCGTCACCGCGACGTTCTTCCTTTCGGGCGATGCGGTCGAGGCCTCGCCTGCCACGGCCAAGGCGATTGTCGATGCCGGGTGCGAGATCGGATCCAACAGCTACAGCGATGATTCGCTCAAGGGTCAGGACCGTGAGGCGGTACGCGAACAGATCACGAAAGGCACCGATGCGATTAAGTCGGCGACCGGCGTGAAGACGATGCTGCTGCGTGCTCCCTACGCTGCCTTTGACGAGCAAAACTGGATTGATGCGATGGACCTGGTCTCCGCCGTGGTCTCGTGGAATATTGACTCGGGCGACTGGCTGCTCAACGGTGCCGACGAGCAGGTCTCAACGGTGCTCGATTCGGTGACGCCGGGCAATATCGTGCTGCTCACCGATAGAGACGAATGCGCCGAGCAGACGCTCGAGGCGCTGCCGCAGATTATCGACGGTCTTGTCGCCGACGGCTACAAGATCGTGACGCTCAGCGACCTGGTCAAGACGGACACGTCGCTGAGCAAAAAGCTCACCTCGCTGACGAAGGTCACCATGCCCAAGGACGCCGTGTTCCCCCAACTTGCCGAGGACGATGACACCACAGAGTAGTCATTGGGTAGTCGTTTAAGAACGTCCCCAATGGCTATGTCACGGATACGTCAGCGTTTGGTATGCCTGCAATGTGCAGCGCATAAAATCGATGCCGCAGGGCGATGCTGATGCTATAGTTACTGCGGTTAATGAGGGTCAAGAGAAAGGTTACAGGTGAAATCCAAACCTCGACCATACAGTCGATGACCCCATGCAGGTGCTTTTTGCGCATGCACGGGGTGTAAGCGTCGAGCGGCGTGCCGCCCGCGCATGCGTATACATATCCAGAAGCCCCCGGACGCCGCACGCGCGGCCGCGTCCGGAGGAATAATGATGGGGAGCACCATTGAATTATCTGAGTGAGATGCTCAAATTGCCGGTCTTGGACGTCGACGGCGAAAAGCTCGGCGTTGTGAACGATTTTGGCATTGCTACCGGCGAAGTTTTTCCGCACGTAACGTCGCTCGCGTTCCGCGGACCCGGCAAGACGCCGTTTATGATCAGCTGGCGCAAATGGGTCGACCGTATCGACGAGACGGGCGTACACCTTAAGTCGCCGGCCACCGAAATCCGTTTTTCGTACCTGCAGCCGACCGAACTTTTGCTCGCGCGCGACGTGCTCAACAAGCAGATTGTCGACACGCAGGGCATGAAGGTCGTGCGCGTCAACGACATCAAGTTTTCCATGTCGGGCGAAAATCAGCTGCGTCTGCTGGGTGCCGAAGTTGGCGCCCGTGGTCTGCTGCGCGCGATCAGCCCCGCCCTCGAGCATGTCGTCGAGAGCTTTATGAAGCACCTGGGCAAACCGCTCGGCGAGGACATCATCGCCTGGTCCTACATGGACCTGCTCGACCGTTCGACTAAAAATATTCAGCTGTCGGTGTCGCATAAGACGCTCGGCGAGCTGCACCCTGCCGACATTGCCGACATTATCGAGCAGCTCGACCCGCGCCTGCGTGCGCAGGTGTTCGCGCAGCTCGACACCGCCCAGGCCGCCGAGGCCATCTCGGAGTTCGACGACGACGAGCTTATGACCGAGATGCTCGAGGGCCTGTCCGATACGGACGCATCGTCGATGCTGGCCATGATGGACCCGGACGACGCCGCCGACCTGATCGACGAGCTCGATTACGAGAAGGCCGAGAAGCTTTTGCGCCTGATGGGCGTTCAGGAGGAGAAGGCGATTCGTAACCTGCTGGGCTATGAGGACAACACTGCCGGCCGTATCATGACCTCGGAGTTTGTCTCCCTGCCTGCCACGGCGACGGTCGCTGACGCCATCGAGGCGATCCGCAAGCTCGACGAGGACTTCGAGAGCGTCTACTACGTCTATACCGAGGACCCGAGCGGCATGCTCACCGGCGTGCTTTCGCTACGCACGCTTATCGTGGCCGACCGCGACGCCACGCTGGGCCAGCTGGCCTATCGCGACCTGGTTTATGTGTCGCCCGACGATGACCAGGAAGACGTAACGGACGAGATGACCAAGTACGACCTGGTCGCCATCCCCGTTTGCGACGAGAACCGTCACATCTTGGGTATCGTGACCTTTGACGACGCCATGGACGTTATCGCCGAGGAGCACCAGGAGGACCTGCAGATCGCAGGCGTCGGTTCGGGCGATAGCGCGTCCGACGACTCGACGAATGTGCTCAGCTGGTTTGTGCATCGCCAGTACTGGGTTGTCGTGTGGGGTATTGCCTCGTGCATCATGGCAACAGTGCTGGGAACGGCGCTGGGCTCTGCGCATCTGGTGGTGTTCCCCATGTGCGCCATGCCGCTCGTGCTGCTGGCTGCCTCGCGTATGGTGTCGTTCGTCAAGAACTACTTCCTGGAGTACGACGGCCATGACGATGAGCCCAAGCCGTATCTGGGGTTCTTCTTCCAGAGCACGGGCATGGGCCTGATTCTGTCGCTCGTGACCTACCTGTGCGCCCAGCTGGTGCGCACCGCCGCATTCCCCGACGCGCCCATGTTTGAGGAGCAGCTCTTTACCGGCTGCTTTAACATTGCGGCCATCGTCTGCCTGATTGGCAACATGAGCGCCGTGATTTACCTGACGGTGCTGTTCTGGCGTGACGAGCACGACCTCAATACGTCGGGTACCGCCATGAACGTTATTGCCGTCATGATCTCATGCGTGGCGTACTGCATCGCCGCGGTGCTGCTCACCATGTCGGTCATGGGGTAGGTGGTCGCGTGCAAAACACGAAGCAAAAGGCGAGCACCAAGCAAAAGTTGACCATCGCGGCCATCTTTGGCGCCATGGGCCCTGGCCTTCTGGCGGCGCTTTCGGGCAATGACGCCGGCGGCATCGCCACGTATTCCAGCGCCGGTGCCAGCTATGGCTACAAGATGCTGTGGATGCTTCCCGTCATGACCGTGCTGCTTATCGTGACGCAGGAGACTGCGGCGCGTTGTGGCTGCGTCACAGGCAAGGGGCTGGCGTCGCTCATTCGCGAGCGCTTTGGCGTGCGCAGGAGCGTGCTGGCCATGGCGGCGCTGCTGATCGCCAACACGGCCGTGACCATCTCGGAGTTTGCGGGTATCGCGAGCGGCCTTGCCCTCTTTGGCGTGCCGGCGAGCATCTCGGTGCCGCTGGTGGCGCTGCTGGTTTGGATGCTTACCATGTCGGGCAGCTTCCAGCGCATCGAGAAGATTCTGCTGCTGGTGA
The DNA here is from genome assembly GCA_900544135.1 of uncultured Collinsella sp. GTDB lineage: Bacteria > Actinomycetota > Coriobacteriia > Coriobacteriales > Coriobacteriaceae > Collinsella. The sequence continues at coordinate 60,064 of UQTU01000010.1, forward strand.
GCTGCGTGTTTGTGACCTACATCGTCGCTGCATTTTTGGCTGGTCCCAGCTGGGGCGAGGTGGCGGTCGACCTGGTTGTGCCCAACATCCAAAACGACCCCAGTTACGTGTCGCTTGTGGTCGCAACGATCGGCACCACCATCGCGCCGTGGATGATCTTCTTGGCGCAGAACAACGTGGTCGATAAGAATGCGGGCGAGGACGATATCGTGCTGCAGCGTATCGACACCGTGAGCGGCTCGATTGCCGCCGATGTCATTGCCGGCTTTATTATCATAACGACCGGTACGGTGTTGTTCCCTGCGGGCATTCAGATCAGCGATGCTGCCGACGCCGCCCGCGCGTTGGAGCCCATCGCGGGCCAGTGGTCCACGGTGCTGTTTGCCTCGGGCCTGGTCGCGGCGAGCTTCTTGGCCGCCTGCGTGCTTCCGGGCGTTACGTCCAGCGCTATCTGCGAGGCATTTGGCTGGGAGCGCGGTGCCGATCGCAGCTGGGACGAGGCCCCGGTCTATCGCGGCATTATTACGGCTATCATTGGCATCTCTGCCGTGCTGGTGCTCATGCCCGGCGTCGACCTGTTCCAGATTATGATGACCTCGCAGGTCATCAACGGCGTGCTTTTGCCTGTGGTCCTGGTGTTCCAGGTGCTTATTGCCGCTGATCGACACATTATGGGCGCCAACCGCAACGGCCGCGTGTGGAATGTGCTCACGTGGGCGACTATCGGTGTGATTACGGTGCTGACGGTCGTCATGTTTGTCCTGCAAGCGATGGGCTACAGCGCGTAGCGCCTCTTTTGGACTCTAAACAGGTCGCCGCCATGGGCTGCGGCCTGTTTTTTGCCTGTAGTAGGGGGTTGGTTATATACGTGTGGGCAGAAAATGCCAAATATGAGTACTGCTGCTACTCATGTGACAATTAAGACGAAGAAATTAATGAACATAAACAAGGTATCTGTTTATTAATTTTAATCCTGTCAAGTTCCAAACCCGCTATTGCTGCCGGTCCAAAGGGGCGTGGTGGCCGAGAGGGAGCCATTTTGGGCATTTTGCCTGCTACTAAAATGGTATCAGTACTCATATTTGGCATTTTTTGCCCATAGCCCTTTGGGGCCGGCTCGAAAAGAGCAATCTGGGGGTGTTTGCTGCGGGCGCGGGGCTTCCAAACAGCGCTCGGGGTGGCGGGGAACTCAGAATTCGACCGCGGGGAGGGCATTCATCAGCTGTGTCAGGAGTGTCCCTAAGTGCCGGCACATAAGGACCGTCCTTAACTGCCGGAGGGGGACGTCGGTTGTGGCCGACGCCCCCCTCCGTGTGCAAGCAGATTTGGCTGCGCGTTACTTGTCGGTGCCTAGCTTGTGCGGTTTGTAGGCGAGGGCGCTGACGAGTGCATCGGCAGCGGATTTGACAGCCGCCGGCTGCGGATCGTTAACGTGATCCTCGGGATGCACGGGCAGGTCCTTCTTGACGGCATCGTGGATGAGCTTAAGGTACTCGGTCACACCCGCGTTCGAGAGGTGCGTGCCATCGCCATCGAACAGGTCGTTGCGGTTGGCGCTGTATCCGTACCAGTCGATAACGCGCACGTTCTTGTAGCGCGTAGCGGCGTTGGCGATGGCCTGGTTGGTAGAGCCAACCCACGGCTGCGGGCTGCGTGTGTTCACAAACACCACAATACGCTTATCTCCTGCATCGGCCATGATGGCGTCGATCTGATCGTCGGTTACCAAGCCGTTGGTGCCCAGCGCAAAGACCACGATCTTGCCGGCAAGGTTCTGTTGGAGATAGCCCTCAAATGTCGCGCGGCCCGCATCAAACTGGCGGCCCTTTTCGGCATCGATATGGCTGTGCGGGAACACGCCGTCAAAGGAATCAACGGCGCGCAGCGACACGGAGTCACCGATCATAAGCAAATCGTAGGAGCCATCGGGGAAGCCGTCGTTGTCCTTGTCGGTGTCGTCGGCCGCCTGTTGGTCGGCGGGCGCGGTGTTTTTGGCTTCCTTGTTGAGGACTTCGGCGCCCTCACCGCTCAGTGCGGAGGTCTCCGGCACAAAGATCAGGCCGCCCAGTGCAACGACCAACACGACAGCGCAGGTTGCGCAGACAGGGACGTGCGCGCGTGCCCAGTTGGCGGGCGTGGCGGTGCCGTCGCGGAACTCGGATACGGTGCGCTCAAAGGCGCCCTTTCTAAACGGCGTTTCGATAAAGCGATATGAGCATTCGGCCACGGCGACCACCACAAGTACCTGCAAGATGTACTGCCACCACGGTGTATCGTTGATGTTGGCGACCGGGTTCATGAGCAACAGCAGGGGATAGTGCCACAGGTAGATGCTGTACGAGCGCTTGCCAACCCACACGAGCGGCTCGGCGGACAGCGCGCGGGCAACCATTCCCTGGGGCTGCACGCAGGCCGCGATGACCATGAGCGTGAGGACCGAGCACAGCAGCGTGCCGCCGCGATACTGGAACGCGGTGTAGCCGTTGGTGAGCGCGACCATGGCGGAAAGGCCAACCAGACCCACGACGCCCAACACATCGATGGATGTGGGCGAGGACCAAAAGCGCACGAGGGCGCTCGGCTGTGCCGGGGCGGTCTCGGCTGATTCGTCGGCCTTCTCGCTAGGTTTGCCCTCGGCGTTCTTGTCGTGCTTGGCGGCGCCAGCCAGGCGATTGAGCCCCAAACGATGAGCGAGACGCACTGGCGCCAGGTCGCGATCGGGGATAAAGGCCATCCAGGCACCCAGCAGTAGCGAGAACACGCGGGTGTCGGTGCCGTAGTACACGCGGCTGGGGTCGGCGGCAGGGTTGTAAAGCACCATCATGGCGAGGGCAGATACCGCGGCAAGGCCCAGAACCAAGCGGCGCGTGTTGGGCTTGCTCACATGCATGGATACCATGGCAAACAGCAGTGGCGGCCAAATCAGGTAGAACTGTTCCTCGATGGCAAGCGACCAAAAGTGCGTGAGCGGCGAGGGGTCGCCCAGAGCATTGAAGTACGAGACGTTTTGGGCAATCTGCCACCAGTTGTTGAAGAACAGCAACGACGGCAGGATGTCGGGGCGCATCTTGGTGAGCATCACGTGGTTAAAGATGGTGCACAGCGCGCAGGTCACGAACACTACCGTTACCACGGCGGGGACCAGGCGACGGATGCGGCGAATCCAGAAGCTCTTGAGGTCGATGCGGCCGGTCTTAGCGACTTCGTTGAGTAGCAGGCGTGTGATCAGATAGCCCGAAAGCACAAAGAAGATCGTGACGCCGAGCAGACCGCCCTGCGCCCACGTGAGGTTGAGGTGATAGAGCACCACCGCGACGACGGCAAGCGTGCGTAGGCCGTCAAGGGCAGGGATGTAGCGGGACTTGGGGCGAGCAGGCGTCTGCTCCGCGGCGGGAGTGTTGGCGCGGCCCGCGTTGTTGGTAGAAGCGCGATGAGGGCTTGCGGTGCGTCGCGGCTCGTTGGTACGGCGTTCGCTCTTCACGCGTTCGTGCGGCGCCGGCTCGTTGCCTGTGCGGCGTCGACCGCGCGAGCCCGATTGCGAGAATTGTTCCATAAAACATCATCCAATGACGAGAATAATCAGCACGTATTTATTGTAGCTGCCTGCTCCTGTGAATGCTTGCTGCTGGCGCAAGCTCAAGCGTGCGTCCACATCAAAGTGAACTAAAGTTATAGGGGGTGCGAGGGCGCACAATCGATGGTCGACGGTGGGCATAAGGCCCGCAGATGAGGAGGTTTCCATGGCAGATCGCGACATCATTGCGGTGTTCGGCAGCATGAACATGGACCTTTCGGTGGCGTGCGAGCGCATGCCGCGTGCGGGCGAGACCGTCGGCGGCAGCGGGTTTATCACCAACGCCGGCGGTAAGGGCGCTAACCAGGCCGTTGCCGCCGCGCGCATGGGTGCGCGCACATGCATGATCGGCGCTGTTGGACGTGATACCTTTGGCGATGCGCTTGTGGCGGGGCTCCAGGATGCCGGCGTGAGTGTTGAGTTCGTGGCGCTTCGCGATGACGTGGAGACCGGCACCGCGACTATCATTCGCTGCGAGGGCGACAACCGCATCATACTGTCACCGGGCGCCAACCATGCGCTTGCGGGCGCGGACGTTGCCTGCGCGTTGAGGCGTCTGGTGGCCCATGAGCTCGACGGCGACGCCAGCGAGATTGCCCCGGCTGCCGGAAGCGTCTTTATCGCCCAGGGCGAATGTGACCTTGTGGCGACGGCCGAGGCGCTTGTTTGCGCTCACGAGCTGGGGTTCTATACGGTCTTTAATCCAGCGCCCGCCTGCGAGCTGCCTGCGGAGGTCTGGCCTGCGGTCGACCTGGTCTGCCCCAACGAGACCGAGTGCCAGGTGCTGACGGGCATTCTGGCCACGGATGATGCGAGTTGCGTCGCCGCGCTCAATGCGCTGCTCGACAAGGGCGCCGGGGCTGCGGTCATCACGCTAGGCGGTGCCGGCTCAGTTGCATTTGGCGATGACGGTGAGCTGCTGCGCATGCCGGCACTTTCGTGCGCGGTGGTCGATACGACGGCCGCGGGCGATACGTTTATTGGTGCGCTTGCGGCGGCTCGCCTGGAGGGCCTGCCGCTCTTTGAATGCATGGCCGCCGGCGCCCGTGCCTCGGCGGTGACGGTGTCGCGTTTGGGCGCGCAGCAGTCGATTCCCACGCGTGCCGAAGTTGGGCGCATGTTTGGTTTAGACGATTAGTACAAGACGGAGAAGCGGAGTAAAACAATGGCAACCAAGAAGCTGATCCTTGATCTGGATATGGGTGTGGACGATGCGATGGCGCTTGCCTATGCCATCGCGAGCCCCGAGGTGGAGCTCGTGGGCATCACCACATGCTTTGGCAACGTGCGCGTCGAGCAGTCGGCGCACAACTGCCTGGCGGTGCTCGACCTGTTGGGCCGTCCCGAGGTGCCGGTGTACCTGGGTGCCGACCGTCCTCTGCAAGCGACTGAGCCCTATACGCCGCCGGCGTCCACCGCGCTCATTCACGGCAAGAACGGCATCGGCGGCGCGAGCGTGCCCGCGTCGCCCTACGAGCCGGTGGGGGCGACCTCGGCCGACGGCAACGCTGCGGTCGATTATCTGATCGATGCCGCGCGCACCTATGGTCCCGATCTGGTCTACGTAGCGACTGGCCCGCTCTCCAACCTAGCGCTCGCCCTGGAGCGCGATGCGGCGGCGATGATGTCCATCGGCCGCGTGGTCGTGATGGGCGGCGCCCTTACCGTGCCCGGTAACGTGAGCGCGGGCGCCGAGGCCAACATGGCGAGCGACCCCGAGGCAGCCGACGCGGTGCTGCGCTCGGGCCGTAAGCTCACCATGGTGGGCCTGGACGTGACGCATCGCGTGGTGCTCACGCGCCGCGACATTGCCGGCTGGACGGGTTCGGGAACCATGGCCGGCTGCGCATTTGCGAGCATGGTCGAGCACTACATTGGTTCGTACGAGATGAACGCGTCCTACCTGGGCGGCTGCGCGCTGCACGATCCGCTGGCGGTTGCCGTGGCGATTGATCCCACGCTCGTGGGTGCGCTCGGCTGTAACCTGCGTGTTGACTTGCTGGGTGAGTATCGCGGCCGCACCATCTGCGATGAGCGCCGCGTGGCAGATCCCGACAAGAGCACACTCGTGGCGCTGACCGTCGATACCCCGCGCTTCCTGTCCGAGTTCAAGGCCCGTATGGCCCGTGTCCTTGGCTAAGTTGTCTTTTTGGGACGGGGCTTTTTTGACTGGTATGATTGGTGCGACCATTCGAACCAGCTAAAAGAGCCCCGTCCCAATTTGACTATCGAGAGGATCTGCCATGGAGCGCATCGCGAGCTTTTCCGTTGACCATCTGCTGCTTGAGCCCGGCGTGTACGTGAGCCGCATCGACCGCGATCCGGCGACCGGCGCCGCCGTCACCACGTTTGACCTGCGCCTGACCACGCCCAACAAGGAGCCGGTCATGAACACGGCCGAGTGCCACACCATCGAGCACCTGGGCGCGACGTTCCTTCGCAACCATGCCGAGTGGTCGAGCCGCATTGTCTACTTTGGTCCCATGGGCTGCCGCACGGGCTTTTACCTCGTCGTGTTTGGCGAGGTGACGAGCGAGGAGATCCTGCCGCTCGTGCGTGAGCTGTTCGAGTTTGTCGCCGGCTTTGAGGGCGATGTCCCCGGTGCCGCTCCCGAGGAGTGCGGTAACTATCTGGACCAGAACCTTCCCATGGCTAACTGGCTCGCGCGTCGCTACCTCGACCGCGACCTGGCCGATATCGACGAGAAGCACCTGCACTATCAGCAGGCGTAAGGACTTTATCGTCCAAAACGCGCGCATTGGGCGCCTTCGCTTATGCGGGGGCGCCTTTTTGTTGAGTGGTCGGGACGAGCGTTCAAAATCGCTCATGTTTGTTCTAGAATGTTCGTATAGTCACATTTACGAACAGGAGTGAACATGCATATCTATTCTGTCAACGATCCCGAGTTCAAATCCTATGGCAACGTTTGGGATGACGTTCCGTCCGAGCTCACGTCGCCCGTGCTCGAGGCGCTCTCTGCCACGCCCATCCCCGAGGGCAGCAAGTACGTGGCAAGCGCGTCGGAGCTCGAGGGCGTCAAGGGTGCCGATAAACTGGGCTTTCTCATGTTTGGCGGCCGTCCTTTCCAGCTGGGCTGGTGCAACGGCCACAACACGCAGCTCAACTGCCTGGAGTATCACCGCGCCAGCGAGTTTAACCTGGGCGCCCGCGACTTTATCCTGCTCGTGGCGCATCGCTGGGAGATCGAGGACGGCAAGCTCGACACTGCGTGCGTCAAGGCGTTCCGCGTGCCGGCGGGTACGGTCGTCGAAGTCTTCAACACCACGCTTCACTACACGCCCTGCATGGTCGACGGCGGCGGCTTCCAGGTGATGGTGGCGCTGCCGGCGGGCACCAATGGCCCGCGCCCCGAGGCTGCGGCCGACATGCCCGCGGCCGGTGACAGCTACTGCTACTGGAAGGCCGACAAGTGGGTTCTCTGCCACGCCGACAGCCCCAAGGCTGCCGAGGGCGGCTACGTGGGCCTCATCGGCAAGAACCTCGACATCGCCTGTGACTAGCATCTTCCGTCTCGATTTGTAACATCTAGCGGGCTAAATCGTCTCTACCTGTTACAGATTTAGACAAACTGCGGGGGGCTGCCCGAAAATCTCGATCTGTAACACCAAGCCCGGTTTTGGTTGCCTAACTGTTACAGATCGAGACAAGCCGGTCCCAAACCACCACAAAGGTGTCTGTCCCCTTTGTGGTGGATTGGACAGGTGGGTATCAAAAAGTGTCAGGTGGGGTGGCTGCCGGGCGCCTGCACGCGAAAAGAAGTGTCGACCCGCGCTGTTGTCGTTGAGTGGTACCCCGTTTGCGGGGATCCTGAAATCAGGACAAGCAGCGTGCGAAAGGATTGATGCATGGCTTTCCGTAATGACTTCCTGTGGGGCGGCGCGACGGCTGCCAACCAGTGCGAGGGCGCCTACAACGTGGACGGCCGCGGCCTTGCCAACGTGGACGTGGCTCCGCACGGCCCCGAGCGCTATGCGGTGGTCTCCGGCCAGCGCAAGATGCTCGACTTCGAGGACGGCTATTACTATCCCGCGCAGACCGGCATCGATTTCTATCACCACTACAAGGAGGACATTGCTCTCTTTGCCGAGATGGGCTTTAAGACCTTCCGCATGAGCCTGGCGTGGACCCGCATCTTCCCCAACGGTGACGAGACCGAGCCCAACGAGGCCGGCTTGGCCTTCTACGAGGACGTGTTCCGCGAGTGCCAGGCGCACGGCATCGAGCCGCTCGTGACCATCACGCACTTCGACTGCCCGATTCACCTCATCAAGGAGTACGGCGGCTGGCGCAACCGCAAGCTCATCGACTTCTACAAGAACCTCGCGACCACGATCTTTACCCGCTACAAGGGTCTGGTGAAGTACTGGCTCACCTTTAACGAGATCAATATGATCCTGCACCTGCCGTTTATGGGTGCCGGTCTGGTCTTTGAGGAGGGCGAGAACAAGGAGGCCGTCGAGTACCTGGCCGCCCACAACGAGCTCGTCGCCAGCGCTTGGGCAACCAAGATCGCTCACGAGATCGACCCCGAGATCAAGATCGGCTGTATGCTCGCCGCAGGTAGCTACTACCCCTACAGCTGCCGTCCGGGCGACGTGCGCCAAGCGCAGATTGACAACCAGAGCAACTATTTCTTCGTCGACGTCCAGAGCCGCGGCTACTACCCGGCCTATGCCGTCAAGAAGCTCGAGCGTCTGGGCATCGATGTGGGCATGACGGACGAGGACCGCGAGATCCTGGCCGCCAACACCGTCGACTTCATCAGCTTTAGCTACTACAGCACCCGCTGCTCTGCCGGTGCCGATAACCCCGATGTCGAGCGCACCCAGGGCAACGCCTTCGCCGGCGCCAAGAATCCCTATCTGCAGGAGAGCCAGTGGGGCTGGGCCATCGATCCGCTGGGCTTCCGCATCACCCTTAACGACCTGTACGACCGTTATCAGAAGCCGCTGTTTGTGGTCGAGAACGGTCTGGGCGCCAAGGATGTTGTCGAGGAGGGTGGCTCCATCAACGACGACTACCGTATCGACTACCTGCGCCAGCATATTGCCGCGATGCGTGATGCTGTGACCGAGGACGGCGTTGACCTGCTGGGGTACACCACCTGGGGCCCGATTGACCTGGTGAGCGCCGGCACGGGCGAGATGTCCAAGCGCTACGGCTTTATCTACGTGGACCGCGACGACGCAGGCAACGGCACCCTCAAGCGCTCAAAAAAGAAGAGCTTCGACTGGTACAAGCACGTCATTGAGACGAATGGTGAGGACCTGTCCTAAGGAAGCTGAGACACTCAACTTCAGAGTCTCCTAATCAAGGCGCCCGGCGAGCAGTTAATGCTCACCGGGCGCCTTGCCGTCTGCGGATTTTGGGACATGCGGCCCGCTTTTTCGGCCCATCTGTCGGTACACTAAAGGGACTATGGGTACCCGCGAGCGACATATCGGCCACGCGGCCGCCCGGACCGCGCCAGTTGCGGATCCCAGGGGTGGCAGGCTCTTCGCCATGCCGCGATTCCTTGTTGGCATAACACATCAGGTGTACCGTCATCGCGTCTTTGCTATCGCCGGCGCCATCACCGCGCTGTTCCTCATGCTTTTGGCGGTCTTGCCGGCGCTGTTCGCCTTCGACCCCAAACTTTCTAACGCCGTGCCCGCCTATAGCAAGGTGTCCGAAGAGGTCGTGGATGCGCTCGCCCATTCGAGCTCTCTCCCGCTGCTTGTCGCCGCAATTGTATTTTCGATCTGGGGCGTATCGGTCTATCTGCGCTGTTTGGACTATGTGTTGCGTCGCCGCCTTGTTGCCGTCGCCACCATCTGCGCCCTGTGGATGATCGAAGTCATTCTCAAGTACAAGTCGTTCACGCCGTTCTATGCCACCGTGCTGTGGTATCTGTACTACGTGCCCATGACGCTCATTCCGCTGCTCTACCAGCTCTGCGGCCTGCGCCTTGCGGGCCTGGAACAACACCGCCTGGGTCGCCGCTACTGCGCTGCGCTGTGGATTGCGGCCATCCTGCTTATCGGATTTGTGCTCACCAACGATTTTCATCAGCAGGTCTTCCGCTTTGATCGCACAAGCGACACCTGGAGCAACGATTACACGTACGGCTGGGGTTATTTCGCCGTCCTCGTGTGGACGGCCTTTGACTTCGTGGCCTTTTTTATCCTGGTTGGTCGGTCCTCTTCCTTTCGCATCCAGCGTTTCTCGGGCACGGCGGCGCTCGTACTACTGGGCGGCGCATTCTTTGCCGTCTCGTATGCTCTGCGCGTGCCCTGGGCATGGAGGCTCAACTTTTCGCTCGTCTATTGCGTCCTGTGCGTGGTGGCGATGGAAATCTGTCTCGATTGCGGTGTCATTCCGTCGTATCACGACATCGCCGGCATCTTCGACACCTTACCGCTTGACCTCAAAGTTCTAACGCGCGACCTGCAGGAAGTCTATGCCACGCCGGTGTCAAAGCCAATGCCGGTAGGCGTGTGCGAGGAGTTGCGGACCCAGGAGCACGGCCGCGCCCATGCCTTTGCCGTGGCGTCCGATCCCGATGTGATGTACCGTGCCTTTCCACTGCTGGGCGGATCGGCCCTGCTTGCCCAAGACGTGTCGGAGCTCAACGAGCTTAACCGTGAACTGGCACATCGTCGCATGGAGCTGCAGCGTCAAAACGAGCTGCTCGCCGCCGACTACGACCTTAAGACGCATTTGGCAGATCAAGAGGCCGAGACCTTGCTGGTCCAAGACGTGGACCAAGCGCTTGCCCGCGCGCTCGAAGGGATGTACGACCTGCTGAGCTCGCTGCCGCCGTTGACCGACGAAGCGTCTTCGCACGAGCGTTACCGCATGCTGCAGCGCGCCAAGATGCTCGTCGCCTATTGCAAGCGCAAGGGGTCGCTCACGTTGGCACAGCACGGGGAGAGCGGTTTTGATCGAGACCGCATCCAGCTCATTGCCAACGAGCTCGCAAGCGACCTGCGCACCATCGATATCGATTGCGCCTCGATTATCGCCATACGGCGCCCGATGCATGCCAGTACGGTAAGCGCCCTGTACGACTGCGTGTATGACTTTGCGTTTTTTGCCTACACCACCGACCATCCGGCGCTTATGTATCACTTGGGCGACCATGACCGATGCAGTGTCGAGCTGCGCGCCACGCTTTTTTCCAACGATGATGCAGATCTTTCGCAGACGCCCGCTGCGCAAGAGCTCGAAAGCGCTTTGCAAGGGCGCAACGTGGCATATCGCCTTGAGGGCGAGCCCGGCCAGCTGCGCATGATCGTCTTGATGCCGAGGGCGGGTGAGTGACGATGCAGATTTCGCTCATCCTTCCCCAAATCGTTGCGCTCGATGTTGTCTTTGCCCTGACTGCGTGTCTGCAGACGATCCACGTCCCGCTCATCGCATCGCGCCGCTCGTCCTATAACCGTAAGGTGATTTGCGCCTACGAGGCGAGTCTTGTGCTTCACCTGATGATTTCGGCGCTCATCTTATTCGCGTCGTCTGGCTCGTATCTGGTGGCGCCGCTTGACGTTTGCGCCAGGGCAATGGGCGGAGTGCTGTGGCTCAATGCCGCGATTTTTGCCTATGGCGTGGTGCTTATGGTGCGCTATCGTCGCCCCGTCATGCTGGTCGAGCTGCTGCTTGTTGTCGCCGTTACACCGCCGGTGGTTTTTGCCATGGGCTCGGCGTGGACCGTTGTCCTTATCGCAGAGGGAGCGTTCTTCCTGTTCCGCTCCATCGCGGCGCTCTTGATGGACGTCCGTAACCGCCAGGAGGATATCACCGCGTTCTCGACGATCGAGACCATCAACGTGATTCCCGTGGGCATCCTGTATCTGGACCCGAGGGGCCGTCCGCTGCTCATGAACCGCTGCATGCGCAAAAACCTGGTGGAACTTCATATGCCCACCGATCTAGGTGACATGAGCGGCACATGGAACGACCTGCGCAAACTTAGCATGCAAATGCCCGAAAGCAGTAGGAACCGTGTGCGGATTAACTTGGATCGTTTTGGTGATGCTCGCGCCGTGATCGAGATTTCTCCCGCCGAGATTCGCCTATTTGTGCACGATGAGGTTATGGTTTCGGGCCGCCTCTTTGAGCGCATTATCGGCTTGGACGTGACGGAATACGCACACGCCTACGACCGCCTGGCGCAAGCCAACCACCTGCTTGAGCTTGCGGGCCAAGAGCTCCAGGCCCAGATCGAAGAAGTTAAAAAGGTTGCCGACAATGCGGCCTACCTACGTATGCGTGCCCGCGTGCACGACGTGATCGGGCAGCGCCTGTCCATTCTTCATCGCTATTTGGAGGAGGGACGTCTGGACGATGAGTCGCTCGAGCAGATTGACCCGTTGCTGCGTTCAATCGCCGCCGATTTGCGCAGTGGCGGTGCTAGCGAGCCTGCAGAGCAGCTGGGTGATATCGTCCATGCTTTTGGCCTGGTGAGTGTGCAGATCGATGTTGAGGGCGCGCTGCCTGAGGACGCGCGTGTCGCCGTCGCATTTTTGCAGATCATTCGCGAGGCCTCGACCAATGCCACCAAGCATGCGCAGGCGCATCGGGTCCATGTACGCCTGTGGCAGGAGGGGACGGATGCTGACGCCGTCGCGCGCATGACGATTTCTAACGACGGGTCCCCGGCCCCCGTATCGTATCGCGAGGGAACGGGTATCCCAGGTATGAGGCATGTCGCGCAAGATCTGGGTGGCAGCCTGGAGGTCCACGCCGCCCCGCCCTTTACGCTTGCGGTATCCATTCCGCTTAACGCCAGCGACACGTCCCAAAGGAGAAACTCATGATCCGCGTGTTAATTGTCGAAGATCAGGCCATCCTGCGCGAGAGCCTGGCGCGCTCCGTTGGCGACCAGCCCGATATGATCGTTGTTTCCGCCATCGCCGATGCCTCCGAGGCCTTGGGCGTCGCGCTCAAGGAGCGTCCGGACATGATACTGATGGATGTGTGCACCGAGCACGATTCAAACGGCATCGTGGCGGCGGCACGCATCAAGGAGCAGCTGCCTGAGTGTCGCATCATCATCATGACAGGCATGCCCGAGATCACCTTTGTCGATCAGGCCCGCGAGGCGGGCGTCGATAGCTTTGTGTACAAGAACGTCGGTATCGACGAGCTGTTCGCCGTGATGCGCTCCACGCTGGCGGGCTATTGCACGTTTCCCAAGCCGCCCGAGAGCATTTTTTCGGGCACGGCAGCTCTCGACGACGTCGAGCTATCGATTTTGCGCCTTGCCTGCGAGGGCAAGAGCCGCCGCGAAATCGCGGCCGAGCTGTTTATGAGCGAGGGCACCATCAAGCGTCGCATCTCGGAGATCCTGAGCAAGACCGGCTACGACAACATCATGCGCCTGGCCGTGCATGCGGTGACCGAGGGCAGCATCGTTCCCAACATGGAGCGCCCGTAATCGACGCGCTCACCCGTGCTCCGGCGCCGCAAAGATAGGCCGCCCACCGTTTCGCATCTAAAAACGGCGGGCGGCCTGCTTGTATGGGCAGCGCTGTCGGCATAAAGCGGCGGGGTCGCAGGATCATTTCCTGCGGCCCCGTCTGGTGTGCGCGGATGTGTCCGCCAACCGCGGCTGATGTTACGTGCCGTTACGCGATGGTTGCGCTGTAGGAGGCGACGTCCTCGTAGGAATCGGTCAGGTAGGCGTCGATGCCGATGGTCGTGTTGACCAGGTCGTCAAGGCTGTCAAGCTCGCCGCTCGAGAACGTGAATTCCTCGGTGGCGTTGGTGCCGGGCATCAGGTGAGCCGAGAACCAGGGTTCCTTCATGGTGCCGTTGACGTTGGTCTTGCCGGAAGGAGCGTAGAAGGTCAGGTCCTTGTCGCTCTTGTTGGTGATGTTGACGACAAAGCCGATGTCGCCCCAGTCGTCCTTGAACTTCTCGGTGATGGTGATGGTGCACAGGTCGTCATCGGCGACGGTGATGGCGGGGGAGATTTCGATGCTCTGGACGTCGTCGTCTTCGACGGCCTCATCGATCTCTTCTTCCTTCTCGGCGTTCTCGCGATCCTTCTTCACCGTACCGGACAGATCCTTGTCGGACTTCGTAAAGATAATCTTGTCGCCGTCCACCTCCAGGACGAGCTTGTCGTCCTTAAGCTTCAGGTCGTGCGACTCATCTTCGGCGGTAATCGTTACGGTGGTGGCGTCCTTGGCCTCCCATTTCAGGTCGGCGACCTCAAGGAACATGTCGAGGACGCCCGTGCCGTCTTCGTCGAGGATCAGGATACAGTTGAGGCCCCACTCCTTGAGCATATCCATGTACTCATCGGTGAGCTCTTCGCCCTCCGTGGTTCCACCCGAGAGCTTCCAGCTGCCGACGAAGTTGGCCTTGGGGTCTTTGCCGCCGCCGCTGCAGCCCGTCAGGGCAAAGGCGAGCGCCAGGACGCATGTCAGAAATGCGAGTACGGACTTTTTGAACGTTGTCTTCATGGTGTCCTCCTTTATCGAACGAAACCCATAGAAGCAAATGCGGGGGTGGCGGACCCCCCCGCCAATTACCAGATAGAGGGGTTATGGCCTGGGCGTTCCGCAGTTGCTGCAGAACTTGCCGCCGTTTTCGCTGCCGCAGTTGGGGCAGAACCACTTGGCCGGTGCCGGGGCGGGTGCGGGACTGCCGCACTCGGGGCAGAACTTGCCGGTGTTGGTGGCACCGCAGCTGCAGGTCCACGTGCCGGCCGCGGGGGCAGCGGCGGGAGCCGGTGCGGGGGCGGGTGCCGGAGCCGGCTGCGGGGCGGCCTGCTGCTGTGCCTGGCCGGCGGCGAACAGCTGGCTGGCATTCATGCCGCCCATGCCGCCTGCCATGCCCATGCCCATAAAGCCGGCCATCGCGCCGTTGGGGTTGGCGGCTGCCGCGCGCATCGCATCGCTCTGGGCGCTGGCGATGTTGGCGGCCGCCATGGTGGGATCGCGCATGACCGCGGCCTTCTGCAGGTCCTTGATCATCTGCTCGTCTTCTTGCGAAGCGGCGATGGAGTTGACGCCAAAGCTCACGATCTCGACACCGCGCAGGTCGCGCCAGTCGGCCGAGAGGACCTCGTTGAGCGCGCGGGCGAGCTCGGTGGTGTGACCGGGGATGGCGCTGTAGCGAATGCCCATTTCCGAGATCTTGGCAAAGGCGGGCTGCAGGGCGGTGAGCAGCTCGGACTTAAGCTGGCTGTCGATCTTATCGCGCGTGTAGCTATCGGTCACGTTGCCGCACACGTTGGTGTAGAACAGCAGCGGGTTGGTGATGCGGTACGAATACTCGCCGTTGCAGCGAACGGAGATGTCGACGTCCAGGCCAATGTTGTTATCGACCACGCGGAAGGGCACAGGCGAGGCGGTGCCGTACTTGTTACCGATGATCTCCTTGGTGTTGATGAAGTAGACGCGCTGGTCCTTGCCTGCGTCGCCGCCAAAGGTAAAGCGGCTGCCGATATTGGCGAACGTCTCCTTGATGGAGTCGCCCAGGTTGCCGCTAAAGACGCTCGGCTCGCTGCCGGTGTCAAAGACGAACTCGCCGGGCTCCAGCGCGACCTCGATGATCTTGCCGTTTTGCACCACGAGCATGCCCTGGCCGTCGTTGACGGCGATGACGGAGCCGTTGGAGATGACGTTGTCCTCGCCGCGCGTGTTGGAGCTGCGGCCGCCGGTGCGCTTGCTGCCCTTGCAGGCCAAGACGTCAGCGGGCATCGATTCGCAATAGATAAATTCCTTCCACTGGTCGGCCATGACGCCGCCGGCAGCACCCAATCCAGCTTTCAAGAGTCCCATGGTGATCTTCCTTTCTCGTCAAAGGCCGGGTGGTATTGGTCAGAATGGCTAATCGTCCTTGTTGTCCTTCATGACAACGGTGGTCTCGGTGTGGCTGAAGGTGTCGTGCTTCTCGGTCAGGTCGAGCTCGCCGCAGTAGCAGTCGGCGTGGGTGGCCTCGTTGGCCGTCTTGAGCTGGCCTACCAGCAGCACGTCTGCGATGATCACGATGATCAGCGGCGCGACGATGTTGATGAGGATGCCCTCGACATCAAAGGTGAGGTAATCCGGATCGAAGGCGTTCTCGCCCATAAAGAGAATCTGGGAAAGGACAAATCCGATCGCAAAGAACAGCACCGAGGCGATAGCGAGCTTGGGCTTGGAGCAGGGAAGCTCGCCGACCATGCGGCCGGTTTGGCCGTTCATGGCAAACAGGTAACTCTTGCCGTTCCACGAGGTAGAGAGCATCCACACGGGGAACAGAGCATAATCGTTTTCTTCCCAGGTGTAGTCGAGCTGCTTGCTTTCGACCGTGGCGTCGTCGTACTCGTCGACGACGGTCTCGCGCAGGGCCGAGATCGTGCTCTCCTCCATGCGGCGCTCGGCGCGCGCCTTGCAGGTTTCGCAATCCTCGTCATAGCGGTTGGCGATGTAGCCGGGCATATAGGCGACCGAGAACGGGCGCAGCGCGTCGTAGTCAAACGGCTCGATGGCGTCCATGTGGCCGTCGGGCATCTTGGACGATCCGTCGACGGGCACGCGCTCAAACGAGATATTGCCCTTACGGTAGGCGTCGTAGTGGTCGGTGGTCGTGACGGTGCGGTCGGATTCCTCGGTCACGGCCTCGTTGGTCGCGTCAAAGTACACTTCGCCGGCAACGCGGGCGCCGTAGAGCCAAAACGGCACGTAAACGCCTTGGACCTCGTCGATGTGGTTGCCGGTGACAAAGCTCTTGGGCAGCAGGATTTTACCCTTGTAGTGGTCTTTGAGCGCGGCCATGACATCGTCGCGCCCGAGCTTAAACGGAATCACCAGGTCGGGTGAGAAGTCGCCCGAGAGCTGGCCGGGTGCCACGGCGGAGTTGCCGCAGTACGGGCAGGTGGTGACGGCGACGGTGCCGTCGGACACGAGCTCGGCGCCGCACGACGAGCAGATGTAGCCGGCGTTTTGAGCCAGCTCCTGCACGGCATCGTCGACAGCAGGCTTGGGGGCCGCGGCTGCGGCATCGGCTTTGGCATCTGCCTTGTCCTGGCGCTCGCGATAGAGGGCCTCGACTTCTTCGACTTCAAAACGCGAATCGCAGTAGTCGCAGACGAGCTTTTGCTCGGCACTGGCAAAGTGAAGGGGCCGCCACACGCGGGGCACTGATAGTTGACGCTCTCGAAGGCCATGATCGGTCCTTTCGCTGCCGGAGGCTATGCGCCGATGGCGCCGCCGCAGTATTCGCAGCGCCCGCTGGCATCGGGAATGGTGGTTGCACCGCAGAAGGGGCAGGTGACCGCGGTCTTGGGGGCCTTAGCGGCCACGACGCTGTCGCGCGTTTCCTGACGCAGCTGCACCAGCGCGTCGCGGACCTCGGTTGCCTGGCGCTTGGCCTCGCGGTATTCGATGGAACCGCGCTGATCGATGGTGGAGTCGTTCACGCGCAGGTTGATCTCGGTAAAGTACGGCGTGTTGACGTGGATGGTCAGGTTAAAGTCGTAATCCAGGTCGTAGCGCGGCGGATTGTAGCTCTCGCGCTCGCCGTCCTTGGTCTCGCGATAGATTTCGGTGCGGTGCTCGTCGATATCCATATCGCAGCCGAGTACCTGCGAGAACTCGATGATGTCGGGATTGGCGTCGCGCCAGCGGCTCTGCGAAGTGATGATCAGCAGGCCCGCGTCTTCGTCGAGCATGATGTTGGTGCGCCCGGCCGAGAGTGTGCGCGTGGGGTTGAACGACGCCAGGCGCTCGGCATTGGCCTCGCGGTAGGCGAGTTGCTCGCGGATATCGTCCGCGGTGCTGGAGCGATAGCCGTGGAAGTAGGGGGAGAGCTTGCCGGCACACTCTTTGCACAGGTAGCCTTCGCTGATCTTGGTCTTTCCCAAAAGTCCCAGCTCGGTACCGCAAATCGCGCACTCTTTCTTCTCGAACATCTTGTCAAAGAAGCCCATGGCTGCCTCCCATCAACAGGTAGCGTGTGTCACTTTTGATGATGGGGGAGTGCGCGATCTTTCACGATACCCAGACGGCTCAACGAGTCTCCACAACTGGGACACATGGCCCATTTTTGACTAGTCGCTGGGGACACTCTTCGGCCACTCATTGGGGACGTACGCTGCTGGGGCAGTTGGGGCGACGAGCCGATGATGTCGTGATGTGGGATGGACTGGCACTTGCTACCGACGATTTTGGTGGGGATTTTGCACCCGCATGTTCCGATTCCGCGCCCGTGGAGGCAGCGGAGTTCACGCCCGAAAAGACCGGTGCCGCCTCGCGTGTGGCCCTTATCAACTTCTTCTGGTCCTGGACACCAAATGACTAGCTAATCCTCCAATAAGTTGCGGTGGAATAGTCCCTAAATCAAAGTCATGGGGCTTTAAACAGGAACTATTCCACCGCAACTGCTGAGGGGACAGACTGCGGCAGCGGCAGAGGCGTTGGCAGCTGTGGTAGTGGCAACGGCAGCTGGCAGGGTGTTTTCCGTCTGCTCGCTACAGCAGCTCGCCGTGGCGGGCAATGTAGCGGCGCTTTGCCAGCTGGGTGAGCGCGATATAGGCGGTAACGATGCCAATGAGCAGCCCAAAAAAGCTCGTGGGCAGCGTCATGAGGCCGAGCGCATCGGCGATGGGGCTTGCCGGCAGCCAGGTGACAAGCGCCAGGCCTAGCACGGTGAGAGCGCACAGTGCCGGCGCGGCGTGGTCACGTGGGCTCGGCAGATGCGGGGAGCGCAGCATGTGGACCACGAGTGTCTGCGACCACATGGACTCGACAAACCAGCCGCTCTGGAAGAGTGCAGCGAAGGTCGCCATACCCGCGACGTTGCCCGTCCCGGAGAGCTCGGACCAGCTTGCGCCCACGGTGGCGGGGCACACCACAAAGAAGAGCGCGGCGAAGGTCACGATGTCAAACAGCGAGCTCACAGGGCCCAGCTCGAGCATAAAGCCCTTGATGGACGCGGCGTCCCAGGCACGCGGGCGGGCAGTCCAGGCGTCATCGACGGTGTCCCACGGCAGCGCGATGCACACGATCTCGTAGACCAGCGACAGCAGCACCAGCTGTAGGGCACTCATGGGCAAAAACGGCAAGAACAGGCTCGCGACGGTCACGGACAGCACGTTGCCAAAGTTGGAGCTCACTGTGGTCTTGAGGTACTTGAGCAGGTTGCCGTAGGTGCGGCGGCCTTCGATGATTCCGCGTTCGAGCACGCCCAGGTCCTTCTGAAGCAAGATGATATCGGCGGATTCCTTGGCAATGTCGACGGCCGAATCGACTGAGATGCCGCAATCGCTCGCACGCATGGCGGCGGCGTCGTTGATGCCGTCGCCCATAAAGCCCACGGTGTGGCCGAGTAGCTCGCGCATGACGCGCACCAGGCGCGCCTTCTGCAACGGCGAGAGCTTGGCGAAGAGGTGGGTTTTCTCGGCGCGCTCGGCAAGCTCGGCGTCGTCGAGCGCATCGATCTCGGAGCCGAGCAAGACGTTGCTCGCATCGATGCCGATCTGCGCGCAGACGGTGGCGGCGACGCGGTCGTTGTCGCCGGTCAGGACCTTGACCGCCACGCCCTTGGCCTCGAGGGTGGCGACGGCGCCCGCGGCACTTGCTTTGGGCGGATCGAGGAAGGCCAAAAAGCCCATCAGCACCATGTCGCATTCGTCGGCGATGCCAAACTCGCCCACGCAGCGCGGATCGGTCTTCTGTGCCACGGCAATCACACGCAGGCCCTCGGCGTTAAGATCGGCGACCTGCTTGCGAATCTGGGCGAGCTTGTCTTCGGCGAGCGGCCGGGCGATGCCATCGACCTCGACAAAGGAGCAGATCTCGAGCATTTCCTCGGCAGCTCCCTTGGTAACCATCTGGGTTTTGCCTTGGGAGTCGGCGACAACTACGCTCAGGCGACGGCGCGAGAAATCGAAGGGCACCTCGTCGACCTTGGTATAGCGGTCGCGCAGGCTCTGGCCCAGCATGGAATCGGGCACGACGGTCGAGGGCGTCACATCGGCACGGTCGATTACGGCCAGGTCGATAAGGTTTTTGAGGCCGGTCTGGAAGAAGCTGTTCAAAAACGCATGGCGCAGCACGCGCGCGTCCTCGTTGCCATCGGTGTTGAGGTAGCGCTCGAGCACGATGCGGTCTTCGGTGAGGGTGCCGGTCTTGTCGCAGCACAGGACGTCCATCGCGCCGAGGTTTTGAATCGCCGGCAGCTCCTTGACGATAACCTGGCGACGGGCGAGGTCCTTGGCGCCCTGCGACAGGCTTGTGGTCACGATGACGGGAAGCATCTGCGGCGTGATGCCCACGGCCACGCTCGTGGCGAACAGCAGCGCGTCGATGACGTTGCCCTTGGTGGCGGCGTTGATGGCAAAGACGGCCGGCGCCATAACGAGCATGAGGCGTACGAGCAGCATGGAGACGCTCGAGACGCCGTGGTCAAACGCGCTCTTCTCGCCGCGCCCGTTGAGCATCTTGGCGATGCCGCCCAGGTAGGTGTCCGAGCCGGTGGCAACGACAAGCGCCATGGCGGTGCCGTTTTGCACGGAGGTGCCGGTAAAGACGATGTTCTTGCAGGCAGAGAGCGGCAGCGCGGAGCCGTCGGCACCATCGACGACGGTGACGGCAGCGGTCTTCTCGACGGCCTCGCTCTCGCCGGTGAGTGCGGACTCGATCACAAACAGGTCGCGCGCGGTGATGACGCGGGCATCGGCCGGCACCATATCGCCGGCAGAGAGGCGGATCACATCGCCGGGGACGAGCTCGTCGAAGAGGATCTCGACGCGCTCGCCGTCGCGCAGGACGGTGCAAGTGTTGGAGACCAGGTCCTTGAGGGCCTCTGCCGCATTGCCGCTGCGGGCTTCCTGGATAAACTTCATACCGCCCGATACCAGCAGCATGATGCCGATGACGATGACCGTGGAGGGGTCGCGCTGCGGCTCGGGCACGGCGAGCACGTCGATGTAGAGCGATACCAGCGCGAGCGCGGCGAGGATGCCGGCGAAGGGATCGATGAAGGCGTCGGCGATGCGGCGGGCGAGCGTCTTGGTCGGCGCCTCGATGGTGTTGGGGCCGGCGGCATCCAGGCGCTCGGCGGCGTGCTCAGCGGTGAGACCGTTTGCCGTGGCGTCAAGCAGTACGAGGGCGTCCTCGGCACTATGGGTGGCGGCGAATATGGTGTTCTTGGACAGGCCGGTGCGAGCGGCAGGGCGCGCCGTGCGGCGGCGCTTGGAGATGGCTTCGAGAACCGTGGCGGTTTTGAGCATCAGCATAGGGTCCTCCTTGTTGAAGGGAGTTAGCGTACGTGTCGTATTGAGTTGCAAAAAACCTAGATGTCGCTCACGTCAAGCTCACGAACCACCACAAAGGGGGCAGGCACCTTTGTGGGGGGGGTTGACGATCTGCCGGTGGCGTTTATGCGTGTGCGGAGTCCTCGCGGCGTGCCGAGGGCGACATGCAGGTTTTTCGACTAGGACTGCCTTCCATGGCACACCTCCTAAAGGCTGAGCGCAGCGCGCTTTGGGTATCTCGTACCCCTTTTTAATCCGCCCGTATTCTTGATGAGGGGGTTTGACATGTCAACCCCATTGTTCGGAAAACCATTCCCTCTGACAAAGCCTTTACAGAATGCCGTGGCCCCAAAGCGCGCCCGCATCGACGCTTCGCCTGCGCTAAACTGGAAGGCACGTACGCGATTACGAGAGGAGCCCGCATGGAGGCTTACAAGCAAGAGTTCATCAAGTTTATGGTTGAGTCCGACGTTCTTAAGTTCGGCAGCTTTACGCTCAAGAGCGGCCGTCAGTCCCCGTTCTTTATGAACGCCGGCGCTTACGTGACGGGCTATCAGCTCAAGAAGCTGGGCGAGTATTACGCCCAGGCCATCCACGATAACTTTGGCGACGACTTTGATGTGCTGTTTGGACCGGCCTACAAGGGTATTCCGCTGGCCGTCGTGACCGCAATTGCCTACCACGAGCTGTACGGCAAGGAGGTCAAGTACTGCTGCGACCGCAAGGAGGCCAAGGACCACGGCGCCGACAAGGGCAACCTGCTGGGCTATGAGCCCCAGGACGGCGATCGCGTGGTCATGGTCGAGGATGTCACCACCAGCGGCAAGTCCATCGACGAGACCTATCCCAAGGTTAAGGCTGCTGCCGACGTCGAAATCAAGGGCCTCATTGTGTCTCTCAACCGTATGGAGGTCGGCAAGGGCGGCGTGACCACCGCGCAGAAGGAGATCGAGGCCAAGTACGGTTTCCCCGTCGCGAGCATCGTTTCCATGGCCGAGGTCGTCGAGACCCTCTACAACCACGAGATCGATGGCAAGGTCGTCATCGATGACGAGCTCAAGGCCGCCATCGACGCCTACTACGAGCAGTACGGAGCACGCTAGTTACGGCGTTTTACCAAACGCCGTAACCGGCCGACGCTGCGCGCCGCCCAGGACGACAATTTGTCATTCAAAAGGCGAGGCATGACCAGAAGGTCTATGCCTCGCCTTTTTCATGCCAACTTGTCCGTCCTCTACCTGCGTCGTTGTCTCGCTTCGGATGGGTGGTCATTGGGGACGTTCTTAAATGACTAGTCAGAAATGAGCGTGGATAATCTCCCGTTTTTGGCCCCCGTGTGGACTCAAAGTGGGAGATTATCCACGCTCGTTTTAATATGGCTGGGCTGCGGTGCCTATCTAATCGGCTCAGCGTCTTCCCTGAGAATCGAAAGATACTCTTCATACCCGTACTGTCGGTATCTCTGTCTTGACTCGTCGAGTGGACGGAGGATACCCAATTCTTCAAATGATTTGACGAGCGAGCTCGCGGTGCTCCTACCGATATCGAGTCGGGCAGCGATAAATGCGGTGTCGAGGATGGGATGCTCTTCAAGAAGGCTCAGCAGCCTTTGTCCGTTTGCGGCAGTCCTTCCGAGATTTTCGGTAATAGCTGCCGTCGAACGGTTGTGGAGATCAACAAGACTCTTTAAAGACCCTACCGAGTCCTTCGCACTCTCAAGAAGACTGGCGCAGAAAAACTCTATCCATTCCTCGTAAGTTCCTCGTTCCCTTACGGATGTGAGTTGTCGGTAGTACTCGCTTCGATTTTTCTTGAACTGGAACGATGGATAGAACAAGCAAGAATGAAGAACGCCATCATTGATGAGCATAAGTGTAATGAGAAGCCTGCCCAGGCGACCGTTTCCGTCTAGGAATGGATGGGCAGTTTCAAATTGGTAATGGACGAGCGCCGCCCGCACGATCGGATCCATTTCGACTTGAGGCTCATTGATAAATCGTTCGAGGTCCTGGAGCGTGTTGCTCAAATCTTCAATGTTTGGAGGGACGAACGATGCAGTTGCAATGGTGCAGCCTGAAGGGCCAATCCAGTTTTGTGAGGAGCGCAGCTCGCCTGGATTCTTCTCCGTTCCGCGCACTCCGTCCAGCAGGACCGCATGAACCTGCCTGAGAAGCCTCGTACACAAGGGCATCTTTTTGAGCAGTTCTACGCCGCGGTCGACAGCACGGACATAATTCACGACATCTGCGACATCTTTATGATGGAGTTGGGTTTGCGATGGACTAAGTAGGTCGTCAAACGTACACTGGGTTCCCTCAATTTGCGAAGAAAGGAGTGCTTCTTTGCGCACATACATTGTCAGATACATGTCGGCGTTGGGAACAAAGTAGAGCATGCCTTCAAGCTCTCCAAGCTTTCGTGAGCATGTGGAAAGCGTGCGATAGGTTTCCTCAGTGAGGTTTAGCTGCCTCAATGATTGCAAGGGCGTTGGCAAAAACGAATAGTAAGCCAATTTCCCCGATAGATTATTGCGGAGCGTTCCCTGGCCGTTCTCCTCGATTTGCATCGCGCCCTCCATATCTTTAGTGCCGGAAACTCGCTATTAGGCTAATCATATCAATTCTAATAACGAGTTTATGGCGAAAATAGTTATTAGAGTCGATTTGAATAATCTAATGACGAGAAGTCGTTATTGCTTTGGTGCAAGGTGGTCGAGTGGTCCCTCGGGCGCAGAGGAAAACGGAGCATTCAACACGAGCGTGGATAATCTCCCGGTTTTGGCCTGTGTGCGGGCTCAAAGTGGGAGATTATCCACGCTCGTTAGATAAGCGTCCGAAAATCCACGCTCGTCGCTACTTGAGCCCGGGCAGGCGGGTGTAGGGGAACGAGCGCTCCAGGAATTCGGAGCAGTGGGCGTAGTCTTTGGCGAAGTAACTGCTGTAGAGCGAATCGAGCACATATTGCACGGCGATGTGGCTCGCGAACTGCGTGATGCGATGCGTCATGCTCTCGTGGTCGCTCACCGTGAGATAGGCGGCAAAGCCGGGGTGAATGCGCGCGCAATAAGGCGTGCCGATGACGATGACCGGGACATGCCGACTGCTGAGGATCGGCAAGATGCCCTTGAGGTTGGGGGCAAGGCCGCTGTAGGAGATGACGATTGCCGCATGGTCGGGACCCGAGGCGAGCGCCGTTCGCACCTGGGCCTCGACACCGTCGTGGCACGTCGCGCTTTTACCGGCGGAGAGCAGGCGATCGCGGAACATTCCCGCTGGATAGAGGTTGTGCGAGCCGTGTAGATGTCGACCTGTCGGGCGTTCGCGATGAGCTTGGCGGCGTGGTCAAGCTGCGTGGGGTCGAGCAGCTCCTGCGTTTCGGCCAGCGTGGTCTGGTAGAGCCCTTCCATGCGCTCCATAACCTGCAGGCGATACTCGGCTTATCGACCCGCGATGCAAAGGAGATACTCATCCCACGAGCGCTACCGGGAAGGGCTTGCGATTCGAGCCCTCACCTTAGCAATTTGATCATTTGGCACTATAATCACCATAGGCATGCGCATAACGTTGCGCTTAATCAAGAGGAGAAAACATATGGGTCTGTTTGACATGTTTAAGAAGAAGGCTGAGCCCGCGGCAGCTGCTGCTCCGGCCTCCATCTCTGCTTCTGCTGGCGCCGACGTGCTGTGCTCGCCTGTCAAGGGCAAGGTCATCAAGATGGCCGACGTGCCCGATCCCGTCTTTGGTGGCGAGGTTCTGGGCAAGGGTTGCGCTGTGTGGCCCGAGGACGACCTGGTCTACGCTCCCTGCGACGGCAAGGTGACCGTCACCATGGGTCACGCCGTGGGCCTGCAGTCCGATAGCGGCATCGAGGTTCTGGTGCACGTTGGCGTCGATACCGTCAACATGAACGGTGATGGCTTCGAGGGCTTCGTCAAGGCCGACGACGTTGTCAAAGCTGGTCAGCCCATACTCAAGATCGACCGCGCCAAGATCGCTGCCGCCGGTTACAAGGACTGCGTCGTCGTGGCCGTGTCCAACACCGCCGAGTTCGCTGACGTCGAGCTCGCCGTCGAGGCCGAGTCTGCCGTCGCCGCCGGTGACGCCATCGTTAAGGTCGTCCGCAAGTAGTCTGCGGCATCCAGAAGATGCGCAAGGGTGGTCGGGTTATCCGGCCACCCTTTTTTAATAGGCTAAACAGGTGCATTTTATTGCAAGGGGCTTGCTTTACGGGCCATTCGTTCGTCAAATTGAGCCGCCTGCGCTTTTGCGACGCAGGGGGTTGGGCCGGGCTGCTAATATGGACTTGCTGTTACGACGTGCGCTGCGCAGGGAACGCGGCGCCACTTGTTTGGAGGAATGTCATGAAAAAGAAGCTGCTGCTTGCGCCCCTGATGGCTGCCCTGGTCGCGTGCGTGGTTTTGCTTTCCGGCTGCGGAGGGCCTTCGGTGGAAGAGCTCATCACCAACGACCTTACGAGCCAGTTTGACGAGATCAAGAACGGCGGCGATGATTTCCTCTCCGGTCTGGAAGAGGCTTCGGGCGACGAGTTTGAGCAACTGGGCATCGATCCCAAGGAGTACGCCAAGAGCTATCTCGAGGGCTTTGATTACAAGATCGGCGATGTGACGGTCGATGAGGACAAGGGCACTGCGACCGCCGAGGTTACCATCACCTGCAAGTCCATGAATAAGATCGTCGAAGATTTCGCCACCCAGTATCAGGAGAAGGTCGCCGCACTCGATACGATGCCTTCCGAGGATGACCTGTACAAGATGGCCGGCCAGGTCATGGTCGACGTGACCAAGGCCGCTAAGACCAAGGACACCAAGGTCACCTTTAAATATTCCGCCAACGAGGATAACGAGTGGTCTGCCGACGATTCCGCAACCACCGAGATGATGAATGCGATGATGAGCTAGGGGGTTACGCGGTTCTACGAACCGCGTAACTGCTCGACGCTGCAAACGCCCCTAAGCGGCAATCTGACGTTCAATTTCAAGGGCGCGACCAGAAGGTCAGCGCCCTTTCATTTCAAGACTTTAGTCTGCTGGCCGCGCAGCGGCCAGCTTTGAACCACCCGCTACGCGGGTGGAGACAAACGGCTTTACAAAGCCACCCCTCCGACCGATATTGACGATTGTTCAGGCC
>UQTU01000011.1 GCA_900544135.1 uncultured Collinsella sp.
GACAGCGGGTAGTAGATCATGGGCTTGTCGTAGACCGGCAGCAGCTGCTTGGAGGTCACGAGCGTGAGCGGGTACAGGCGCGTGCCGGACCCGCCGGCGAGGATGATGCCTTTCATTGGCTATAACCTTTCATTTCTTGCTGCCCTGCGGCCAGCGCGATTTCCGAGAAGGCGGGCGCAGCAATCGACTCCGAAAGCAACGAACTCGCCAAGATTTCCCTCTCGTAGAAGTTGCGACGAAACCATCTTGGCGAGCCGGCTTCCTTCACCAATCTCACTTGCATGCATGAGTTCGTCTGCATGCGTTTCGAGAAAGAAGCCAACAGCGCGGTTGCGGGCAAACTGTTGGGATGGCGTCAAGTTATGCGAGTGATAGACCTCTGCACGCGGCTCGTAAGCCACCTTCAACCCTGAGGCGATAAACCTTGCCGCCATGAGCATGTCCTCGTTGGTGTTAACGTGCTCGAATCCGCCGCATTTGAGATATGCAGTTCGTCGATAAGCGGAACAGGCATCAGATGCAAAAAAAGTCTTAATACCGAGTTTCTCGAGATCACATTTGGAACGAACGGATGGCCGGTCGGGATAGTTGAAACCACGCACCAGCTGTTCAAAACGTCGGGCATCCGCCTTAGGCAGCTGCCTGCCGCTTACGAGAGCGATATCGGAATCATCAAGCATGGGAGCAACAAGCCGCTCCAGGTAATCATCAGAAACAGGCACAGCATCTTGGGTAAGGAAGCATACAAAGTCACCCCTCGACTCCCTTAGTGCCATGTCTCTTGTGGTGCCGTGGTTGAAATCCTGGCGATCAATCTTCAGAAGGCGGACTCTTTTGTGCTGCCGGACCAGCTCTATAGTTTTATCTTCCGAAGCGGAATCAACGATAAGGATATCAACCGGCTGAATAGACTGGTGTTCGAGGGCAATTAAAAGCCCATCGATTTCATGCTCAGCATTAAGAGTCGGAATGATGACGGATATTTCCATCTATCGGCCCGTCCTCTCCTTGCCAAACATGGCGCCGAAAGTGCCAGCAAAACACTTCCAATCCATTCGGAAACAACGGTTCCGCACGTAATGCAATTCGATTTTTTGGCGCAGACCGCTTTCAAATGACGCATCGTTGCGATCCGTCGCCTGCCATAACCCGGTAATTCCAGGTTGAACCGAAAGAAATACAACCTTATCCTCATCAGAAAAATGCATTTCGAGTTCATCACGCGTAATGGGACGAGGACCGATAACGGATAAATCACCATTTAAAACATTAAGAAACTGCGGCATCTCATCGATAGAGCACTTACGAATAAACTGCCCGACCTTAGTGATGCGCGGATCGTTATCGACCTTGCGCTCAATTTCCCACTGATGCAGCTGCTCAAAATTTAAATACTTCTGAACATTGCCAGCATCGGCAACCATGCTGCGCAGCTTAAAGATCTTAATGACCTTGCCATTTTTGCCAATTCGCTCCTGGGTGTACAAGGGACTACCCGGAGACTCTAGACAAATCAGGACGCACACAAGACCCACTGGAATGAATAAAATAGCGATCGCCATAAGACTAAACACAAGGTCAAACAGCCTCTTGACGATGCGATACCCAAGCGTACCGCTCGGCTTTATCTGATTGAAAGCCAGCGCACCAACCGTTGATGTACAACTCTCTGTTACTTCTTTAGCAGCCACAATAAAACTTACGTTCCTGTCCCCCGGAACCCCCCCATCTATGAATCCAAAATCAAGTAATTTGCCGGCGCAACGTCTCCCTTACGTTTTGCTGGGCACGTCTAACGGAAGCAGCTCCCTAAATGTGGAGTCACCCTCGCCCACGTCTACCAGGCACCAGCGTTTATGACGGTCTATCTTCTTTACACGGGCCTCTTGCCCCACCAAGGGCCCCTGTTCTATGTGCAACACGCCGTCTTCTATGCGCGCGACGCTGTTGCGCACCACGCCGTCGTCGTCCAGAACGCTGCGGTACCAGTCCTGTGCGTCGTCCGGCATGGGCATGTACGCCCGCTCCCTACTGCCAGCGATACGGCAGCCAAAGCTCAACTGGGCCAAAGCCTTGTCGAGCATGGCGACATCGCGCGTGGCGACGAAGAAGTATTCCTTGTACATGGGTTTGGTTTGAAGCGACCAGGCGCCGTCCCGCTTAAACCAAAACTCCTTTTGCATCACAAAAGCGTCCTGCATCAGGTTGTGCGGGATAATGCGGCGAACCTTTTCGCAGGTCTCGCGCTCTTTTCCATGGGGAGTGTGGACCAGATACCAGCGGACGCGGCCATGCTGGCCGTTGGTAGTGGCGCCGTTAAATGCGCCCGGCAGCTGCTCTTGGCGCCGTGCCGTCTGTTCCATGTTCTCGCCCCCTCTTTTGGCTTTGCGACGCACGCAAATGCAGGGGCGTTTAGAACAGGCTTCTCGCTCGCAGCTAGGCGCAGTCGCAAAAGTACAGGTTTTTGTATCTTTCGACAGACGACATTATACGAGCAATTAATCAGCGTTTGCCCAGATTACGCAAAATGTACTGCTAGTAGGTACATCTCCATACCCCTCTACAAAAACCTGTACCTTTTTGTGCAACAAAAAAAGCCGCTTAACCAGCGGCTTTTTTATTCGGGCATGAAAAAAGGCGACCGCCCTTTGAGGACGGTCGCCTTTGTTAATTGTTGTGAAGTTTGCCTTAGGCGCGAGTCTTGATCTCCTCGAGCACCTTGGCAACAAACTCGTCAACGCTCATCTGAACGGTCTCGTTTGAGCGATCACGGACGGAGATGTTGCCGGCCTCGACCTCCTTCTCGCCCAGGATGAGCATGTAGGGCACGCGGTCGATGGAGCGAGCCTCGCGGATCTTGTAGCCGATCTTCTCGTCGCGGTCGTCGCAGACCACGCGAATGCCGGCCTCCTCCATCTTGGCGCAAACCTCGTGGGCGTAGTCGCGGCTCTTCTCGGAGACGGGAAGCGCCTTGACCTGCACGGGAGCCAACCAGGTGGGGAATTTGCCCGCAAAGTGCTCAATCAGAATACCGATGAAGCGCTCGATGGAGCCAAAGCATACGCGGTGCAGCATAATGGGGCGCTTCTTGGTGCCGTCGGCGTCCACGTACTCCAGGTCAAAGTTGAGCGGCATCTGGAAGTCGAGCTGAACAGTACCGCACTGCCAGGTACGACCGAGCGAATCCTCCAGGTGGAAGTCGATCTTGGGGCCGTAGAAGGCGCCGTCGCCCTCGTTGACCTCGTAGTCCATGCCCAGCTTCTCCAGAGCGGTGCGCAGGCCCTCCTCGGCGCGAGCCCAGTCCTCATCCGAACCCATGGAGTCCTCGGGGCGGGTGGAAAGCTCAACGTGGTACTTAAAGCCAAACTTCTGATACACGGAGTCGATCAGATTGACCACACCCACGATCTCGTCGGTCAGCTGGTCGGGACGCACAAACAGGTGAGCGTCGTCCTGGTTAAAGCAGCGCACGCGGAACAGGCCGTGCAGGGCGCCGCGCAGCTCGTGGCGGTGTACCAGGCCAATCTCGCCGGCGCGGATGGGCAGCTCGCGATAGGAGTGCGGCTTGGAGGCGTACACCAGCACGCCGCCCGGGCAGTTCATGGGCTTAATGCAGTACTCTTCGTCGTCGATGACGGTGGAGTACATGTTGTCCTTGTAGTGGTCCCAGTGGCCCGAGGTCTTCCACAGCTGCTTGTTCATGATGAGCGGCGTGGAGATCTCCACGTAGCCGGCCTTGTGGTGGATCTCGCGCCAGTAGTCCAGCAGCGTGTTCTTAAGGATCATGCCGTTGGGCAGGAAGAACGGGAAGCCGGGAGCCTCGTCGCGCATCATAAAGAGGTCCATCTCGCGGCCAATCTTACGGTGGTCGCGCTTCTTGGCCTCCTCCAGCATGTGCATGTGCTCGTCGAGCTCCTCCTTGGTGGCAAAGGCGACGCCGTTGATGCGGGTGAGCATCTTGTTGTCCTTGTCACCCTTCCAGTAAGCGCCCGAGACGCCGGTGAGCTTAAAGGCCTTGAGCGCCTTGGTGTAGCAGATGTGGGGGCCGACGCACATGTCGATGTAGTCGCCCTGCTGGTAGAAGGTGATACGGGCGTCGTCGTCCAGGTCGCCGATGTGCTCGACCTTGTACTTCTCGCCGCGCTCCTCCATAAGGGCGATGGCCTCGGCGCGGGGCTTCTCAAAGACGGTGAACCTGAGGTTCTCCTTGACAATCTTCTTCATTTCGGCCTCAATCGCGGGGAAGTCGTCCTCGCTGATCTTGACGCCCTCGGGCAGGTCGACGTCGTAGTAGAAGCCGTTGTCAGTCGCGGGACCGTAGGCAAAGTCGGCCTCGGGGTACAGGCGCTTGATAGCCTGCGCCATGATGTGCGCGGCGGAGTGACGGATGACGTGCGTGACCTCGTCCTGCGGGAGCTCGGCCACCGAACCGTCATTGTAGAGTGCCTTCATGGGTATGTTTTCTCCTCTCGGATGCCTAGCGCAAATGCGTGCGATGCGCTCGGCGTTTTGACTTGCATCATTATAGGCAGGTTGCCTTGGTATACAAGCGCCCGCCGCACCTTAATGGCACGGCGGGCGATTTTCTACGCATGCTTCATCGCGTGGGGCGGCGCGGGGCGCGTGGCGGCCGTGGGATGCGCGGGGTGCGCGGAGCCCGTGGCTTGCGGCCGGCCCGGCGATGGATGCGTTACTGGATGCGAGTTCGGCAGTAGGGGCAGACCTTCCAATGCGCATCGAGCGGGCGATGGCAGCTGGGACACACGTTGCGAACCTGGGTATCGCACACCGGGCAGACGACGAAGTCCTTCTCGATGGGCGCGCCGCACTGCGGGCAGGTGCCGTACTGGGCAAGCTGGCGCTCGCGCAGGGCCATGTCCAGCTCCTGCTCCTCGCGGTCGGACGCGTAGGAGTGCGGGCGCAAGACCAGGTAGGCGATGAGGCCTACAAACGGGATGAGGGCGATGATGCCCCATGCCACGTAGGCGCTGGCGCCGCGGCGGCGAGCGTCGATGAACACATAGACGACCGACAGCACATACAGGGCGATGATAAAGCCAACGAAGGCATAGACGACGCCCATAAGCTGCGGCGACATGAGCTCGGAGATGTACTTGGACATTACGGGTACCTTTCGGGGTAGTTACAGCTCGAGTTAGTGTAACACGGGGGTTAACGATTTGGCAGGTCGCAGGCATGGTCGGATAGAAACATCTCAATCTGTAACGGGTGGCGGCATCGACCGCGAGCTTGGGTGGTGTTGCCCGCGGTCTAACGAGGTCGACATCCGTGCCGGGTCTCACCTCGTCTGCCGTTGGCGGGTGTTGCGGGGCTGTTCGCCGCATTGCCGCCGCACTGGGGGTGTGCAGACCGTAGGATAGTCGTATTGACAGCCTGTCAACTCGTCTGGGAGGCACTGTGACAGAAACGTTTGATATCGCGATTGTGGGCGCGGGCATCACCGGATGCGCCATCGCGCGGCAGCTCGCGCGGTTTGACCTGTCCATTTGCGTGGTCGAGGCGGCTAACGATATTGCGCTGGGCGCGTCGAAGGCCAATGGCGGCCTGGTGCACGCCGGCTACGATCCGACACCGGGCACCGTAAAGGCGCAGGTCAACGCCCGTGGCTGCGAGTTGTACGGTACGTGGGCGCAGGAGCTGGGCTTTCTGTTCTGCCGCACCGGGTCGATGGTGTTGGGCTTTAACGACGAGGACCGCGCGCATCTGGAGCAGCTACGGTGCAACGGCCTGGCCAACGGAGTGCCCGAGCTGTCGATCGTCGGACCCGACCGCATCCACATATTAGAGCCGCGCGCCAGTGCCAATGCAACGTGCGCGTTATGGTGCCCATCGACTGGGTTTGTCGACCCGTTTGAGGTTGCCATCGCCGCGCTGGAGAACGCAGTTGCCAACGGCGTGACGTTTATGCGGTCTGCGCCGGTGGAGGCAATTGAAGTTGCCGGCTCGGATGACGGAGCCACGCGCTTTACGCTGGCGACGCCCGCCGGAGACGTGCGCTGCCGCTACCTGATCAACGCCGCGGGCAACGGAGCCGCCGACATCTCGCATATGGCAGGCGCCGAGGAGTTCCAGATGGTCTGGCGTCAGGGCAACATCGTGGTGCTGGATAAGGAGCCGCGCACGCTCATGCCGCTCTACCCCGTACCCACGCCGGTGTCCAAGGGCGTTATCGTGACAGGCACTGTGCATAGCAACACCGTGATCACCGCCACGGCTGCCGTGCGCGAACCGGGCGACACGCAGACCTATGCGAGCGATGTGAACGCGCTGCTGACCGGCGCGCGCAAGCTGGTGCCCGACCTGGACACGCGCCGCGTGGTGCGCGCGTTCGCCGGCGGGCGCCCGGTCATTCAAGGTACGAACGACTTTTTTATTGGGCAGTCGGCCGTGGTGCCGGGCCTGTTCCAGGCGGCGGGCATTCAGTCGCCGGGCGTGGCGAGCGCGCCGGCCATTGCCGAACGCATGGAACAGGTGCTGCGCAATGCGGGCGTGACCCTGCGCGAACGTGCCGATTGGGACCCGATCCGCCTTGCGCCGGACGACTTTGACCGCGCGCCGCTTGCGCGCAAGGAAGAGCTCATTGAGTCCGATCCTGCGTGGGGGCAGATTGTCTGCCGCTGCGAGACGGTGCCCGAGGCCGAGATTGTGACCGCGATCCGACGTCGCCCGGGCGCAGTTTCGGTCGAGGGCGTTAAGCGCCGCTGCCGTGCCGGCATGGGTCGGTGCCA
Organism: uncultured Collinsella sp.; assembly: GCA_900544135.1. GTDB lineage: Bacteria > Actinomycetota > Coriobacteriia > Coriobacteriales > Coriobacteriaceae > Collinsella. Next base: position 6,750 of record UQTU01000011.1, read on the forward strand.
AAGTGGCTTTTGCCAGAGCCGTGTGGTGGCGATCCTTGCCCGAGAGCTGGACTGCGACCCCAGCGAGGTATTACTGGAGGACGCCGGATCTTGGCTGGTTGAGGGACCGCTGAAGGGGGTGCGCTAGGATGGCGGAATTCGGATCGAGCACGATTGATTGCGGCGTCGTAGAAGCCGTACAAACGCAAGTCTTTGACGTGGTCGTTATCGGCGGCGGCCCCTCCGGCATGGCGGCCGCGCTGGCCGCGCATAAGGCCGGAGCGCGCGTGGCCATCGTGGAGCGCGAGCAGCACCTGGGCGGCATCCTCCGCCAGTGCATCCACCCCGGCTTTGGCCTGTCGCACTTTAAACAGGAGCTCACCGGTCCTGAGTACGCGCAGCGCTTTATCGACCAGGTGCACGCAACCGACATTGCGCTGTTCCTGAACAGCATGGTGCTTGGGATTGATTCAGGCGAGCCTGCGGAAGACACTGCGGTCCATGCCGTCACGCTCATGAGCCCTGCCGGCATGCTGCAGCTCACCGGGCGCGCGGTCGTCCTTGCCATGGGCTGCCGCGAGCGCACCCGCAGCGAGATCAAGATTCCCGGTAGCCGTCCCGCCGGCGTATTTACGGCCGGCTTGGCGCAGCGATACATCAATATCGAAAACCTCAAACCCGGCTCGCGCGCCGTCATTTTGGGTTCGGGCGATATCGGGCTTATCATGGCACGTCGCTGCACGCTCGAGGGGATTTCGGTCGAGGGCGTGTACGAGCTCATGCCGTACGCCAACGGCCTGCGCCGCAATGTGAAGAACTGCCTGGACGACTTTGACATTCCGCTGCACCTGTCCACCACGGTCACGCGCGTGATCGGGCACGACCGCGTGGAGGCCGTCGAGGTAAGCCAGGTCGACGAGCGCCTGGCGCCCATTCCGGGGACCGAGCGCGTTGTTCCGTGTGACACACTGCTGCTTTCGGTGGGATTGATTCCCGAGAACGAGCTTTCGGTTGCCGCGGGCGTGGAGCTTGACCCACGCACGCGCGGCGCCGTAGTTGACCAGAGCCTCCAGACAGGCGTGCCGGGCATCTTTGCCTGTGGCAACGTGCTGCACGTGCACGACCTGGCCGACAACGTGACGACCGAGTCCGAGAGGGCTGGCGCAGCTGCAGCGGCGTACGCGCTGGAAACCGGCGCGGGCCTCGTTCCGGACTGCGAGCTCACCGTCTCCCCTGCCGGCATTGCGGGATACGCGCTGCCGGGACGCATTACGGCCGTGGCGCTCACCAAGCTCAACTTCCGCGTGCGCCGACCAGTCGACGCCGCCCGCGTGCGCATTCTGGCAGGCGACGAAGAACTGTTCGCCGGCAAGGTCCGCCCGTTTAAACCGAGCGTTATGGAAAGCTTCCCGCTGCCGGCAAAGGCGATTCAGCGCGCACTCGACCTGGGTGCCAGCGGGATTGTCCTGTCCGTCGATCCCGTTGAGGAGGCATAGCTCATGAGCAAGAATGCGACCGAGACCTTGCAGTTCAACTGCACCACCTGCCCATCCGAGTGCCTCCTGACCGTAGAGGTGGAGCGCGACGCAAATGGCGCCGTGGTGGAAGTTCGCTCCGTGACCGGCAACAACTGCCCGCGCGGCGATAAGTTCGCACATCAGGAGCTCACCTGCCCCATGCGCGTGCTCACGACGACCGTGGCCGTCTCCGGCGGCGACGAAGCCCTGCTCCCCGTGCGCACGGCCGAAGCCATCCCGCTGGCACTCCACGCCCAAGCCATGGACCTCATCCGCGGCGTGGTCGTCGAGGCCCCCATCCGCATGGGCGACGTCGTGCTGGAAGATCTTCTCGGCACCAACATTGACCTAGTCGCCAGCATGAACATCGACCGAGCCCAAGTAGCTAATTAGGGACGGAGCTCTTTTAGCTACTCCACCATCCGCCCGGTCCTCCTCCGCAGTTGCGGTGAAATACGGACTGTTTTATGGCTTCAGGCCGCTAAACAGTCCGTATTTCACCGCAACTTATGAGGGTGCGCATGGGATGCAAAGGAATGTCCCGAGGTGCCGGCATAAAAGGAACGTCCCTATGTGCCGGGCTTGGGATACCATGGTGGCAGCCTAGCGAAAGGATGTTTCATGGCACATGTCGATGACCAGCGTGTGGCACGCGTGCTCGATGCGCTCGAGGCTCAGCACCCCGGCGCACAGCTGCTCGTAAACGACCCGTGGTCGATCTATTACCTGACCGGCTTTTATGCCGATATGTTCGAGCGTTTTTGCGGCGTGCTGCTCGCGCGCGATCGCGAGCCCGTGATCATGGTCAACGCCCTACATCAGCTGCCCGAGTACGACAATGCCCGCGTCGCCTACCACACCGATACCGATATCGTGACCGACGCCATCGCAAGTGAGATCGACCCAGCCAAGCCGCTTGGCGTCGACACCGTCATGCGCTCCGGCTTTTTGATGCCCCTTATGGATCGTCACGCCGCGAGCGAGTTCTTCCTGGGCGACTTTGCCGTCACTGCCGCACGCACCCACAAGGATGCCGCTGAGCAAGAGCTTATGCGTGTGTCCTCGGTCGCTAACGACGCTGTGATGGCCGACGCCATCAAGCTCGTCCACGAAGGCGTGACGGAACGCGAAATTGCCGACCAGATGCTCAGTCTGTACCGCAAGCACGACTGCGAGGGCTTTAGCTTTCCGCCGATCGTGAGCTTTGGCGCCAACGCCGGCGACCCGCATCACGAGCCCGACGATACCGTGCTCAAGCATGGCGACGTGGTGCTGTTCGACATTGGCGGACGCCATCGCAACTACTGCTCGGACATGACACGCACGTTCTTTTGGGGCGAGCCGGACGAGGAGACGGCGCGCATCTACGATATCGTGCGCCGCGCCAACGAGGCCGCCGAAGCGCTCATCGCACCGGGCGTGCGCATGTGCGACCTGGACCGCGCCGCACGCGATGTGATTGAAGACGCGGGCTACGGCGAATACTTTACGCATCGCCTGGGTCACTCGATCGGCCTGCAGGACCACGAGCCGGGCGACGTCTCGCTCGTCAACGAGCAGGTCGTAGAGCCGGGCATGACGTTCTCCATCGAACCGGGCATCTACCTCCCCGACCGCACCGGCGTCCGCATCGAGGACCTGGTCCTGGTGACCGAGTCCGGCGTCGAGATTCTCAACGCCTACCCCCACGATCCGGTCCGCCTAGACTAGGCAATGTGTCAAAGGGGCTGTCCCTTTGGCGCATCACATGAATGCCGCCACAAAAACGGCCTATCTACTACGTTTAGCCCGCATGGGTCGACCATACCTGTGTTTTCGCAAAACTGGTAAGCCATCTACCTGCGGTTTTCATTTCGCAATTCTCGGTGTGGTCGGGGGTAGTCGGTAAAACGTAGTAGATAGGCCCATTTCGTGGCAAGCGAGTCAACTCGGGGCACAGGGCAGCCAAAAAGCCCCGTCCCAAATTGACTGCTTTTGAGTTGCGGTGAAAACGGACTGTTTGAGGCTTCTTGCTTGTAAAACAGTCCGTTTTCACCGCAACTGATGTGGGGATGGGTTAACGGAGCAGGCCCGCTACTTCGCCGGCTAGGGTAATGGTGCCGGCTGCTACGAAGGACTCGCCCGCGGTATCGAAGGCGGCAAGGGCCTCGGGCACGCTCGGGTATAAACCCGCGAGCTTATCGACGTCCACCAGGGCGGCGAGCTCCTCTGCCGGCAGGGCGCGGTCGGAATCGGTCTGCGTCACGACCACGCGGGGGAACGCCGGAACCAGAACGTCAACGATACCCGCCACGTCCTTATCGGCCAGCGCGGCACACAACAGCGTGGGGCGATTCTCCACGCACGGATCGATCTCGTCCAGCGCGCTCACAAAGTTCTCGCAGCTCTGAGGGTTATGGCAGGCGTCGATCAACTTGAGCGGATCGGTTCCCAGCACATCAAAGCGACCCGGCGTGGGGCAGCCCATAAGCGAAGCGTCGAGCGCATCGTGGTCGAGCTCGCGGCCAAGATAGCCCTCACACAGCATAATCGCGCACGCAGCATTCTGCGGCTGATAGGCCGGCTTGACCATGCTCGACGTATAAATCGCACGCGGCGTGGTGCAGCTGAACTCAACCGTATCGCCCACATGCGCCGGCACCTTGGTCGTGGCGTGGCTCACCACCAGCGGCACCACACCGCACTCACGGCAACGGGCATCCATCACGCGCTGAACGCTCGACTCGTGCGTGCCCTCGCCCAGCACAACAAGACGTCCGGGCTTGATGACCGCGGCCTTCTCCCCCGCAATGGCCTCGAGCGTGTCGCCCAAAATGCGTGTATGGTCGAGGCCGATACCCGTAATGGCAACGGTGACGGGATCGGTCGCACTCGTGGCGTCCCAACGGCCGCCCATGCCAACCTCGAGCACGGCAACGTCCACCGCGGCCTCGGCAAACACCACCAGCGCGGCAGCCGTCAGCAGATCAAACGGCGTGATGGTATAGGCGCGCTCCCCCGCCGCCACACGACGGGCATTCACGCGATGCCCCGCCTCGACGGCGGCAGAAACGCCACGGGCAAAGGCCTCGTCGCTCACAACGCGCCCATCGACCTCCATGCGCTCGGGATAGCGCACAAGCTGCGGAGACGTATACAGTGCGGTCTTTAACCCCTCACCACGAAGGATGGCAGCCGAAAAACGCGTGGTCGAAGTCTTGCCATTGGTACCGGCAACCTGAATGCAATCGAAATACTCATCCGGACGCCCCAGCTCATCGAGCATATCGATGACAGTCTCCAACAACGGACCAGCATCCCCAGAAATCCGCCCCGTATCAGCAGCAAGCCCCACAGCCTCACCAAACGAAAGCAACTCAAACTCAAAAGGAACGGTATACAAGCCGGAACGCTTAGGCATTTTTAGAACCGCCATTCATAGAAAAATAAAACAGTATAGGTTGAGGATAGTCAGCGAAAACGCCTCTGATGAGCCAAGGTGCCGTGAAACAAGGGCGCATAGGGCTTATGCCCATGCGCCCGAAGTTGAACGGCAGATTGGCCATCAGAGGCGTTTGCAGCGTCGAGTCAGCCGCCGTTCGTTAGAACGGCGGAATAGGTGTCCGCAGTAGCGAGCAATGCCCCAAACCGCGTCCCCAGTAACGTCTACGAGAAGTCAGCAACCTGAGCAGTCAGCGCCGCCAGGATCTCCTTGAGCTCAGCTGCACGGTCCCTCTTCTTCTGGACCACCGCGGGCGCGGCCTTGGCCACAAAGCCCTCGTTGGCGAGCGTCTTCTCGCAGCCGGCGAGCTCCTTCTGGGCCGCGGCAATCTCTTTCTCCAGGCGCGCCTTCTCGGCCGAAAGGTCAACCTTGCCCTCGAGAACCACAAAGACCTCGACGCCGCTGTCGACCACGGCAATGCTCGCAGCCGGCTTCTCAACGTCGGTACCCATAACCAGCGAAGCGGTGTTCGCCAGCGGCTCAATCGTGGAGCGTAGGCTCTCGAGCTTCTCGATATCCTCGGCGCCGGCGCGCACGACAACGTCGAGCTCGGCCTTGGGGCTCAAGCGATAACGCGAACGGGTGGCACGGGCGGCAGACACGACGGCACGGCACAGCTCAAACGCGCGCTCGGCGGGCTCGTCGACGTACTTGGCGTAGTCGGCGGGCTCGGGCCACTTGGCGATCATGAGCGCCTCGGCGCGGTCCACGTTGCCCTCGGCGTCCAGGTCGAGCACGCTCGCCGGCATGTTGTCCCAGATCTCCTCGGTGACAAACGGCATAAGCGGGTGCATCAGGCGAATGGAGGTGTCGAACACAAAGATCAGGTTGCGCTGCGCCTGCAGACGGCCCTCGCCCTTCAGGCGGGCCTTGGTGACCTCGACGTACCAGTCGCAGACCTCGTTCCAGAAGAACTGCTGCACGCCGCGGGCCATGTCGCCAAAGGTGTAGTTCTCGATACCCTCGGTGACCATCTTCACGGCCTTGGCCAGGCGGCTGAACATCCAGGCGTCGGCCGGCGTCTCCACGACGGGCTCGCCGGGCGTGTAGCCCTCCATATTCATGAGCAGGAAGCGGCTGGCGTTCCAGATCTTGGTCACAAAGCTCTTGGCCTGGTCGGTACGCGGGCTGTCGATGAGCTTCTTGGTCTTCTTATCGATATTCGCGTCGAACTTGACGTCCTGGTTGTTGGTGCACAGCGTGAGCAGGTTGAAGCGCATGGCGTCAGCGCCGTACATGCCAATGAGGTCCATGGGGTCAACGCCGTTGCCCTTGGACTTGGACATGCGGCTGCCGTCCTTGGCAAGGATCGTCGGGTAGATGACGACGTCCTTAAACGGCACCTCATCCAAGAAGTACAGCGAGCTCATGACCATGCGGGCGACCCACAGCGCGATGATGTCGCGCGCGGTGACCAGCGCCGTCGTGGGGTGATGGCCCTCGAGCAGCTCCGGCTTTTGCGGCCAGCCCTGCGTGGCGAAGGTCCACAGCTGCGAGCTGAACCAAGTGTCCAACACGTTCTCGTCCTGGTGCACGTGATGGCCGCCGCACTTGGGGCACACGTCGGTGTCCTCGGTAAGGGCGTCCTCCCAGCCGCAGTCCTCGCAGTAGAACACGGGGATGCGGTGGCCCCACCACAGCTGGCGGCTGATGCACCAGTCCTTGAGGTTCTCCATCCAGGTGGTGTAGGTCTGCGTCCAGCGCGCGGGGTGGAAGGTGACCTTGCCGGAGTTGACGGCGTCGAGCGCCGGCCCCTTGAGCTTATCGACGGCCACGAACCACTGCTCGGACAGCCACGGCTCCAGCGCGGCGTCGCAACGGTAACAGTGCATGACGGAGTGATCGAGGTCCTCGACGTGATCGAGCAGGTCGTGCTCCTCAAACCACTTGATGACGGCCTCGCGGCACTCGTCGCGGTTCATGCCGGTAAACTCGCCATAGCCCTCAACGACCACCGCGTGCTCGTCGAAAATGTTGATCTGCGGCAGGTCGTGGGCCTGACCCATGGCGTAGTCGTTGGGGTCGTGGGCAGGCGTAACCTTAACAAAGCCAGAGCCAAAGTTGGCGTCGACATGCCAATCCTCGAAGATGGGGATCTCACGGTCGACGATGGGGAGTTTGACGGTCTTACCCACAAAGGCGGCCTTCTCGGGGTCCTTCGGGGAGACGGCGACGCCGGTGTCGCCGAGCATGGTCTCGGGGCGCGTGGTGGCGACGACGATATAGTCCTGGCCGTTGACCGGCTCGGTCAGCGGGTAGCGCAGGTGCCACAGGTGGCCCTTCTCGTCCTTGTACTCGGCCTCGTCGTCCGAGATAGCGGTGGTGCAGTTGGGGCACCAGTTGACGATGCGCTTGCCGCGGTAGATCAGGCCGTCGTGGTACCAGTCGCAGAACACCTTGCGCACGGCCTGGGCGTAATCCTCGTCCATGGTGAAGCGCTCGTTGTCGAAGTCGACGGAGCAGCCCATGCGCTTGATCTGCTCGACGATGATGCCGCCGTACTCGTGGGTCCAATCCCAGCAGGCGTCGACAAACTTATCGCGACCGATCTCCAGGCGGCTGATGCCCTCGCTCTTGAGCTTCTTGTCGACCTTGGTCTGCGTGGCGATACCGGCGTGGTCGGTGCCGAGCACCCATCGCGTGGACTTGCCGCGCATGCGGGCCATACGGATGATGGCGTCCTGGATGGAGTCGTCGGTGGCGTGGCCCATGTGGAGCTTGCCGGTCACGTTGGGAGGCGGAATGGTGACGGTGCAGTCGCCCACGCCCTCACGGCGCTTGTAGTAGCCGCCGTCGAGCCACTTCTGCAGGATCGCCGGCTCGTTAGTCGACGGATCGTAGTTCTTGGGCATCTCTTCCATATATCTCTCCCTGTCCCGCCGGGGAGGAATGTAGGCCCGATTTTCGCTCGGTCAGGTCCTGGGCTCGCACGAAGACCACATTAAGTTGTCTTCGGCTCGTGCGGAATCTACGAAAATCGGGCCTACATTCCTCCCCTTAGGTATCGATTACTTCAGTCTGATATGACTTCGCTGAGGCTTAAACAAACACACAGAATAACACAGGTAGTTGGGGTTATTGCATATATATAAAATAGCCTCCGACCGCGGGTGGTCGGAGGCTATTTGCAAACACGTTTTAGGCAGGTCTAGCCGTAGATGCGCTGGGGTTGTTCTTCGCCCTTTACGGAGGCTTCGGTCACGATGACCTTGGTGACGCCCTCCTCGCTGGGGAGATCGAACATCGTCTGCTGCAGCACGTCCTCGCAGATGGAGCGCAGGCCGCGGGCGCCGGTCTTGCGGGCAAGCGCCATGCGGGCGATCTCGTGCAGGGCGGCGTCCTCAAACTCAAGCTCAACGTCCTCGAGCTGGAACATCTTGCGGTACTGACGCACCACGGCGTTCTTGGGCTCGGTCAGGATTGACACCAGATCGTCCTCGTCGAGCGCCTGCGTCTGGGTAACGACGGGCGTACGTCCCACAAACTCGGGGATCATGCCAAAGGCGTTGAGGTCCTGCGGGAGCACCTGACGCAGCAGGTCGTTCTCGTCGACCGAGGTGGGGCCGGCGATCTCGGAGTTAAAGCCCACGCCCTTGTTGCCCACGCGGTCGGCGATGATCTTGTCCAGACCCACAAAGGCACCGCCGCAGATAAACAGGATGTTGGTCGTGTCGATCTGCAGCAGCTCCTGCTGGGGATGCTTGCGGCCGCCGGTGGGCGGAACGCTTGCCACCGTGCCCTCAAGAATCTTAAGCAGCGCCTGCTGAACGCCCTCGCCCGAAACATCGCGGGTGATGGAGAGGTTCTCGGCCTTTCGGGCGATCTTGTCGATCTCGTCCACGTAGATAATGCCAACCTGCGCGCGCTCGATATCGCCATCCGCAGCGTTGATGAGCTTGAGCAGGATGTTCTCCACGTCCTCGCCCACGTAGCCGGCCTCGGTGAGCGCGGTGGCATCGGCGATGGCAAACGGCACCTCGAGGATGCGCGCGAGCGTCTGGGCGAGCAGGGTCTTACCGGTACCGGTGGGACCGAGCAGCAAAATGTTGGACTTGGCGAGCTCTACCTCGTCCATATCGTCGTCGAGCTGCGAACCCATGCCGTCACCAAAGGCAGAAACCGCGGCACCGCCCTCGATCACGCGGCGGTAATGGTTGTACACGGCAACCGACATGGCGCGCTTGGCGTCCTCCTGGCCCATGACATAGGCCGAAAGCTCATCGTAGATCTCGTGCGGCGTCGGCACGTGCGTGATGACCTGACGGGCATCGTCCTCGAGCTCAAAGCCCTCGGCCTCGGGATCCATGGCAGGCTGGGACGCAGCCTGGCCGTGATCGTTGAGGAAGCCCGGCAGCTTGCCGTTGCGGGCAGCGTCCATAAAGTCCGATGCCAGCGACTCCTCCAGGATCTCGGAGCAGGCGGCGACGCACTCGTCGCAGATAAAGATGTTGGTCGGGCCCTTTACAAGGCGGCGAACCTGCCCCTGCTCTTTTCCGCAGAAGGAGCAGCGGATGGGATTGCCGTTCTCGTCGAAGTTGTCCTGCATGTTACCGGCCATCCTAGGCGTCCTTCGCGGCGAGGTCGCGCGAGGTGACGATGCGGTCGATCAGGCCGTAGTCGAGGGCTTCGGCAGCGGTCAGGTAGTTGTCGCGCTCGGTATCGGCCTGGACCTTCTCGATGGGCTGGCCCGAGGCATCGGACAGGATCTGGTTGAGCTCGCGACGGGTCTTCTTGATCTCCTCGGCCACAATCTCGATCTCGGTCTGCTGGCCCTGGGCACCGCCGCTGGGCTGGTGAATCATGACCTTGGAGTGCGGCAGACAGAAGCGCTTGCCCTTGGCGCCGGCCGAAAGCAGCACGGCGGCCATAGACGCGGCCATACCGACGCAGATGGTGGAGACCTGCGGCTTAATGAAGTTCATGGTGTCAAGAATCGCCAGGCCGGAATAAACCTCGCCGCCGGGCGAATTGATGTAGAGTGAGATATCCTTCTCGGCATCCTGGCTCTCAAGATGCAGCAGCTGGGCAACGACCAGGTTGGCGCTGACGGAGTTGATCTCCTCGCCCAAGAAGATGATGCGGTCGTTGAGCAGGCGCGAATAGATATCGTAGCTGCGCTCGCCGCGCGGCGTCTGCTCGATAACGTATGGCACGAGGGCGGAATCGAACTTAGCGATCATACGCATCTCCATTTCTCTCTTACGGACCAAATTGGTTCTAGATAAACGTACGGTGCCCGCATGCTATGCATTGGCTGGCACCGTACGAAGCAACCGGATAACCGGTGTATAACTTTACCCCATCACGGGCACACGCATGCGCTCGCGGGCAAGGTGGCGAGAATTACTCGGCGTCCTTGGCGGTCTCGTCGACCTCGGTCACCTTGGCGTTCTCGACCAGGTGGTCGACAGCCTTGGAGCGACGGATGGACTCACGGACGGCAGGCATGCGGCCATCGGCGATGAACTCGGCCTTGGAAGCCTCGACGTCCTTGACGCCGGCCTTCTCGAACTCGGCGTTGATGTCGTCCTCGGTGACCTCGATCTTGAGCTCGCGGGCGAGGGCGTCCAGAGCCAGGGACTCACGGGCAACATCGTTGGCCTGCTTGTGCAGGTCGCCGATGAACTGCTCCATGGTCAGGCCGGAAGCGGGCAGCCAGGTGTCCAGGGTCATGCCGCGGGCAGCGAGGTTGGACAGGAAGTTCTGGCCAAGCTCCTCAAAGACGGACTGCTCGTAGTCGGCGTCCATCTCGTCGAGCTGCAGACGCTCGGCGAGAGCGGAGACGCAACGGTTCTCCTTCTCGGCCGGGAGACGGGAAGCCTTGTCCTGCTCGATCTCGAGCTTGATGGCGTCGCGCATAGCGTCGATGCTGTCGAAGCCAAAGTCGGACTTGACGAGCTCGTCGGTGAGCTCGGGGGTGTTGCGGACCTTGATGCCCTTAACGGTGACCTCGACGGTGTGGGTCTCGGCCTCCTCGCCCTCCTCGGCCTCGTCGGTCCAGGTGACGGACTTGACGTCGTCAACGTTGGCGCCGATCAGGGCCTCGTTGAACTCCTTGGGGTTGCTGTCGCTACCGGCGATGAGCATGCGGCCCTCGGCGGCAAAGTTGTCGGCGTTCTCGATGGCCTTGAGGTCGACGGTAACGTAGTCCTCGGCCTCGACAGCGCGACCCTCGACGTCCTCGAAGGTGGCACGGTAGTTGAGGAGCATCTCGACCTGGTTGTTGATCTCGGACTCGGTGACCTCCGCGGGGGGCATCTCGATCTCGACGGCGTCGAAGGAGGAGAGCTCAGCGGCGGGACGCAGGGAGAACTCGACGGTGTAGGTGTAGTCCTCGTGATCCTTGGCGAGGTCGAGCTCCTTGTAGTCACCGCTCTTGGTGGGGACGATGTCCAGCTCGTTGAGCACGGCGGGCTCGTTGGCGGCGATCAGGTCGTTGGTGGCCTGAGCGAGGGTAGCCTCGGCGCCAAGAGCGGAGTCGATGACCGGACGGGGGGCCTTACCGGCGCGGAAGCCCGGGAAGCGGTACTTCTTGGCGGTCTCCTTGTAGGCCTTCTTGATCGCGGCGTCGACGTCGGCGGCCGGGATGGTGACCGTAGCGGTGAGCTTGGCGTCCTTGACGTCAGAAGCGGTGATGTTCAACACGTTCCTCCTCATACTGCCCAGCTTATCTGAGGTGCTGGTACCTTTATGCAACAAGCGTCGCGAGGGCATAAACCGACGCGGGTGCGTTGGTGCGGGCGAAAGGACTCGAACCTTCACGGGAATCCCACCAGAACCTAAATCTGGCGCGTCTACCAATTCCGCCACGCCCGCATGAGCGCACAGACTAGGAATGATAGCAGATACGAGCGGCAAGCGCACGCACACCTTTTACAGGCTCACGACCTCACCACGAGTGCAAAAGGCGGGGCGAGTTGCCCCGCCCCGCCAATTACGATTTGTTCGCTGACCCGCTACTCCCCCAGCAGGGCCTTCTCGGGCGTGATCGGCAGCGAGCGAACCTGATGGCCGGTGGCGTGCGCCACGGCCGAGGCAACGGCGGCGAGCGGCGTGTTGATGACGACCTCGCCGATCGATTTGGCGCCAAACGGGCCCGTCGGCTCATAGCTCGGCTCAAAGGCCACGCGAATGCTGCCGATATCCAGGCGCGTGGGCAGCTTGTAGCTCATAAAGATGCCGGTGCGCAGACGGCCGCGGTCATCGTGCTCGACAATCTCGTAGAGCGCGTGACCAATACCCTGGGCAATGCCGCCCTCGGCCTGGACGCGCGCGAGTGCCTCGTTAATAACGGTGCCGCAGTCCACAGCCGCCGCGTAGTCCACCACGGTCACCTTGCCGGTGGCCTTGTCGACCTCGACCTCGGCAATGCCTGCCATAAACGGCGGAGGCGAAACGGGCAGGCAGGCGGAGGCATGCGAGGTGAGCGCGTCGCCGCCCGCGATGTTCTTGACGCACAGGTTGGCAAAGTCGCGCAGCGTGAGGTAGCGGTTCTGCTCGCGCGCGGCACGCTCGTCGGACAGACGCACGTACTGGCCATCAAAGACCACGTCGGCGGCATCCACGTCCCACATCTGGGCGGCCTTGGCGCAGATCTTCTCACGCAGCTCGGTCGCGGCGTTCTTGGCGGCAAGTCCCGTCACGTACGTACCCGAGCTCGCGTACGAGCCGGCGTCGAACGGCGACACGTCGGTGTCCACGCCACGCACCACGATCAGCGAGCTCTCCACGCCCAGCTCCTCGGCGGCAATCTGCGCCAGGATTGTGTCGACACCCATGCCGTTATCGGTAGCGCCGGTCGAAAGCGTAATAAAGCCGTCCTCTTCCAGGCGCATGTCGATGCCGGCGATATCCACGTTGGAGATGCCCGAGCCCTGCATGGTGAGCGCACAGCCCAGAGCGCGCACGCGGTCGCCCAGGTCAACAGCTAGCGGCTTGTCGCGCCAACCGATCATGTCCATCGCGCGCAGCAGGCAGCGGTCGAGCGCGCAGGCGTTGAGCTTCTCGTTGTAGTACTGCGGCATGACCTCGCCCTCGCGCACGATGTTCTTAAGGCGCAGGTCGGCAGGGTCCATGTGCAGCATGTCGGCGAGCTCGTTGACGGCGCTCTCCACGGCAAACTGGCCCTGGGTGGCGCCGTAGCCGCGATACGCGCCGCCACGGTTGGTATTGGTGTAGACGGCGTCCCAGCTAAAGCGGCTCGCCTTCACGTGGTTGTAGATGGGCAGGCTCTTGTGGCCCGAAAGGCCGATCGTCGTGGTAGCGTGCTCGCCATAAGCACCGGCGTTGGACAGCGTATGCAGGTCGATGGCCGTGATGGTGCCGTCGTTCATGGCGCCCAGCTTAACGGTCATCTGCATCTGGTGGCGCGAGTTGCCCGCAGTGATGGTCTCCTCGCGGGTGTAGCAGCAATAGCTCGGACGGCCGGTCTGCTGCGTCACGAACGCCACGAAGATCTCGCAGCAGCCCGTCTGCTTGGAGCCAAAGCCGCCACCGATGCGCGGCTTAATGACCTGCACCTGTGACTGCGGAATGTCGAGCGACTGCGCGACCATGCGGCGCACGTGGAAGGGCACCTGCGTCGAGGTGGTCACCGAGATGCGGCCGAACGCATCGGTCGTCGCGAAGGCGCGGAAGGTCTCCATGGGCGCGGTCTGCGTGGCCTGGCTCGTGTAGGTGCGCTCAAAGACGATGTCGCTCTGGGCGAATGCCTCGTCGAGGTCGCCAAAATCGCTGGTACCGCTGCACACCAGGTTGCGAGCAACGTCGCCGCCCTGCGGGAACATAAAGGTCACGTCGCCCTCGGGGTGGACCACGATGTCGTTATCGAGCGCCTGGGTAAAGTCGAGCAGGGGCTCGAGCACCTCGTAGTCGACCTTGATGAGCTTGAGCGCCTTGTCGGCGGCCTCCTCGGTCTCGGCGGCGACGATCGCCACCTCTTCGTTTTGGTAACGGACGAGGTTCTCGAGGATCAGGCGGTCGTAGGGACTCGGTTGCGGATAGCTCTGGCCGGCGATGGTAAAGCGGCGCTTGGGCACGTCCTCGTAGGTGTAGACGCCCACCACGCCGGGCACCTTCAGGGCGCGCGATGTATCGATGGAGCGGATCTTGGCGCGCGCATACGGGCTGCGCTTGAGCTTGACAATCAGGGCGCCGGCGGGCACCAGGTCGCCCGTGTAGACGGGACGGCCCTCGAGCAGCGCCTTCGAATCCTTCTTGGGCTGCTTGTGGGTAATCTGCTTGTACGCGACACCGTCGGAGCTCGTGTCGTTGACGGGCAGCTCGGGCATCTCAAAGCCCACCTGCACGCCGGACTCGTTGAGGAAGCGCACGATGGCGCGCAACTGGCTCTCGTAGCCGCTGCAGCGGCAGAGGTTACCGGCGAGCTGGCGCGAGAGCTCTTCGCGTGTGGCGACGAGGCTCGGGTCCTCCTTGGCGGCGCGGGCGAGCGCCAGCACGTTCATGATAAGACCGGGGGCGCAAAAACCGCACTGCTCGGCGCCTTCGGCAGCCATCGCACGGGCCAGTGCCTCGGACTCGGCCTTGAGGCCCTCGAGCGTGGTAATGGAGCGGCCCTCAACACGGGCGGCAGGAACCGAGCAGCTCAGCACCGGGTCGCCGTCGAGCCACACCGTGCACAGACCGCAGTTGGTGGTTTCGCAGGCGCAGCGCACCGACGCGCAGCCCTGCTCACGCAAAAGCGAAAAGAGCATGGTGTCAGGAGCAATTTGAACCTTGACCTTGCGGCCGTTGAGCGTAAAGGAAAGATCGATGAGTTTGGCAGCCATTAGCGCACCTCGTTAGAATCGACGCCGGGCACGCGGCGGCAGGAATACTCGTCCGTGGCAAACTTTGGCACTTGCACGGTCTCGAGCTCGCGGGCAAGCGCGGCCGAAAGCTCGATGCCGGCAGCGCGACGCACAGCATGAATCGCCAGCGGGGCCGAGATGCGACGGCGGTAGTCGGCCGAGCCCCACAGGTTGGTGCCATAGCTCAGCGCGCGTACGGACGCGGCCAGGGCGCGAAGCTCGTCCTCGGAAGGCTGCTCGGCGGTAAGGCCGCACGCCTCGCCCTGCAGCAGGGTCGCGCGCAGCGGGCGGGCACCCACAGTGACATGCCAGCTGTTGTTCCACCAGGCAGCGGTAACGTTCAGCGAGGGAAAGTCGGTCGCGGCCTTGCGCACGGCCTCGTAGCTCGCACGGTAATCGTGCTTGACGACCACGATGTGCTCGATCACGTCGCGCACGTAACCCATGTCAACAAACTCGGCGAGCGGCACGCGACCGGCGCCCGTCAGCTCAACATAGGAATCGAGCGCCAGGAAAGCCGAGAGCACGTCCGAGAAGCCAAAGCGGCCGTAGATGCTGCCGCCCACCGTGGCGGTATTGCGCAGCTGCACGCCCACGATATCGTGGACGGCGAACTCAAAGACATTGTTGACAAGCGCGTTGAGCTCGACATGGCGCTCGAGCTGGCGCAGGGTGCACATGGCTCCGATGCGAAACTCGGTCTCGGTCTCCTCGATCTGATCGAGTCCGCAGGCCGAAAGGTCAATCGCCGTCGCCACGCGACGCGAGCCCAGGCGCATCCAGATGCCGCCGCCCACAATCTTGTTGTTGCGGTTCTTCTGTAAGAGCTCATAGGCTTCGGCCGCGCTTCCAACACGGACGTAGGTACCGAACTTGAGCACGTTCTCCCCCATCTCTTCACTTGTCCAGTACTTTTAAGTGTACCAAACGAAGGGCCGCGACCTTCCACAGCACAAAAACCTCCCTCCCATCCATAACTTGCGGTGAAATACGGACTGTTTGTCGGGCTTAGGGCGCCCAACAGTCCGTATTTCACCGCAACTTAAGGGGCGGCCGGCAGAGGGCCGAGACATAATGATCCGTTTTCCTCCGTCCCCAACGGATCAAAAAAGGCTCCCAGCCAAGATGACTGGGAGCCTTCTGCGATGCTATGTCGAGCGAAGATTTAGCAGACGCCCTGGGCGAGCATAGCGTCGGCGACCTTCAGGAAGCCGGCGATGTTAGCGCCCATGACAAAGTTGCCCTCCTGGCCGTACTCCTTGGCGGTGTCGTCCACGTTGTGGAACATGCCGCGCATGAGCTGCTCGAGCTTGCCGTCGACCTCCTCGAAGGTCCAGGACAGGTGCTCAGCGTTCTGGCTCATCTCCAGGCCGGACACGAGCACGCCGCCGGCGTTGGCAGCCTTACCGGGCATAAAGGCAACGCCGTTCTCCTGGAAGTAAGTCGTGGCCTCGATGGTCGTGGGCATGTTCGCGCCCTCGCCGACCACCTTGCAGCCGTTGGCGACGAGCGCCTGGGCGTCCTCGAGCAGCAGCGTGTTCTCGCGAGCGCAGGGCAGCGCGATGTCGCAGGGCAGCTGCCAAACGCCACGGCCGTCGCCCTCGTGCCACACGGCGTTGGGCTTCTCGTCAACGTACATAGCGAGCGTAACGCCCTTGTCGTGGCCGGAGCGCTTCTTGTTGTAGACGTGCTCGAGCACGGTGTAGTCGATGCCGTCGGGATCCTCGACCCAGCCGTGAGTATCGGAGCAGGCCAGCACCTTGCCGCCGAGCTGGGAGACCTTCTGGACGGCGTAGATGGCGACGTTACCGGAGCCGTGAACGACGACGTTCTTGCCCTCGAAGGAGTCGCCGCGGCTCTTGAGGTACTCGTCCACAAAGTAGGCCAGGCCGTAGCCGGTGGCCTCGGTACGGGCAAGCGAGCCGCCAAAGGAGAGGCCCTTGCCGGTAAGGACGCCGGTCCACTCGTTGGTCAGGCGCTTGTACTGACCGAACAGGTAGGCAACCTCGCGGCCGCCAACGCCCAGGTCGCCGGCGGGAACGTCGGTGTTGGGGCCGATGTGGCGATAGAGCTCGGTCATGAAGGACTGGCAGAAGTGCATGATCTCGTTGTTGGACTTGCCCTTGGGGTCAAAGTCGGAGCCGCCCTTGCCGCCGCCCATGGGAAGGGTGGTCAGGCTGTTCTTGAGGATCTGCTCCAGACCCAGGAACTTGAGCATACCCAGGGTGACCGTCGGGTTAAAGCGCAGGCCGCCCTTGTAGGGTCCAATGGCAGAGTTGAACTCGACACGGTAACCGCGGTTGACCTGAACCTTGCCCTGGTCGTCGACCCAGGGAACACGGAACATGACGATGCGCTCGGGCTCGACGAGGCGCTCCAGCAGGGCGGCCTCCTCGTACTCGGGGTGGGCGTCGAGCGCCGGCTGGATGGTGCCGAGGATCTCGGTCGCGGCCTGGATGAACTCAGGCTGCTCGGGATAGCGGGCCTTGAGCTCTTCGAGAACTTTCTGCGTGTAGCTCATGCTTCCTCCAATGATGGGAAACGAAAATGTTGGTCGCGGCACCCCATGCGCCGCGAGCTTTATCGTGTATGGATAATATCGCACTGTTGCGGCAAAGTTTCGCATAAGCCGACGAGCGGATGTTTCGTTTTGATTACGATGCAGGTAGAAGCGTTTTTGAGTGCCTGACATGCAAAACCCGTGTTTCAAACCTGTTTCGTCCACGTGTTCCAAACCACCACATTGGGGACAGGCACCTTTATGGTGGTGCTGACGGTTAGAGGACGAGCTGATGATAGTCGGCGGGGGTTATGCGGCCTTCGGTGGCAGCGCGGAAGGCGGCGAGTGCATCGCCCGAGAACGGCATGGCCCAGCACAGCCCGCAGCCGGCGGTGATGGAGCCGGGCAGTGGCATGATGCGCCCGGGCACACCGGCGGCAAGGCACAGCTGCTCGCATTCCATCACATCGAAGGTGCTATCGAACGAAACGATGATCTTGCGTTCATGGTCGAGAGCATCACCGGACGGGCCTTCGCGGTGTGCATCGCGATACGCAGCCGCCGCTGCCTCTTCCTCGGCCGTATGTCCGCAGCCGCCGCGGCCGCAGGTGCAAGGCTCGGACCCATCGCAAGTGCAAGGTTCTCCCGTGTCGGGACAAATATCGTGAGACATGGCAACTCCAATCGTCTAGGCGAGCAACTCGGCCGCCGCAAACTCCTCGGGCGTATTGACGTTCTCGAAGCAGAGCGTCGAGCCGGCGACCGCGACAATCTGAGGCTCGTCCAAATACCCGGCGTTCACCCGGTCGATCAGGCAGCGGATTCGCTGACGGTCACCGGCGAGCAGCTCTTGGGCAACCGGCGCACACGCGTCACGGCGCCAGACGGCGCAAAGCGGCTCAATCCCCCGCTCCTCGCGCGGCACGCACACGTCGAGCGCCTCGGCCTCGACACAGCCAGCAAGGGCACCGATTAGCTCCGAAGAGACAAACGGCATATCACAGGCGACGATAGCAACGAGAGGCAGCCGGGCCGCAGTCAGCGAACTCGCGATGCCGCGCATGGCGCCCGCCGGCCCCTCAAGGTCCGACACTATTCGCGGCACCAGGCCGCCAAACGCGCGCTCCTCAAGGTAGGCAAGCTCGCTGGGACGCGAAGTCGTAACGACCAACTCGCCGGCAACTGGCGCCAGCCGACCCAGCACGCGTTCGATGAGCGGCTCGCCGCAAAACGCCATGCGCGCCTTATCGCAGCCCATGCGCGAGGACAGCCCACCCGCCTGGACGACACAAGAAAGATCGGCACGTCTTACGGTAGTCATACGGCAAAACACCTCCATCGGCATGCTCGAAACCCGGTGCACGAAGCTAAATACAGCCACCGAAATAGCAGCGCTACGAAAAGCTCGTGCAAAAACAAAACAGCGCCTTTGCGGCACGCAGCAAGACCGCGAGCACAAAAGCGCTGGTAGCGTATGGCGGGAACGTATGTGAATCGAACACATCCAAGACGTTTTGCACGCCTCGCAACGGTTTTGAGGACCGCGGAGCCCACCGGAGCCCATCCGTTCCCAAGTGCGGCGGTATTTTACCAAACCGAAACGGCTCCATCCCAAAAAGACGAACAAGAAGTTGCGGTGGAATAGTTCCTGTATTTGCTGCCAAAGCCTCCAAATAGGAACTATTTCACCGCAACTGAGGAGGCGGGAGCGAGTGACCGGCCTAGCGCAGGGACCTCAGGCCGCCGGCATCCTTGTCGAGCACCGTAAAGCGCACGGCATCCAGGTGCTCCAAGATGCTGATGGCACGTTTGCGCGACACACCCAGCGCCTCGCGCAGGGCGCTCGTGGTGGCAGCGCCCCCGGCAGCCTCGATAGCGGCGGCGACAAGCTCGCGCGCATGCGACTCCACGGTGGCGGACAAGGCAACGTCACGCTCGATCTTCACGATGGAACGGTTGAGCGAAAGCTCGCGCAGGGCACGCGTCATGGTGTCGCGATCGAGCTGCAACTGCTCGCCCACCTCGGGCAATATCGGCGCATCGAGGCCGGCTTCGTCCAGCAAGGCAACGATACGTTCGCAGGCCTCGCGCACCACACGCGCCGCGGCGGCAGCGGAGTGCGGGTCGAATACCTCGGCACCCTCGGCGGCACACACGCCACGCGAGCAGCCCTCGGAAATCAGGGCCGCGGCAACTGTATCGTCAGCGGTAGGCCAAGCAGCATGGGCAACGGCGCCGGGCGTAAAGCCCGTCTCCTTGGGGGCAGCCGCGTGCATGGCTGACAGGGTCGCCGCTAGCGCACCCATCGCGGCGTCGAGCACCACGGCGTCCGCCAAGTAGTCCGCATCACCCACAGCAAGCTTGCGAACAGAGCCCTGCGACACCAACCCGCGCAGTGCGGCATCGACCTCGCCGACACCAAGATCCAAAGCGTCGGCAACATCAACCGCCGTAACTGGCAGCATCTGCAGCGCCAGCCAAGCGCCCACACCGCCCGCGGCATCGCCGGCCTCAAGCGCTGCAAGCAGCGTGCGCTCCCCCGCCGAAAGCTCGCGCGAGCGACGGCAGCGCGAAAGCAGCACACGCCCGCCGCCAATGAGCATAACGGGCGAATACGACAGCACCACGGCATGGTCTCCGGCACACAGCGGCAGCGGGTCCTCCAAGCGCACCTGCACGGTACGGGTCTCGCCCACCGCCATGGGGGCCTCGCCCTCCAAAAGCATGATACGGCCGACGACCTCGGCCGTGCCGGCCATCACATGCACACGCGCGCCCGACTCGAGCACGCGCGGCTTGGTGCCCTCGCGGCCCAGGTAGGTGAACGTCATCATAAAGCGCAACGTCTGGCCAAAGCGGTCCGCCACGCCCAGCATCTCGCCACGGTCAAGCGCCGCGACACCGTCACCAACTAGGTTGAGCGCCACACGCTGACCAGGCAGCGCGCGCGGCGTATCGCCATGCACCTGAATCCCGCGCACGCGACAGACCGTACGCGACGGCAAAGCCATCAGCTCGTCGCCCACCGCAACCGGCGCATCGTGCAGCGTTCCCGTTACGACAGTGCCGACGCCCTTAATCGTAAAGCAGCGGTCAATCGGCAGGCGCGGCGCGGCATCGGTGCGCTCGGCACGGGCACGACAAGCATCCCAGCAGGCACTTACCTGCTCGTCGAGCACCGCAAGCAGCCCGTCGATCCCCTCGCCCGTCTTAGACGACACGGGCACAATCGGCGCGCCCGCAAACACGGTACCCGACAAAAAGTCATCGACATCGAGCTCGGCAAGCTCGGTCATCTCGGCATCGGCCAGGTCACACATCGTCAGCGCCACCACCATATGCGTGACGCCCAGCAGCTCCAGCACGTGCACGTGCTCGCGCGTCTGCGGCATTACACCCTCAACGGCAGAGACCACCAGCACGGCAACGTCGATGCCTGTTGCACCCTGCACCATGGCGCGCAGGTAATGCGCGTGGCCCGGCACGTCGACCAGGCCGACGATCTTGCCACTCGGCAGTGCCAGTTCGCCAAAGCCCAGCTCCACGGTCATACCGCGACGGCGCTCAACCTCCAGACGGTCGGGATTCTTGCCGGTCAGCGCCTCGATCAATGCCGACTTGCCGTGGTCAACGTGGCCCGCCGTGCCAACGATAACGGGACACTCCACCAGCGCCTGAACCTCACTCATCGAGCAATCGCCTTCTTAACGCACGCGACGAGCGTCGATGCCGCCGTCTCGATATCGCGGTCGCCCACGAGTGTGCGCACGTCAAACAGGACGCGATCGTGCGAGGCGCGCGTGACGACCGGCGTGTCGAAATCTTGGACGAGCGAGCGCTTGAGTGCGTCAACGGAAAGACGCTCATCGACGAGGCGCACGGCAACGCACATGGTGGGCAGCTCCACGGTAGGCAGCGAGCCGCCACCAGGGGTCGACGATTCCTCGACGATCTCCACCTGAACGGCACACGGGTAGCCAGCCTTATCGAGCCCGGCGACCATACGATCGCGCAGCTTGCGGGCACGTCGCTCCAAATGGGCCTGCGGCAGCGTAAGCATGCTGAGCACCGGAATATCGCGATGGGCAACATCGGCGCCGTCCATGTAGATACGCAGCGTGGCCTCGAGCGCCGTCAGCGCGAGCTTGCCCGGGCGCAGGGCGCGCATAAGCGGATGTGACCCACAGGCCTGGACCAGATTGCGACGGCCCATGATAATGCCCGCTTGTGCGGCACCGAGCAGTTTATCGCCCGAGCACGACACCAGATCGAGCCCTGCCAAAACCGAAGCCGGCGTGGTTTCTTCGCCGCCGCGCACCAAGATGTCGTCGGGCAACAGCGCGCCCGACCCCTGGTCCTCGTAGAACAGCAGGCCATGCTTGTGGGCCAGAGCGGCAAGCTCCCGAGAGCCCACCTCCTCGTGAAAGCCCTCGATGCGATAGTTGGAAGGATGGACCTTGAGGATCATCGCCGTATCGGGCGTGATGGCGCGCTCATAGTCGTCCAAATGCGTGCGGTTGGTGGCGCCGACCTCGACGAGTTTGGCGCCCGAAGCCGCCATGACATCGGGGATGCGGAAGCTGCCGCCGATCTCGACAAGCTCGCCGCGGCTGACGATGACCTCCTTGCCTGCGGCATGGGTCGCCAGCACCAGCAGTACCGCGGCGGCGTTGTTGTTGACCACGAGCGCGTCCTCGGCACCGGTGAGCGAGCGGATGAGCTGCGCGGCATGCTCTTTGCGCGATCCGCGCGAACAGGTGTCCACACTGTACTCGAGCGTGCTGTACCCGCGCGCAACCTCGGCCACGGCCTTGGCGACCGACTCCGCGAGCGGGGCGCGGCCCAAGTTGGTATGGATAACCACACCCGTGGCGTTAACTGCGGGACGCAGGCTCGGCAGCGCGGAGCGGTGCGCACGAAATTCAATGGCCGAGGCCAGGTCGCGCTTAGAGCGCGGGGCGGCACCGGCGCGAATGGCGGCGCGCTCCTCGTCGAGCTCGGCCGTCACGGCAGCATGGACCACCGCGTCGCAGGTCTCCCCCGCCGCCTTCACCACCGGCCACTCGGCAAGCAGCTCGTTGACGGAAGGAATAGCGCGAAGGCGGGCGCGTACCTCATCGGACATGTTCTGGCTATCGCTCATGTGCGGCCTTTCAAAACCAAAGGTGAATCAATCGTTCGAACGTCAAACTATCAGCCAATTCGATCGGCTGAGTCAATCAATCGCTATTATCCTCGCGCGCCGCGATCTTTTCCACGCGAACGGCGTTTTCCTGGGTGAGCGCGGCGCCCGTCAACGGGTCCCAACGCAACGGTGTATGGTCGAGCGGGCCGACGCCCAAGGCTTGAGCGCCGCCGGCATCGGCGCCAAACGAACGCCCACCGGGGGCGGCCGAGGTGAAGATGCACGCCGGATGCAGATACGGCGTCGTCTCCACGCGCACGCGGTCGCGGCCCATATCGCTCACGAGCTCGACGATCTCGCCGTCGGCGATGCCCATGTGCGCAGCAGCATCGGCATTCATCTGCACGGCATCCAGGTCCGATCCAGCCTCGGCGGCACCTTGAGCCGCAAGCCTGCGCGAGGTGTGCGACTCAAAGGGACGGTTGCCACTAATGAGGCGAAACATCCCCGGGCCGGGCTCCACCATGGGCGCAATCCAGTTGGGCACACGACCCATGCCGACTCGTTCCCATACGTCGCTTGCCAGCGCAATTTTGCCGCCGGCAAGCGGAATCACCGGCTCACCCGTGCGCGACGGCAGCGCCACGCCCGTATCGGCCCAGCCGCGCTCCTTGAGCTCGTCCAGATCGATCCCAAAAGGCGCCACCTGGGCAGCCGCCAGATCGTCAGACGTAAACTGGAAATACTCGCCCACGCCACACGCCTGCGCCAGACCGGCAAAAATCTCCCGACCGGGACGTGTGTCGTCATGCTGCACAGGCAGCACGGCGTTGCGGTAGAACACGCGCGCATCGTTGGTGCCTATCACCGTTCCAACGCCACGGTCGGCCTCCAGATACGTCACGTCGGGCAGCACGAAGTCAGAAGCGCGCGCTGTCTCGGACCAGCGAATATCAACGGTCACGAGCAAGTCGAGCTGTTGCAAAATACCCAACCAAGCCTGCGCATTGCCATAGCCCGCACCGGGGTTACTGGCATAGACGATGAGCCCACGCAAATCGCCGGCAAGAATCGACTGACCGATGGTCGTGCACAGTCCGCGCACCGGATCGACCAGTGGATAGCGCTCGGACCCCAACTTGGGCTCACGTGGCATCGACGGCGTCGCAAAACGCGCAGGGTCCAAATCGCCCAACGCAAGCGGCGTGGGCGGGTTGAGGGCACCGCCCGCGTGTCCGATGCAGCCCAGCAGCACATCGATCAGACAAATCGCGCGCGCGGTCTGGGTGCTATTGGCATACGCGATACCGATGCCGCCATGAAAGCCCGCATCCACCACAGCGGCAGGCGCGGCGGCAGCCAGATCGCGCGCCGTCGCGATAATCTCTGCGGCCGGCACGTCGCACATCGACTCGGCCCACTCGGGCGTCCAAACAGCAGCCGCCTGCGCCAGCTCGCCAAAACCCGTGGTATAGCGGGTCACGAACTCATGGTCATACAGGCCCTCGGCAATCAAGACATGCGCAATGCCCAGCAGCAAGGCCAGGTCACAGCCCGGGCGCACGCGCAGCCAGCGGTCGGCAAGCGCAGCCGAGCCACTGCGCCGGGGGTCGACCACGATAATCTTCGCCCCACGGCGACGGGCATCGTTGAGCGCATCAACGGTCCCCATCGTCGACGAATCGACGATGGAACGCCCCAGGTACATGATGCAATCGGTGTGCGCCAGGTCGGAGGCGGGGCTGTAGCCCAGGCTGTGCTCCCAACCGGTGAGACGGCTTACCTCGCAGGCGCCATCGGCACCGTACACGTTGGGCGAACCCAGCGCATGCATAAGGCGATAGGCCCAGTAGCGGTCGAACGAGGGAACGCCGAGCGTCATGCCCAGCGCACGAGGCCCGCACTCGTCAACAATCCCCAAAAGACGCTCGGCAATCTGAGCAAACGCCTCGTCCCAGGTAATCGCATCAAACCCCGAGCCATCCCGGCGGCGTCGCATAGGGTGCACGATGCGGTCGCGCTCGTCAAACGGCATTGCCAGGCGATGCCGTCCGCGGGCGCACAGGGCGCGCGCCGCGCACGGATGCCCCGGCACCGGCAACTCAGCCACCACGCGACCGCCCTCAACGCGTGCCGCAAAGGCGCAATCGGCATAGCATCCCCCGCATGTGGTCACCACGGCGCGACCGTCACGCTTCACAGCAGATGCCATCTCGATTACCCCTTTCACAAGCCAAACACAACAGACCGACAGCCCGGGAACGAGCCCCAGGCCAAAAAAGCCTCCCGCACGGCAACGCCCCGCGGGAGGCCCAACGTCAAACAGGCGATACCTTACGCCTCGGACTTCTTGGCGTAGATAAACCAGTAGCCGAGCGCGACCAGAACCGCGCCGCCCACGATGTTGCCCAGCGTGGCGGCGGACAGGTTAAACGCAATGCCCGCGGCGTTGAGCGCATCGGCGCCGGCGACGTCGGCGCCATAGCCGCACGCGTGCATCACGGCACCCATGGGCAAAAAGTACATATTGGCAACGCAGTGCTCAAAACCGCAGGCCACAAAGGCGGCGATGGGCAGCAGAATGCCCACAACCTTATCGACCACGGTCTTGCCGGCGGTACCGATCCACACGGCCAGGCACACAAAGATGTTGCACAGGATGCCGCGGAAGAAGATCGTCACCCAGTCGACCGTCACCTTGCCGGCGGCGACGCTCACCATGGAATTGGCGACCGCCTCGCCGTTAAGCTTGTAAATGCCGGCCATGTACACCAAAAAGACGATGAACAGGGCACCGACAAAGTTACCAAGCCACACGACGAGCCATGCCCTGAGCATCTGGACCAGGGTGATTTTTTTGCTCTTGAGCGCGCAGACCATAAGCGAATTACCGGTAAACAGCTCGGCGCCACACACCAGCACCAGCACCAGGCCCAGGCAAAAGCACAGGCCGCCCACGACGCGCTGAGCGCCCCAGCCCAGCGTGCTATCGCTCAAGAACACGGTAAAGAACAGGCCGCCGAAGGCAATAAACGCACCGGCGAACATTGCCAACAGAAAGGCCTTTGCGACCGGCAGGTTGGCCTTGGTCACGCCGGCGACCTCGGTCTTGGCCTCGATCGCGACGGGCGCCAGGCAATCGGGAGCGGGATATTCTGCCTTGGAATCTGCCATGTCAATCACTTCTTTCCTAATCAGCAGGGACAAGCGCTCCTATTACTCTTGCCCCAAGCGGACAAAGTGGGAAAAGTCGTTGGCGGCCACGGCGTCGTACACGGCGTCGACGGCGTCAAAGACCTCCGGGGACATGGGGTTGTAGAACTCCGTGTCGCCCGGCTGAATCCCAACGAAGACGATATCATCACACGATTGTTCGATTTCCTCGATCAGAATCGACAAAGGAAGCGAATGCGTGGTGAACATCGACTTGCGGGCCACATCGCGCTTGTCGAGCAAGCGGATGGACCCGACGGGCAGCGCCATGTCGGCGGCATCGACCAAAACCAAACGCGGCGGACGCTCGCGCTTGACCTCGATGATGTCGTCCTCGGGCGTTTGCCCGCCGTCGATGGTGTACCAACCGGCGATGGGCGCGTCCTCCATCTTTTTGGAGAGCACGGGGCCGGCGGCATCGTCGGCACGCAGCACGCTTCCCGCCGTGAGCACGATACCCGCAAACGGGGCTCCGTTCACACGTCCATCTACAACGCGACCCATTACTGCAACCTTCCCGTCAGATACACGCCCGACACATCGCGCACGCGCTCAACCAGATCGCGAAACTTCATCAGAAACGCGACCTGCTGGGCATGCAGGCCAAAGTCGTCGTCGAACACCGAGATGCCGGCCTTGGCCGACCCGCGAAAACCGCGCTCGTCGAGCAGCGCATCGCAGGCCTCGAGCAGCGACGGCACCGCCGCCTTGTCGAGCTGGCACTCGCCAAAGGAGCGGATGGCCTCGAACTTGGTCTTGGCCTCCCCCTCCGGCAGCGCGTCGACGAGCGAATAGAAGACATCCACCGGCACCGACAGGCGCGGCTCAAAGCAGTCGAGCACGCCGGTGTGGTGGCCCACGGCGAGCGTGTAGTACAGCACGTCGCAGGCCTCCTGGGGAACGTCTTCCTCGGTCTCCACAAACTTACGCGTGAGCTCGTAAAAGACCACTTGGTCGGGCGCATGGCCCAGGCAGGGGTCGGCGACGCCCTCGGCGGCCTCGTCGCTTGCGCGCAAGGCATCGCCAAAGGAGCCGCCGAGCATACCGGGGCCCGCAAAGTAACCAGAGCGGTCCGTGAGCTCCATCTAGCGACCTCCGGCCAGCACCAGATCCTGCAGCGC
The DNA here is from genome assembly GCA_900544135.1 of uncultured Collinsella sp. Classification (GTDB taxonomy): domain Bacteria; phylum Actinomycetota; class Coriobacteriia; order Coriobacteriales; family Coriobacteriaceae; genus Collinsella. The sequence goes on from UQTU01000011.1 coordinate 33,495, forward strand.
CGAGTAGACCTCAACGCGGCGAGGATCGTCCTGCTTATCGATGAGCAGCGCCATGGCACCGCGGATATCGCCCTTGGGCGCGCCCTCGAGCGTATCCATAAACTCGTTGGCCAGGTCGCGGCCGTAACGGTAGCCGCTCATGGCGCGAGCCTCGCGCTCGATGGCAACGCGCAGCTTGTACGGCACGCCGGGGTGCAGGATATCGGCCTGCTCGCCGGCGGCCTCCACCGTGGTCTCGGCATGGAGCTTTTGGTCCAGCAGACCGAGCGCAATGGCAAAGCCGTAGATGGTCTGCGCGGGGCTGGGCGGGCAGCCGGGGATGTAGACATCGACCGGCAGAATCTTGTCCGTGCCGCCCCAGACGCAGTAGTTGTCGTAGAAGATACCACCGGTGCAACCGCACGCGCCATAGGACACCACGATCTTGGGATCGGGTGCGGCCTCAAAGGCGCGCAGGGCCGGCATGCGCATGGCACGCGTCACGGCGCCGGTGTACAGCAGCACATCGGCGTGACGGGGCGAAGGCACGACCTTGATGCCAAAGCGCTCGACGTCGAAGACGGGCGTGATGGAACCGAAGATCTCGATCTCGCAGCCGTTGCAGCCGCCGCAGTCGACACGGTAGACGTACACCGAGCGCTTGATCTTCTTAAGAAGAGTCGCCTTGGCCTTCTCGATGCTCTCGTCGAGCTCGATCTTGGTCGGGCGGTACTGAAGCCGCTCGGGCAAAAGCGTGGGTTCGGCCATGGTTACTCCTCCTTCGTTTCAAAATCCATGATGATGCCCTCGACCGGCGCCGGACCGGCGGGGATCTCGGGCGCATCGGGGGTGAGCTCGCGGGCGACATACTCCGGGGTCACGCCGTGGCCGCCCAGATACTCCATGCCGGGGCCCTGGGGCTCACCGGACGCAAGCGTCTCGTTGGCAGCCATGCCGCGCGCGTTGCCGGTCTTTACGGCCGAAGCGGCGCGCAGGGCATCGAGCTCGCGCTTGCACTCCTGGCACATACCGACGGTACGGGCGGCCTGCTCGGCCTCCATGCCGCCGGCCTTTTGCAGCAGGCGCTTGGCGTAGTCGATCTCCTTGTGCGGGGCAAACGGCTTGCCGCAACGCGAGCAGTGCTCGAGCGTATAGACGCTCTTGCTGGTGAGGTCGTCCTTGCTCATGACGGCCAGCTCAAACTCCTCGGTGAGCTTGATGGCCTCCATGGGGCAGGCCTCCTCGCAGCGGCCGCAAAAGATGCAGCGGCCGTAGTCGATCGACCAGGTGATGGTATCGGCCGCAAGGTCGGTGTCCATGCGAATGGCATCGGCCGGGCACGCCACGCCGCAGGCACCGCAGGCGATGCAGAGCTCGGCGTTGTGCTCGGGCTTGCCGCGCATGTCCTTATTGGTGGGGAACGGCGCAAACGGGTACTTGACCGTCGCGTCGCCGGCCTTGGCGTTGACCTTCCAAAGCTTCAGCATATTAGAGCGCCTCCTCATCGAGCGGAGCGGCCATGGTGCCCTCGCCCGCAAGCGGCGACTTGTCGCGCCAGACGTTCTCGAACTGTTCCTTGTCGAGCACATGGTCGCGCTTGGCGGCGACATCGGTCACCGTCACGCGGTCGGTGCAGGAGTAGCACGGGTCGAGAGAGCCGACGATCAGCGCCGCGTCGCCCACGGTGTTGCCGCGGAACATGTAGCGCAGGACCGGCCAGTTGCTGTACGTGGCGGCCTTGGCGCGCCAGCGGTAGCACTTCTGGTTATTGCCGAGCATGGCCCAGTGCACGTCCTCGCCGCGCGGCGCCTCGGTGGCGCCGATGGCGTACTTGTGCGGGGTGTACTCCCAATCCGTGGTGAGGATGGGGCCCGACGGGCAGTTCTCGAGCATGGTCTCGATCATGTCGATCGAATCGTAGACCTCCTGGATGCGAACGGCGGTACGGCCGAAGGCATCGCAGGTGTCGGCCGTGGCAGCATGCATCTTTTGGACGTCCGGATCGGCGTAGCCGTCGAAGGGATGGTCAAAACGCACGTCGCGGGCATAGCCCGAGCCACGCATGAGCGGGCCGACCGGCGAGAAGTCGCGAGCGATCTTACGGTCCAGAATGCCGATGCCACTCGTACGCTCAATAAAGTTGGGCGTGGAGAGCAAGACGTCGACGAGCTCCTGAACCTCGAAGCGCAGCTGGTGGATGGTCGTGAGCGTGGAGAGCTTCTGCTCGGCCAAAATGTCGCGACGCACGCCGCCGATTACGTTGAGACCGTAGGTCTTGCGGTGACCGGAGAGCTTCTCGGCCAGGTCCATGGACTTCTCGCGGACGCGGAAGAACTGCTGGAAGCCGGAGTCGAAACCCGTGTAGTGCGACGCCAGGCCAATGTTGAGCAGATGCGAGTGCAGACGCTCGACCTCGAGCATGATGGCGCGGATGTACTGGGCGCGCGGCGGAACATGGATGCCCTGGGCGCGCTCGACGGCCTCGGCATAGGCCACCGAGTGGGCGCAGCCGCAGATGCCGCAGATGCGGTCGGCGAGGAACGTCACGGCGTCATAGTTCAGGCGCGTCTCGGCGACCTTCTCCATGCCGCGGTGCACGTAGAACAGACGGTAGTCGGCGTCGACGATCGTCTCGCCCTCAACGAACAGGCGGAAGTGGCCGGGCTCGTCGGAGGTAATGTGCAACGGGCCCATGGGGACAAGCGTCGTCTCCTTGCCCTTGGTATCGGCCAAGAACTCGTAGTTTTCCATGTCGCTCGCAGGAGCGGGACGGAAGCGGTAGTCCATGGAGTCCTTGCGCAGCGGGTACAGGCCGCTGGGCCAGTCATCGGGCAGCACCAGGCGGCGACGATCGGGCAGACCCTCGGGAATCAAGCCGAACATGTCGCGCAGCTCGCGCTCGCCCCACACACAGGCGGGGACGAACGGTGTCACGGACGGGAACGTCATCTTGGCGGGATCGACCTCGGTGCGCACGGTCACCCAACCGGGATCCTCCCCCTCCATGGAGATGACATAGTACACGGCGTAACGGCCGCACAGGCTGCGCTCATCGTTGCCGATGATCACGGGAATCCAGCCGTAGCGCTCGTAGTACAGGTAGTGGACGGCCTCGGGCAGCTTGTCCTGCTTGACGGTGATCGTCAGCTGGTCCTCGCACTGCCACTCGACCTTCTCGATGCAGCCCGGAACAGCGCGGCGCAGGGCCTCGACATGGCTCTCGCAGCGACGGGCATACACCTTGTTCTCAGTTTCAATCATTCGTTACTCCACCTCGCTCTGAGCGGTCTCGGTACCGAACACAGCGCGGTACATCGGCGTCGCGTGAAGCTCCTCGGTGCTCTGCTCGAGCACGATGCCGGTCGCAGTCTCCACACCGTGCACGAGAGGCAGCGGGGTGGCGATGCCAAACCACAAGATCATGACAGCCAGGATGATTTCGGGAATAAGCATGAGCGCCGGGGCCTCATGCTTGCCCATGGCCTGGGGCGCATGGCCGAATACCGACTTGAGTGCGATGCGGGTGAGCGCGGAGATGGCCACGGTAAGACCGAGGGCGACCACGACGACCAGCCACATGGGACCGGCGGTAACACCGGCGACAAAAGTCAGGAACTCGGAGATAAACATGCCAAAGGGCGGGAAGGCACCAAGACCGAGCAGTGCCAAGATGGCGAGCGCGGCGGTTGCGGGGGCAACCTCGACGACACCCTGAATCTTAGCCAGGCTACGCGTGCCAAAGGCGTGCTGGATGTTGCCGGACACGCAGAAGGCAAGCGTCTTGGTAAAGCCGTGGAACACGCAGTGCAGCAGGGCCGCGGCGATACCCAGCGGGCCACCGATACCCAGGCACAGGGCGATAACGCCCACGTTCTCCACAGACGAGTACGCAAAGCGGCGCTTGAGGTCGTCCTGGCGAAACATCGAAAGTGCCGCCACCAAAATGGACAGCGTGCCGACGATCAGCAGCAAAAGCTGCGGATACTCGGCGCCCACGGCCTGGATGGTAAAGCCGTAGAAGCGCATGATCACGAGCATGGCGCACTTAAGCAGCACGCCAGAGAGCAGGGCCGAGACAGGGCTCGGGGCCTGGGAGTGAGCATCGGGCAGCCAAGTGTGCATGGGGAACAGGCCGGCCTTGGTGCCAAAGCCGATCACGATAAACGCAAAGGCGAGGCGCATGAGCGTCGGATCGAACTGGTCGGCATACGGCAGTACGCACGACAGGAATGCGGCCTCGTGGGCGTTGGGAATCACGTCGGCGGCGTTGGCGTAGATCAGCAGCGTACCGAACAAGCCAAAGGCCACGCCGGCGGTGCAGACCATCGCATACTTCCAAGAAGCCTCGAGGGCCGTCTTGTTCTTGTAGATACCCACCAGGAACACGGTGGAAAGCGTGGTTGCCTCCACGGCGGCCCACGTGAGGATCATGTTGTTGGACAGGCACGCGAGCAGCATGGTGAACACAAACAGGCTAAACAGCGCAAAATACTGCTTGGCGCGCTCGGCGGGCATGGAGCCCTCCTCGATATCGGCCTTTACATAGGGCAGCGAGAACAGCCCGGTAAGAAAACCGATAAAGCCGATGAGCAGCACAAAGATGGCACCCAGCGAATCGAGGTGGAACCACAGGCCAAGAGCGCACGCGGTGTCGCCGCTCATAAGGACGTCACCAGCCGTCACAATCGACAGCACCAGGACGGCTGCGACGGAGACCAGGTTGAGACCGGCAAACACGTTATAGGACGTGTTCTTGGGCAAAAACGCCATGACCAGCGAGAACACCAAAGGAGTCGCGAGCAGGGCGAAAATCAACGTTTCCATGGACTACCCCCTCAGCTCGGACAGGTCGCGCGCATCGAGCGAGTGGGAGTCGTCCCAAATGCGACGCACGACGATGGACATGATGATGACGGCAAAGATGGCGTCGGTGGCGATACCGATCTCGATGATCTCGGGAGCGGTGGGGGCCAAAAGCGCGAGCGTCACATGGCTGCCGTTTTCCATAAGGCAGTATCCAAAGATCTGCTTCATGATGTTGCGCTGCGAAATGATGCAGGTGAGGCCCACGAAGAAGTGAGCGAAGCTAATGGCGAGCGCTGGCGTTGCAACCTCGGCCGTGGGCAGGCTGATCTGCGTCACGACGGCAAAGCAAATCGCGACCTCGACGGCAATGATGCAAATGGCCCACGCGGGCTTAAGGCCGGCCTTGAGCGATGCGTCGCTCGGCTCGCCCATCTTCTTGTATGCGCGGTTGAGAATGTAAGGGACCAGGACGACCTTGGTGATAAAGGCAGATCCAGCCCACATAAGCAGCTCCTGCGCACCGGTGGTGGCACCGAGCGTAGCGAGCAGTCCCACGAGCACCAGTGACTGCACCGCATACCAGCTGATGGCGTGCTTGATGTTCTTTGAGACGACCACCATGGTGGACGTGACGATCAGAAGGCCGCCAAGGATGTTGACGATCGAATAACCCATGTCGTTCTACCTCCTAACCGATCCAGCTGGCCGAAAGCGGGCCGCTGACGATAACCATGATGATGAGCACGATGAACACGAACGCCGTCGCGCGGGGAAGCGGGGCTCCCGCAGCGACCTCGTCGCTCGGCTCGCCGGGCAGGCAATAGCCCATCCACTTAAGGAACCAGGCAAAGGTGGCGACGGTCTCGGCGACCATGATGCACACGAGCACCAGGATCGCAACGTTGCCGGCACCCACAGAAAAGCCGCCGGCGATGATCTGGAACTTCGAGAAGAACGTGTTCATGGGCGGCACGCCGGCAATGGCGAGCGCCGCGACACCAAAGCCCACGCCCGAGATCGGGTACTTCTTTACGATGCCGCGAAGCTTGGGCAGCATACGCGTGCCGAGGGTAAAGGAGAACGAACCGGCGATCAGGAAGAACAGGGTCTTGGCGAAAGCGTGGTTAAAGATGTGGCACACGGCACCGTCAAAGGCCAGCTGGCTGCCAAAGACCGAAACGCCCAAACCAAAGAACACATAGGAGAGCTGGGCGATCGTGGAGAAGGCCAGCAGGCGCTTCATGTCCTTTTGCGGCAGGTACATAAGGAAACCAAAGAGCATGGTGACCATGGCGTCGATAATGGCGACCCAGCCCACGATCTCGGGAATCTCGCCGGCAGAGACGAGTGCACGCGCGAACACGCACACGCCGACCTTAACCATCGAGGCGCCATGCAGGTAGGCCGAAACAGGCGTCGGTGCCTCCATAGCCGAAGGCAGCCACATGTACATGGGGACCTGTGCGGACTTTGCCCAAGCCGCAAACAGCACGAGCAAAAGGACGATAGCCTTGAGCTTGGCGTCGAGGCCGGCAATCGCGGTGATGGCGAAGGTGCCGGTGTGGGCAAACACGATGGCGGCGCCCAGATACAGGCCGAGCGCACCGATATGCGTAATAATCAGGGCCTTCATGCCGGCCTTCTTGGCGGTAGGCGACATGTAGTAGCTAATGAGGCCCCAAGAGCACGCACCCGTGATCTCAAAGAACACGAGCTGGCCCAAAAGGGTCGAGCTGTACACAAGGCCGGCCATGGCGCCGATGAAGGTCGCGAGGTACGCGTAGAAGCGACGACGCGGTGCGTCGGGATGCTCACGGTTATTCTCGCTCATATAGGGAATCGAATAGATCACGACAAGCAGGCCGATACCCACAAAGGCGGGCGCGAGCAGTGTGCTCATGCGATCGAAGGTGAATCCCATGACGAGGGTCTGCCCAAACGAGATCAGGGGGACCTGCGTGTCGGGCATGCCGGCGCCAGCGAAATTCGCGGCGAGGGCGACGGTGCAGACCGTCGAGACGGCGGCACCCAAAACGCTGAACCACTTGGCGTACGGACGGGGGAACAGGGCGACGAGCACCGAGGCCACCATCGGGGCCGCAATAGCGACCAAGCCGAGAAGGGACAGACTGACTGCAAATGACATTGTTTCTCCCTTCTCCTACACGCCGACGACCACGAAGACAAACGCCAGAACGGCGATGCCCACGACGGCCCAGGTCTGATTGCCAAGCACCTTAAAACGCGAGCGCGAGCAGGAGTTCTCGATTACGCCGCATACGACAAAGTCGATCAGGCACTTCACCAGGAAGATGACCGCGCCCAGAACGGCCGCGATACCCACGGCTGCGGGCTCGCCCCAGGGGACGAAGATCGCGCAGAACCAGGCGACGACCAGGACCTGTTTCATGGACATGGCGAGCTTGGCCATGGCGAGCGACGGGCCGGAAAGCTCGGCGAGCGGGCCTTCCTGAAGCTCCTGCTCGGCCTCGGCCTGATCAAAGGGCAGCTTGCCGAGTTCCATGTAGCAGGCAATCGCAAAGGCGATGCCGGCGAGGATCACGGCGACCGGCGCGTCGATGGCGCCCGTCATGATGTGCTGACCCATGGTGGCGATGTCGGTGGAGCCGCACACCAGGGCGGCGGCAAACAGCGCCAGCAGCATGGACGGCTCGATGAGCACGCTCATGAGCAGCTCGCGGACGCCGCCGATACCGGCGTAAGCGTTGGACGAATCCACACCGCAGAGGGCGAAGAAGAAACGGGCGAGCGCCAGGCTGTACATGATGGTGATGGCGTCACCAAAGACCGGGATGGGGCTTTGTGCCGTAAAGAGCGGCAGACCCATCGCGAGCATAAAGGCGACGGCGAAGAACAGCGGCGGCATAATGCGCAGCGCAAAGCTCGCATCCTCGCTCTGGGACTCGGGGCGCGCAAAGAGCTTGGCCAGGTCGCGGTAGTCCTGCATGATGCTGGGGCCGCGACGGTTGTGCATCTTGGCGCGGATCACGCGGCCGAGACCGGAGAAGAACGGTGCGACGGCCATGACGACCACGCCCTGCAGAACGGCAAGTACGATGTTGTTCATGCTCTCCCCTCCTTAACCCATTTGCACGGCGAGCACGAGGAACACCACGAGTGCCGCGACGATGTAGCAGATATAGATGCTGTAGTTGCCGCCCTCGAGCTTAGTCGCGAGGTCGGCGAGCTTCTCGACACCCTTATGCGGGGCATCGACGAGAACCTTGTCGGGTACGGGCTCCACAGCCTCGGCCACACCGGTGAGCTTCTGGAAGAAGTGTGCGATGGACCAGCAGACGGCCGTGCAGCGGTCACGCAGCGTGTAGAGCGGCTGCATAAACCAGGACACCTCGGAGGCAAAGGTCGTGGCCACGACGGGCATATGCTCGTTGGGAGCATAACCGCATGCCCACGGCTGAGACTTCTGCACCTTGCCGACGGTCTTGAGCTTGCGATAACCGCAGGCAAGGCCGACGAGCACCACGAGCGCAATGGCGATCGCGGGCGTGGAGGTGGCAGCGCCGGAGTACTGGTTCATGAGCTCCATGCCCTCGGCGGCGAACACGCCACCGTACGGATGCAGCACGGACGCGGCGACATCGACCAGCACGGGCGCGATCACGGGAGCGCCAATGCCCAGCACGACGCAGATGGCCGCGAGCAGGCCCTGCGCAAACACCATGGGGGCGGGAACCTCCTTGGCATTGGCAGCGGCCTCGGAGCGGGGCGCGGAGGCAAAGGAGACGCCATAGGCCTTGACGAAGCACGTGACAGCCAGCGCGCCGGTAATGGCAAGCGCGACGGCAGCGAACACGGCCACGATCATGACGGCCTTGTCGCCCTGCATGGCAGCGTTAAACAGCGACTGGTAGGTAAACCACTCGGACACAAAGCCGTTGAAGGGCGGGATGGCCAAGATGGCAAGAGCGCCGACGAGGAAGCAGATGGCCGTTGCCGGCATACGACGGAACAGACCGCCCATCTTCTCCATATTGCGCGTGCCCGTGGAGTATAGCAGTGCACCGGCGCCCAAGAACAGCTCGCCCTTAAACATCGCGTGGTTAAACGTGTGGTAGAGGGCGGCCATCAGAGCCAGGACGGCGATGCCGACCGAGTTGAGTGCCATGGCGGCCATGGAAGCGCCGACGCCGAGCAGAATGATGCCGATGTTCTCGACGGAGTGATAGGCCAGCAGGCGCTTGATGTCATGCTCCTGCAGGGCGAATGCCACGCCGAGGACCGACGAGATCGCGCCGAAGACCATGACCATAAGGCCCCACCAGACCTGAACGCCCGAGGCGGAGAGCAGGTCGAGACCAACCTTGAGGATGCCGAAGATACCGATCTTGATCATGCCGCCGGACATGAGGGCACTCACGTTAGACGGCGCCTCGGGATGTGCCTTGGGCAGCCAGCCGTGCAGCGGGATGATACCGGCCTTGGCGCCAAAGCCAAAGAAGGCGAGCACGAAGCACACGGATGCGACCGCGGGGCTAAACTGCGTGGCGCGGAAATCCGCAAAGGCAAACGAGCCACCGGCGAAGTTGGTCATGGTGAGGAAGCTCGCCATGATGAGCACAAAGCCCACGTGCGCGATCACAAAGTAGAGCCAACCGCCATGGATGGAGTTCTCGTTCTCCTCGATCACGACCAGGAAGTACGAGGTCAGCGACATGAGCTCAAAGGCGACCAGGAACCAAAACACGTTGTCGGCGGTGATGACGAGCATCATGGACGCCACAAAGGTGTTAAAGAAGAAGCCGGCGCGGCCCTTTTTGCCCGGGTACTCATCAAAGTAGTTGAGACCGTAGATCGAACCGGCAAACGCGAGCACCGAGATGAGCGCCACGAACAGGCCGGACAGCTGGTTGAGCAGCAGCTGGAAATGGGCAAACGGGAAGAACACGATGGTGTCGACCGACGTGACATCGCCCAGCACGGCCTGGATACCGGCCACAAACGAAAGCACCGCGGCGACGGCGCCGATAAGGCAGCCGGCGGTCTTGGCGGCGTTATCGGCCTTGATCAGCAGAACCGAGGCGAGCGCACCGATGCACGAGACGGCAAGCGATGCGATAAACAGCGTCATGCTATCCATTGTTTACGCTCCCTTCTGCTTTCTCGGACAGACCCTGGGCCACAGCGGTAACGTCGACGGACGGACCGTTTTCGATCGAGCGCAGGCGCTTGGCCTCGTCGAGCTCGCGATCGGCCGCGCCGCCCATGACGGTCAATGCCTTGGTGGGGCACGCCGCCACACAATGCGGGCCTTCCGGATCGAAGGCGCACAGGTCGCACTTGACAGCGCAGGTGTACTGGCCAGGAGCCCACGTAAGCAGGCTGCTCAGGGACTTAGGATACGAAGGCGTCGGGTCGCACATGCCTGCGACACCGGCGATAGACGTGCCATCGGGATGGATGGCACCGAAGGGGCACGCGATGGCGCACAGCCTGCACCCGATGCACTCCTGCTCCTTGACGTGGATGCGGTCGCCATCGTGCTCGATGGCATTCACCGGGCAGACCTCGGCGCAGGGGGCACCCTCGCAATGGTGGCAGGCAAGGGCGGCCGAAATACCGCCGGTCTTCACGAGCGCCAGGCGCGGCGTATCCTGAAGACCCTGCATCCGGTGGGCGTCGGCACAGGCGGACTGGCATGTTCCGCAGCCGATGCACCTCTCCGGGTTGATGTCGATGAAGCGGTTCATCCCCACTTCCTTTCAAAATAACGGGCCGGGCTCCCGAACGTACGGGACGCCCGGCCCAAAAAGCCAACGAGAACGGGACTACACGATTTGATTCACGTGCGTCTCGTCGTCGAACTTGGCGGCGCCGGGCTCAACGTCCTGGGGAGCGGCGGCGTCCACCAGAGCCTGCTTGAGCTCGGTGTACTGACGCTCCACCTCGCCCTCTGCCCAAACCTGGTCGGCGATAGCGTCGACCTGGCAGGCGGAGAACTTGTCCTCGGGCGTATGCGAGACCGGGTCGACCTTGTGCATGGTCAGCTCGTTGCACTTGCCGATCCACCACTGGTAGGTCATGTAGACCGTGCCCTTGTTGATGCGATCGCTCACGTCGGCGCGGCTGTATACCTGGCCGCGGCGGCTGTGAATCGAGACGATGTCGCCATTCTTGATGCCGCGCGCATCGGCGTCCGCGGGATTCATGCGGACAAAGCCGGGCTCGTCGGCGAGCAGCGCCAGCGTCTTGCAGTTGCCGGTCATCGAGCGGCAGCTGTAGTGACCGACCTCGCGGACGGTGCACAGAATGAGCGGGTACTCATCGTCGGGAAGCTCGGAGGGCGCCTCCCAGTCGTGCGCCATCAGGTTGGCGCGGCCGTCCTTGGTGGTGAACTTGCCACCAGCGAACATGTCGGGCGTACCGTGGTCGTTCACATCGGTGCTCTTGACCGGCCACTGGGCGTAACCGCCCTCGGGAGCCATCTTCTCGTAGGTCGCGCCCACAAAGTTGGGGCACAGGCTAATGCACTCGTTCCAGATCTGCTCGGTGTTGTCGTAGTGCATGGGATAGCCCATACGCGTGGACAGGTCCGCGAAGATCTCCCAGTCGTGGCGGCACTCGCCCTTGGGCGGAACAGCCGCGTCAAAGTGCTGGAAGCTACGGTCGGATGCGGTAAAGACACCCTCGTGCTCGCCCCAAGAGGTAGCGGGCAGGATGACGTCGGCGAGCATGGTCGTCTGCGTCATGAAGATGTCCTGGCAAATAAACAGATCCAGCTCGGAGAGCGTCTTGCGCATACCGGCCGAATCGGGCTCGGTCTGCACCGGGTCCTCGCCGTAGTTGTAGAAGCAGTGCACCTTGCCCTCGTCGACCAGGTGGCCCAGGTCGGTGAGCTTGTAGCCCTCCTCGAGCGGGAGCTTTTCCTCGGGTACGCCCCAAGCCTTGGCAAACTTGGCACGCACTGCCGGGTCGGTGACCTTCTGGTAGCCAGGGTACAGGTTGGGCAGCATGCCCATATCGCAGGAGCCCTGGACGTTGTTCTGGCCACGCACGGGCGCGAGGCCGGAATTGGGTTTGCCGATCTGGCCGGCAACGCAGGCGATGGAGGCGATGGTGTGCACCGTCTTCAGGTTCTGCTTCTGCTGGCATACGCCCATACCCCAGCCAATGATGGCAGAGGGCTTCGCCGTGGCGTACATCTCGGCAGCTTGGTGGATCAACGCGGGCTCGACACCCGTGATGTCCTGTACGGATTCGGGAGTGTAGTTCTTGATGGTCTCCCACCATTCGTCAAAGCCGTTCGTGTGCTCGGCGACGAATTCCTTGTCGTAGAGGCCATCGTTGACCAAGCAGTTGGCAAAGGCGTTGAGGAACGCAACGTTGCAACCGTTCTTGATCGGAAGGTAGATATCGGCGATACGCGCGGTTTCAATATGGCGCGGGTCGGCGACGATGATCTTGCAACCCTTTTCTTTGGCTCGCACGATACGCCTTGCGACGATGGGGTGCGAATCGGCAGGGTTATAGCCGAAGAGGAAAATGCAGCCCGCATCCTCCATACCGGGGATGGAGCATGACATGCAACCTGAACCAACCGTGTCCATCAGACCGAGGACAGTAGGGCCGTGTCAAGTACGGGCGCAGTTGTCCACGCTGTGGGTGCCGATGCACGCACGCGTAAACTTCTGCATGACGTAGTTCGCCTCATTGCCGCCGCCTCGCGAAGAGCCGGTGGTCATGACAGCGTTAGGACCATATTCGTCAATTATGGCCTGCATCTTAGATGCGGTGAAATCCAGTGCCTCGTCCCAGCTTACGCGCTCAAGATCCGCGCCCTTGGTGCGACGGATCATCGGGTGCAGTACGCGAGGAGTCAAGATCTTGGTGTCGTTGATGAAGTCGTAGCCACTCATGCCCTTAAGGCACAGCTCGCTCTGGTTGGTGATGCCGTTGAGCGGTTCGGTACCCACGACCTGGCCGTTTTGGACCAGGAGGTTAAACTGGCAACCGGCGCCGCAATACGGGCAAATCACTTTATGCTTCTCCATGACACCCTCCTTCCTTTCTCTGATACCGAATACTCGGTACGTATTTGACAATCATTGGGCCTGTCGCCCCGACGCTTACGCCTCGTTTTCGATGGTGGCGCGGGCACGCTCGGCAGTCAGCTCCGCCAGGCGCTCCTCGTCTACCAGGGTGAGGCCCTTGGTCGGGCACGCCTCGGCACACGCCGGACCGCCGGGACGGTCCACGCACAGGTCGCACTTGAGCACGAAGCTCTTTGTCTGCGAACCCACGCGCACGTCGCCCATCAAGACGGGGACCTGCGTGGTCGCCACGCTCACGGCGCCAAAGGGGCAGGCCATGACGCAGCTCTTGCAGCCGATGCAGTTGTCCTCGTTGACGCCGATACGATGGTTCTTTGGATCAAAGAACAAGGCGCCCGTAGGACAAGCCTTCGCGCACGGAGCGTCCTCGCAGTGGTGACATGCCACCGGCGCGGAGATCTCGTAGGTGCGCGTTACGCGCAAGCGAGGTGCGGCGATGTTGCCGGGGATATCGTGTGCCTCAATGCACGCCGCCATACAGGTTTGGCACCCAATGCAGCGCGAGGAATCAGCCACGACTCGTTTATTGCCCATGTTGTTCACTCCCTCCTGAATCCCATGCCGGAGAGACCCTGTCGACGTTGTCCCGGACCGCCCGTGGTCCGGCATCGACGTATCGAGCGCATGCGGCGAAACAGGCACTTCGATAGAGTTCCTCCAACGATATACAGGCTAAATATACGCAGTTGCAGCTGGCAAACTTGAGCATAGGCCCTGCATTACGGGTGTATTGCAGGGGTTTTGGCAGGTTGGAATTATTCTCTAGAAGCTATAAAGGTGAGTGTATTACATGCGTACGCCTCAGAGATTTTTACGCGCTCTCATTTTAGATGTACTACGCTTGTATTCAAGTTAATGGTTATTTACTTGAGCGAAATAAAGTAATCGTTATAAGATGCTCAAGTATCGGCACATGCCGCATTTGACCGACTATATTGCACGCTCATTAAGGGGGCCAGTGATGTCATCGACTCAAAAACGAGCCATCCTGCAGGTGCGCATTCGCGAGGAAGACAAGCAGCATGCCGAACATCTCTACGACGCCATGGGCACATCGCTCGCCGAGGCCGTCCGTCTATTTGTCGCGCAGAGCATTTTGATGCGCAAGCTCCCCTTTCAGCCGGTCGCCGTGCGCTCAAAGGACGGCACCGCCGCCTATGGATCGCTCAAAGCATACGGTGACCCCAATCGCCGCTCCGAGGAGCGCAATGCCTGGATTGAATACCTTGCCACAGAAAGCGACGATTCGATTTTGGGTCCCGAGGAAGTAGATATCCATGAGTAGCACCATCATCGACGAGACCGTCATCCTACGCTACCTGCTTGACGACGACGAAGTCCTGTCACCGCGCGCCGCCAAGGTCATCGCCACGCGCACCGCTCGTGTCTATCCCGAAATCATCACGCGCGTCGTGGTCACGCTGCGCGACGTCTATAAGGTTCCCCGCGTTGAGATTGCTGCGGCCATGAAAAGGCTGCTCGATGACGTCATGGTCGACGAGCCCACCGTTGTCGCCCTTGCCGTCAAACTTTTTGGCAAGACCCATATGGACTTTACCGACTGCCTCCTCGCAGCCCGAACCGCCATCTACAACGATGATGTCGTGAGCTTTGGTAAGCCCATCATCCAAGGCATGATCGATTACCGCCGAAAGCGCCAAACCGCAGCCGACGCTCGCGACCGCGCCGCCGAAGCCCACAGCCGAAGCACTGACTCCACCATCGACAAACTCCGCCACCAACCCCGCAGCTAACCCCATCCCCTCCTAAGTTGCGGTGAAATACGGACTGTTTTATGTCTCTGAGTAGCCTTTAGTCCGTATTTCACCGCAACTTATTGTTGGGCGGCGGAGTCGGTTGTCTCTGCTATCAGGAATCCGCAAAAGGCTTTGTAGCTGGGATACCGTAGCCGCGCATCATAGCGCCAAACTCTTCGACATCATATGTGTCCGATAGCTTGAAATGAATGACGTTATGACCCATGGCACGTAAGTTCGCATCGCGCAATAAGGCGGCTCGATAGGTTTTTGCCGCAGCATGTTCCAAATCTTTTTGAGTTTCGTCCTCAAACTTACCCAAACCATGAAGCTCTGCCAACATCCATGACCCATCTGGCATCCGCCAACCATAATCTGCCAGATAATAGCCGGCATTTCCTGGTCGAGCAATCTCAACCTGAAGCTCAGGCGCAACGACTCCAGCAAGGATCATTGCCGCTCGCGCCTCGGACTCTCCCCCGTTATCCGACCTCCCGTCCATATGCTCGAACACGCCAAACGCACGGGCGATGCCATGCAAACCGCGACAATTGGCCTGTGCATACGCACGCAGCTCCTCGCGGTCGACATCATACTCACGAGCCAATCCATCGGCGTAGCCAAGCGCATACCGAAATGCACTCGCGCGGGCAATATCGACCACCGTCCGATAGGGGTCCGTCAGCGTAAACGGGCCGAGCCGCCATAACTCACCTGGGCGCCATCGACGATACTCAACGAACTCATATGTATCGCGCCTGGTAGATCTCGGCAACAACATCTGAACGGCATTAAGCAGCGAGTAAGCAGAGCCGATACCGTACAGCAATGCCGCCGTTGAACCGCAGAAAATGGCATCCGGTTCGACGGCCGCAATAGCAGATGCAAGCTGGAAAATGCGGGCTTCCACGTCAAGGTGGCTCCAATAAACAGGATCGGCGTACACATGGTTATAGAGTCGAATTAAAAGCTCTTCCTGCATAAGCTCACGCGCGCGCCGCTCATCCCAAGGATCAGTCGTTATCAATAGCTGCTCGTCATGATGAATCCCGAGAGCGGAAAACAGCATCTTGGCATATGACTTCGGAAAATGTTTAGCTTTATTGGACATGACCCGCACCATAACAATCAAGAACGAGTGAACGCCTTTACGCTATCGCAGAACGGCATTTAAATACCTTGCCAAAAGCTGACCAAAAGCTTGACGTCGCAGGTCAGAGCTTCAAAAAATATTTCCACTCTCGGTAGACGGTCGCTACGACCCTCCCAACGGCATCAAAATCCACCCTTACAATTAGTTGCGGTGAAATACGGACTACATGGGCCATAAAAGCCGAAAAACAGTCCGTATTTCACCGCAACTTAGGAGGGGATGTGGGGTCCCCGGCATGTATATGAAAACGACTCTGGCGCCAAATGAAGCCAAAGCCGTTAAAACTATCCTATGGAGCGGGCGACGGGAATCGAACCCGCGTCATCAGCTTGGAAGGCTGGGGTTCTACCATTGAACTACGCCCGCAAGATATGGTCGGGACGACAGGATTTGAACCTGCGACATCCTGCTCCCAAAGCAGGCGCGCTACCAAACTGCGCCACGTCCCGAAGGTGTTGAGCAGCTAAGGTCTAAACCTTGCGTGTCCCAAAGCGAAGGAAATTATAGGGGAGACTCCCCGCCTGTGCAAGCATTGATGCCTTAGCTCCTCGAATGTGCAACAAAACGACTATGGAGCAGACCGATCACAAAGGCAACCACGGCAACCGGCGCCCACGCGGCACCGATATCCGCCAGAGGCAGTGCATCGAACGGCAGCCACGCGCCCGCAAAGAACGCATCGCGGACCGAGGTGATCACACTCTGCACAGCAACCACGCCGCCGACCCACACCCACACCTGCGGATGAGCGTCGCAAAAGCCGTGCACCAGGCCCATCAGTACCAGTACGATGGCAACGGGATACAAGGCGTTGAGCATGGGCACCGAGAACATAAGAATCACGTCGAGGCCCACATTGGAGAGCACGCACGAAAACGCCGCGAACACAAAGGCGAGAATCGCAAAGGGACGGCGCATGGCCTCCTCGGAGGCCTCCGCTCCCCCTTCGACCACATACGTCTCGCAGAAGTAACGCGAGCAGCAGCTGATGAGGCCGATGCACACGTTCATGCAGGCAAGGAAAAAGATCGCAAAGACGACGACCGTGCCGACAAGACCAAAGTGCATAGAGGCCGAACGGGCGAGGATGGCGGCGCCGTTAGCAGCATCGGGCATAACCGTGCCGAGCTGCATGCCGGCAAGCGCCAGGCCGCAGTAGATGACGGCCATGAGCACGCCGGCGATCACACCGGAACGCGAAATCTCGAAGGCCACGCGCTTGTCATCGGTAACACCCAGCTCGTGGATGGTCTCGGCGATGATAATGCCAAAGGCGAGCGACGCGAGCAGGTCCATGGTCTGGTAGCCGGTCAAAAAGCCTTGCACGGCGGCGCCTGCATCGTAGGGAGCCTGAGGCGCGGCAGCCGGTCCCAGCGGCGAGATCACGGCAGCACCCACAACCAGCACGATGAGCGCGATAAGCGCGGGACCCGTAATGCGACCAAGCACGCGCGTGATGACGCCCGGACGCAGCGTGAGCGCAAACGCGACGACGAAGAACCCGATGGCAAACACCAGACGTGCCGTGCCGAGCGAAACACCCTCGGGTAGCAGCGGCACCAGCATTTCGAACGCCGTGGAGCTCGTGCGCGGAATGGCCAGGCACGGACCGATGGCCAGATACACAGCCGCGACAAAGAACTCACCAAACTTGGGGTGCACGCGCCCGGCCAGCTCGCGGGCCGTACCGGCGAGCGCGACAGCGATAAAGCCCATGACGGGCAGGCCGATGGCTGCAATCAGAAAGCCGAGCATGGCGACCGGCGTGGCAGAACCTGCCTGCAGCGCCAGCAGCGGCGGAATAATGAGGTTGCCGGCGCCAAAGAGCATCGAGAACAGGGCGATGCCGACGGTAACGACATGGTCGGAGCGCAGACCGCGCGGGGCGGATGAGGCCATAGGCACACCTTTCGGGTCGAAACAAAAACGGGACGGGCAAAAGGCCCGTCCCGCAAGTATAAACGTTCTAGCAGCTTTAACAGGCTAAATCGCACAGAGCATCGATAGCCGTGTCGGCTTCCTCGTCCGTGTTGAAATACCCAAACGAGAAGCGAACAACACCCTGGCGCTCGGTTCCGAGCGCGCGGTGCATGAGCGGAGCGCAATGGGCACCGGGGCGCGTCGCAATCCCCCACCCTTGCATGAGCGCGTCCGAGATCTCGGAAGAGTCGATATCGCCCACGTTGAGGGACACGATCGCCGAGCGCGTCGGCTGGTCAAAGGCACCGTAGAGCTTAATCCCCGGAATCTCGCGCACACCGGCAAGGAAGCGATCAGCGAGCGCGCGTTCGTGAGCTGCAATCGTCTCCACCCCACCCTGGGCCTCGATAAAGTCGAGACCGGCAGAAAGTCCAGCGATGCCATGACCGTTGAGCGTGCCCGCCTCAAGGCGCGTGGGCCACTCAAGCGGCTGCAGCGCATCGAAGCTGTGCACGCCCGTGCCGCCCATGGCCCACGGGGCCACGTCAATGCCCTCTGCCACGGCCAGGCCGCCGGTCCCCTGCGGGCCCATCAATCCCTTGTGGCCGGTAAAGCACACAATGTCGAGCCCCATGGCCTGCATATCGATATGCGCCGTGCCGGCAGACTGCGAGGCATCGACGATCACAAGCGCGCCGGCCGCATGGGCTATGGCCGCCACGCGCGCAATGTCGACCGCGTTGCCGGTCACATTAGAGGCATGCGTCACCACCACGGCACGTGTACCGGGCGTGACCAGCCGATCGAGCTCATCGTAGTCGAGCACGCCATTCGCGTCGCAACCCGCATGCTCAACGGTCACACCCTGCTCTGCCGCAAGGCGGTTAAGCGGACGCAGCACGGAGTTGTGCTCGAGCACCGTTGTGACCACACGGTCGCCGGGGCGCACCACGCCATTGATGGCGGTGTTGAGCGCCGCGGTGGAATTGGGCGTAAAGCACACATGGTCCGCCCTCGGGCAACCCAAAAGGCGCGCGAGCTTGGCACGGCAAGCGTGAATCGTACGAGCGGCATCGAGGGCACCCGACGTGGCACCGCGCCCGGCATTGCCGAGCGAGCACATCGCCTGCGTCACGGCATCGATGACCGTCTGCGGCTTGTGCATGGTCGTCGCCGCGTTATCCAGGTAGATCATCGCACGACCTCCCACATATCGATCACGGTAAAGCCCTCGGTGGGAACGCCCGCCGCGGCAAGCTCGCCGCGCAGCAGTTCCTCATCCGCAGGCAACGCCTTCCATGCCAAACCGCAGCCGGCAGCGACCTCCCCGGGCACGGGAATCGTGCGCCCGGGAAGGCCGCGCTCGATGCATAGGGTCTCGCACCCCATGGCGGCCGCCGTGGTAGGAAACGTGATGACAAGCGCAGGGCGCTTCTCCCTCATGGCAACTCCAACCAATACGCTACGGGCGCACGACGCGCACGGCCTGCTCCATCTTCTCCACGATCACGTACATGTTGGTGACCTCGCCCACGGCAAGCTGGTCCTTAATGCCATAGTGGTCGAGGCAGGTGCCGCAGGTAAGGATCTCGACGCCCTGCTCGGCCAGACCCTTCAGGTCGTCGAGTACCGGTGAGCCCTCGACGGTGAGCTTGGCGCCGCCGTTATAGAACAGCATGGTCGCGGGCAGCTCCTCCTGCTGCGTCACGGCAAAGATAAAGGCCTTCATGAGCTTGTGGCCCAGCTCGTCGTCGCCGCGGCCCATGCAGTCGGTGTAGACGGAAATGACGAGCTTGCCCTTGCCGGCGCTGGCATCGCAGAAGGCAGTGCCATCCTGCTCGGGATCAGCCACGGCAACGGCGCCAGAGGTCGCCACGGTCACGTGCCACTCGGCGTCAGAAACCTTCTCGACTGAGGCCGTGCAGCCCTTCTCCTGCGCCATCTTGGAGATGTTCTTGACGGCGGTCTCGTTATCGACCGAGGTCACGACTGTACCCTCGCCATCAAGCTGCTTCAGGGCTTTGAGCGTCTTGACGACGGGCAGCGGGCAGGCATCGCCCATGGCATTGACTTCAATCTTGGTAGACATAGTATTTCCTTTCGAATAAATCGTTTTAGAACGGTGCATAGTTCAATAAACGTGTCGTTAACGGACAATGTGGACGGCAGGACCGCCTGGCACCGGCTCGCACACGCGGCCGATTGTGGCGGCAATACGTCCTTCGGCATGCAGACGGCGCGCAAGCTCATCCACATCGGCAGCAGGTGCCGCGATGAGCAGGCCTCCCGAGGTCTGCGGATCGTACAACGCATCCAACATGCCCGGCTCCAGGTCATCGTCAGCCGCCACGCGCGGGCCAAAGAAGTCCTGGTTGCGGTAGGAGCCCGCGGGGATAATGCCCAGACGCGCCATGCCGAGCACTTGATCAAAGAGCGGCACCGCCCCCGACACAAGCTCAATCTGCACGCCCGAGCCCTCGGCCATCTCGCATGCGTGCCCGATCAGGCCAAAGCCCGTAATGTCGGTACAGCCGTGAAGTTCGAGTCCCTCGGCCAGACGAATCGGAGCCTCGTTGAGGGTGCGCATCGAGTCAAACATCGGGCTAGCCTCGTCCTGCTCGATAAGCTCGCCCTTAATGGCCGTGGTGATGATGCCCGAGCCCACCGGCTTGGTGAGCAGCAGTACATCACCCGGGCGCGCCCCACCGTTGGCAAGCATGCGGTCGAGCTGCACAAAACCCGAGACGGACAGGCCGTACTTGGGCTCATCGTCGTTGATGGTGTGGCCGCCCGCGATGGTGCAGCCCGCCTTGACGCACTTGTCGGCGCCGCCCGCCAAGATCTGACCGGCCACCTCCACCCCTAGGCAGCTGGGGATGCAGAGCAGGTTCATGGCATGCGAGGGAGTGCCTCCCATGGCGTAGATGTCCGACAGCGAGTTGGCGGCGGCGATCTGGCCAAAGAGGAAGGGGTCGTCCACCATGGGTGGGAAGAAGTCGACGGACTGCACGAGGCCCAGGTTCTCCCCCACCTTGAAGACGCTCGCATCGTCGGAGGTATCGAACCCCACGAGCAAGTTGTCATTATGCACATTGGGCAAATCGCCCAGGACCTGGGCGAGGGCTCCGGGAGCCAGCTTGGCGGCTCAACCGCTCGCGGCCGTCATAGACGTGAGCTTAATCTGATCGTCAGCCATCGATACCTCCTCTCATCGGTCAATCATTTTCTCCCAGTATACGCATGAATGCGAGCCGACGGCGGATGCATTAATTGAGCGCCTGTGCGCGAATCGCCGCGCCGATCGCTCCGGCAAAGCGAGCCTGGGGCGAGGTGGTCACCGGCGACCCCAGTAGCTCGCCCAACCGCTCCACCACGAAGGCGTTCTCGCACAGGCCACCGGTCAGGTAGTACGGGGCGTCCGCGGCCTGCCCGGCCATGGTCGCCACGCGCGAGACCACGCTGTCGATCACGCCACGCGCAATGTTCTCGCGCGGCTCACCGCGACCGATCAGGCTGATAACCTCGCTTTCGGCAAACACCGTGCACATGCTGCTGATCTTGGTGGGCTCGCCGGAACGCGCCAGGTCGGCCATCTGCTGCTGGGAAACGCCTAGGCGGTCGGCCATGATCTCCAAAAAGCGCCCCGTGCCGGCGGCGCACTTGTCGTTCATGGCAAACTTGGCCACGCGGCCACTTTTAAGCTGAATGACCTTAGTATCCTGACCGCCGACGTCAATCACGGTGCCGTGGCAGGTGATCTCGGTCACGACCTTGTGTGCATAGGGCACGGCGACACGACCGTAGCCAGTCGCGACCACGCGAACATCGTCGCCCGTCACGTCATAGCCCGCCGCTGCCAGTGCCTCGCGCAGCCGCTCGGAAGCATCGACCGAGGAGAACCCGGTTGGCTGCACGCACGTCCACGCCACCGAACCCCCCCATCGACCACAGCAGCCTTAGCCGCCGTAGACCCGATATCGATCCCGATCCCTATCATGGCTCTCTCCCAATCTAAACATCAAAGGTAGCGGCGCGTTCAGGCGCCTTAGCTCTAGGTTTCTCAGGTACCGGAGATTGCCCCGAAAGAGGAGCGCAGCGTACTATGGGTACGCAAGCGGCGGTTTGAGGAGCAAGATCCGGTGCCTGAGGAAGCTACAGGGTCTCGATAAAGGCGGCGATGCGGGTCTCAATCTGGCCCATGTCGCCGTTGCTGTAGTCGGTCTCGATCTTCATGTACGGAATACCCGCACCCTCGACGGCCTCCTGCATGCGCGCGCTCTCAACGTTGAAGGTGTGGCAGGCCTGTAACACGCTCTCTACCACACCATCGACGTGGTACTTCTCGCACATGGCCAGCGTATTTTCCATACGACCGTCGTTGGGCGTCATGACCGAACAGTTGATATCCAGGTAGCGGTCGGCGATGGCGCGCAGGATGTCGGGAGCCTCCGGGTCGATCATCATGGTCGCCGTGCGCTCGCCCGAGCAGTCGTCCATGCACACGACCACACCGCCGTTGGACTCGATGGTGCGGCCGATCTTGTTGATCACACCGCCCACCGGGCAACCGGTGATCAGAATGCGCTTAGCATCCGCCGCAACCGGGCGCTCGCCCGCGTCGTAGGCCTCGCGCAGCTTGGCAACCTTTTGCTCCAGCTGCTGCGTATAGGCCTCAATATCAAAGCTGAACGTACCGGCAAACATAGTGCTCATCAGGTTGACGCCGCTCATGGCCGCCGGCTGGTTGGCCTGCAGCGCAAACATCTCGAGCTGGGCAGCACGCAGGCGATTGCGACGACGGACGGCGGCGCGCAGGTCGTCATCAGTAATCGTAATACCGTAGAAGTTCTCGAGCTCCTCCTTGAGCAGGCGGCACTCCTCGTACCAGCCTTCACGCTCGTAGGCGCGATCGCGACCCTGCGGCAGGTGCAGAATGTGCGTGCGCTTGAGCTCGTTGAGTAGCTCGTACATCTTCTTCTTGCCGTCGCAGGTGGTCTCGCCGATGATCATGTCGCTAAAGTACGTAAACGGGCACTTTTGCGAATAGGCAAAACCGTACGTCGACTTGATGAGCGGGCAGAGGTTTGCCGGCAGCACCTTCTCGGCCTCGGGAATCACCTCATCGGACGTACCGCACAGAGCGACACTTGCGGCCCCCGCGGCATCGATAATCTCGAGTGGCGTATAGCTGCACAAAAAGCCGACCAGGCGATTACCCGCCTGCTTATATTCCTTAACGCGAATAAACGCCGCCTTGCGCTGCTCGTTGAACTCCTCAAACGTGCGCGGCAACGGCTGCTCAATATTTTCCGACATATAACTCCTAAACCTTTTAACCAACCAAGGAAACAGCTTTCCCGGGTGCCCGAGGTTGCCGTAAATGAGGAGCACCGCGTACTTTGGTACGCAAGCGACGGTTTGAACGGCAAGATCGGGTGCCTGGGGAAGTCACCGAGACGGATAGCCCTAAATGGTTTCCAAGAAAGCTTCAATGCGCGTCTGCAATTGCCCCGCGTCCTCGCCGGCGTAGTCGGTGGTGATGTGCATAAACGGAATGCCGGCCTCCTCGGCAGCTTTCTCCACGGCGAAGGACTCCATTTCGTAGAGTGTGCAGAACTGCAAGGCCACGTCGACGATGCCGTCGGCATGCAGGTCGTGCGCCATCTGGACGATGTCCTTCATACGCTGGTCGTTGGGCGTAAAGACGGCGCAGTTAATCTTAAAGTAGCGCTCGGCGATGGCGTCGAGCATCTCGTCGACCGTCTCACCGGACTCGTCGACCAGGTCCTTGTAGTAGCGCGAGCCCGTGCAGGACTCCTCGCCCACCACAACGCCGCCGGCTTTCTCGATGAGGTTGAACAGCTTCCAGTTAGGCACGGCCATGGGCGTACCGGTGTACAGGATGCGCTTGGTCCCCTTGGGCGCCACGCCCTCGCCGGCCTCGACACGCTGCTCGCACTCAGCCGCCATATCGTTAATGGCTCCGGTCAGACGCGGCGTGTCGTCCATAAAGGCGGCCTGAACGGTCAGCAGGCTATCGAGACCGCTGATGGGCGCCGGATCGGCAGCGCGCGTGGCAGCCAGACGCTGCAGGGCGCGACGCTTCTCGTTGACGGCGTGGATGGCAGCCTTCAGGCGCTCGGGCGTAATCTTGACGCCGCACTCTTCCTCGATCTTGGCGGCAAGCTTTTTAACCTCGGCCTTCCAGGTCACGAGCGTCGACTCGTCGTGTACGTTGGGAATATCCATGACGTACATGTTCTTTTGCGTGACAAAGAACTCGTAGGCCTTCTTCTTGCCATCGCAGGTGTTCTCGCCGACTACCAAGTCGCTCGACTCGATGTAGGGGCAGACCTCGCCCAGCTTAAAGCCGGCAAAGCTCTTGATGAGCGGGCAAGTGTTTCGCGGCAAGTGCTCCTCGACTTTGTCGGTTGCCCAGTCGGCACCCGAGCACAGGCCCACGGGGATGCCGTCGCAGGCAAGCACGATCTCCTCGGGCACGTACACACAGAACGAACCGACGATCTTGGTGGCCTCGCCGGCCTCCTTCTTGTCGAGCATCTCCTTAATACGGCCGCTGTGGATGTTGGTGGCGACAAAATCCAGGTAGGACGTGGACTTGGGGCGATTGTTCTGCGTCAGGAACATATCGCCGTACATCTGACCCACGGCGCCCAGCAGCATGTCGTGGTCGGCAAGATTCATGCCGAGGCTCTCCCACATCGGATGGAAATCAAATTCTTCAGCCATGGCGGTTCCCCTCTCGAACCAAAAATGAATAGCTACGGTATTGCTGCACGGTGGGTGGCGAAAACCCAGCCGCGCTCAAACCCGGAATTTTGGGGAACCCGCTTTGCAGCTGATTATTTAGTTGTGCATCGTCTCTCCCGGAGCCGTGAACATACCTGCTCATATGCGGCTCCGAGCCATATACAGGGCGCGCGCGGCAACGCGACGCGAATATGTCATCTGCAGCACCGGCGCACCCTCCTTTTCTCGTCGAAGGTAACTATATCAACGGTTATCGTCCAGACGAACACCGCCGACATGCGTACGACAGCGTCGTGTGCCGTCGTTTAATAAATAATTATCTGTGTTGATAAGAGTTTGTCATCTCTCATTCGACGAACGACAAAAGCAAAGCCGCCGAGGCTTATATCCCCGACGGCATTACCCGGCGCTATCGACAAACCAAATGGATCCTGCTGGCATCAAAATGCATGCGCAGCGTCTCGCCTGCTTGCGGTAGCTCGTCGACAGGCATGCCCACTTTGTTGACCTTCCACTGCAGACGCGTGGGCGCATCGGCCCGCGGCGCATCCAACAGCACCAGGCGCTCAAAACGCGAATCGCTCACGCGCGCCACGTGCAGGTCGTAGCTGTTGCGACCCCGCTCAGCACGATTGTCAACATGGAAGTAGCTTGCGCGAATGCCCAGGTACACCACATTATCGGGAACCTCGCGGCCCACGTTAAAGGTCATGCCCCAGTCGAGGGCTTCAACTTCTTCGTCGCCGATCTTGCGCGCCCGGCTTGTATTCTTGCAGCCCGTCAGGCGCAGCGCCGCCAGCGTCTGCGGGCGGCGGACCACGTCCTCAATGGAGCCGATCTCCTCAACATGCCCGTCGTGCATCACGCAGATACGCTGGCACAGGCGGCACGCTTCGTCGATGTCGTGGCTCACGTAGAGCACGGTGCGGTTGCATACATCGAACAGGTCGAGCATGTTCTGCTCGAGTGCGCTCTTAAGATAGGAATCGAGCGCGCTCATGGGCTCGTCGAACATAAAAATGCCCGGATGCGCCGCCACCATACGGGCAAGCGCCACGCGCTGCTGCTGGCCGCCCGAGAGACGCGCGGGATAGCGGTCGGCGAAATCGGTCAGGCCAAAGATGCCCAGATAGCGTTCGGCGAGCTTTTTGCGCGCGGCGGCGTCGCCCGCGTCCTTTACACCGGCGCACACGTTATCGGCCACCGTCATGTTGGGAAACAGCTGATAGTTTTGGAACAGCAGGGCACACTTGCGCTCCTGGGGCGACAGGTTGATGCCCGCCGCCGAGTCAAAAAAGGTCACGCCGTTGACAACGATCTTGCCCTCGTCGGGGGTCTCCACACCGGCAATGCAGCGCAGTGTACAGCTCTTGCCACAACCCGAGGCGCCCAGCAGCGCCACACGCTCCTCGCCGGCTACGAGTTGGATGTCGAGGGTGAACCCCGGAAAGCGCTTTTTGATATCCAGGACAAGCGACATGGCCTATCGACCTCCCTTCGAGACGGCGTCATCGCGCATGAGCTCGGCCAGCGCCTCGCGATCGATACGCAGCGCATCGCCGCCGACTGGGTCGAGCGAATCGGCCTGGCCACCCAGCTGCTTGGTCTGCTTGCGCTCCGCACGGGAAAGGCCCCGCTCGCGATACTTTTGCGAATGAGCGGTGTACATATTGATGAACAGAATGACCAGGAAGCTGAACGCAATTACGACCACGACCCAAAAGAGGGCTACCGACGTGTTGCCCCCCATCCACTCAAAGTAGATGGCGATGGGAATGGTCTGGGTAATGCCGGCATAGTTGCCCGCAAAGAACAGCGTGCAGCCAAACTCGCCCATCGCGCGGGCAAAGGCGAGCACCGTGCCCGCTGCGATTGAGGGCCAACCAAGGGGCATCATAAGCTTGGTAAAGATGCGACGCTCGGACCAGCCAAGCGTGCGCGCCGCATCGAGCATCTGCGTGTCGAGGCTCTCAAAGGCACCGAGCGCCGTACGGTAGACCAGGGGAAACGACACCACCACGGCAGAGATCACCGCCGCCGGCCACGTAAAGACAATCGAGATACCGTGCGCGATAAGCCACCGGCCCACCCCAGTCGAGCGGCCAAACAGCATGAGGAGCAAAAAGCCGCAGACCGTGGGCGGCAGCACCATAGGAATCGTAAAGACCGAATCGAGCAGGCCCTTGATGCGACTCGAGGTACCCATAGTCTTCCACGCGGCAAACAGGCCCAGCGCAAAGGAGATCAGCAGGGCAAGGCCGCACGTTTTAATGGACACCCAAAACGGTCGGTAGTCGATGTCGCCCAAAAAGGAGGCCAGAGAGGTCAAGGGGCCCTGCTCATCCCGCAACACGACAGACGATGCTTCTACCATTTGAGCGCTATCAAGCCAACGCGCGCCGCTCTTGGCATCACCCGAGGCTGATGCGATCACCACATAGCGGTCCCCATCCGCACCTCGTTCGTCAAAGCCATAGGTATACCCGCCGGCATCAAACGTTGTTTCCGCCGTAACATACCAAGGAAGATCCACGTCCCCCAGCTGCGCACCTCCCATGCAGTTTGCGCTGTCGAGCTCACAGACGAGGGCCTTGAGACCCGATACGCACTCGTTGTCCTGCGGATCCAATCCAAACTTCTCGACCGCCTTGGGCGATATCCACACCACAACGCGATCGGCAGCAGGCGCCACCACAAGGTCCACGTCCTCGTCAACGGGAAACCGGTAGCCCTCAGGCTGGCCTTCCATGGCACGAGCGGTCCCCTTGGCCAACCGCTCAAAACCCTCGATCCCATAGGAAAGCCCATGAGCGGTCGCAGCAACCTGGGCCCCGTCCTCAGCATCCCCAGCCAACGCAAATCCCGGCACACAGCAAAGCGCGAAGGTCAAAGCACAGGCGACAAGCATGCGGAATCTATTAAGCACGAAAAGCTCCAAGCGAATACAAGGACGGAGTGAAACACAAAACGATGGAATTATCGCGCCAAGCCGCACTACGCGGAAAGCTCAAAGCCGTACTTAGCCCAAATCTTCTGAGCTTTCTTGTTGGTCAGACAAAAGTCGATGAACGCCTTGGCCTCGTCGGCGTGCTCGGAGCTCTCTGCAACGGCACTCGGATACACGATGGGCTTGTGCGAATCCTCGGGGCACACGAAGGCCTCCTCGATGCCGTCGTAACGGAAGATATCGGAGCTGTAGACAAAACCGGCCACGCAGTCGCCTGTGGACACATAGGCGGCGGCGGTGCCCACCTTATCGGCCAGTGCGACCTTGTCGGCGATCTCGGGCGCATACTCGCCGTCGTCGCCCTCGGCGCCGGTGTAGAGGCCCACGGAGGCCAGGGCCTGGTTGGCGTACTTGCCGGCGGGGACGGTCTTGGCGTCGCCAATGGCGATCTTGCCGTCCAGATTCGCGACGTCGGCGATGGCCTCGACCTTGGTTTCGGAGCCCTCGGCGCGAATGATCACAAGGTCGTTGACGAACATGTCCTCACGCGTGTCGGCGTCGACGAGCTCGGCGGCCTCGGCGTCGTCCATGGTGCCCTTGGAGGCCGTGATGAGCACGTCGACGGCGGCACCGGCGCGCATCTGCTCGACAAGGTCGCCGGAGGCCTTAAACTGCGTGTCTGCAAACGTGGTGCCGGTCTGCTCTGTGTAGAGCTCCTGAACCTCGGGCAGAGCCTTCTCGAGCGAGTTGGCGGCAAAGACCTGCAGCTCGACAGCCTTCTTGGAAGATGCCTTAGCAGAACCGGCATCGGATCCGGCCGGCTCGGACGTCTTGCTGCCCGAGCAGCCAGCAAGACCAAGGCCGGCAGCGGCGACAGCAGAAAGCGAGACGAATCCGCGGCGAGAAACCATATCGAACATATTCAACCCTTTCGGACCTTGTGCCCGGGTACCCCACCGCGGGCTTTAATCTGCAATCAGATTATACTTTTGCGCGAATAATGTTAGTGAGAAATTATTCTCGCCTGAGAATATAGTTTCGAGTTACCGTACACCTCGGCGTCGATTCGGCGGAAAACAAAAGCGGAGCGACCGATAAGGTCGCCCCACCGCAGGTAAATAGCTTAGTTGGTATGTCCGCCGCCCGCTGTCATCTGAGCCGCGTGCTCCAGCTGGTCCGCTATGGCCTCCCAGCTTTCGCGGGCGGCCTTCGTGGAACCGGGAAAGTTTACGACAAGTGTATGACCTCGTTGCATGCAAATAGCACGCGAGAGCATAGCGCGGCGCGTCTTGGTCATCGAGTACGCACGGATTGCCTCTGCAATGCCCGGCACATCGCGCTCGCAGACGGCACGCGTCGCCTCGGGCGTCACATCGCGCATCGAAAGCCCCGTGCCGCCGCAGGTAAGCACGACATTGGCGTGGCACTCATCGGCGGCTTCCGCAATGGCATCACCAATCTCGCTGACGTCGTCGCGCACGACCACATGTGAGGCGACCGTCCAGCCCTGCGCCACGATGAGTTCCTCGAGCGCAGCACCCGCCTCGTCCTGGGCAAGATCGCGCGTATCCGAGCACGTCACAATCGAAATCTTCAGCTCCATAGCATTCCTCCTACAACACGGCGCCCTCGGGCAGGTCGACGCGAACAACGTCCACGGCATCTCCCGCCTTGAGCTCGCACGGTCCTTCGTCAATGCGCAGCAGGCAGTTGGACCGCTGCATCGTGCCGAGCAGCGCCGAATTCTGCGTCTTGGCCTCGGTCACCAACAGCTCACCGGTCTCGGGGTCGCGCAAAACCGTGGCGCGATCGAAGAAGCGTCGGTCCTGGCGCTTTTTCACGCCGTGCGTGAGCGTCGCCTGCTGCACGGGACGCACGCCCTCGGCAAAGCCGCGCATCTTGCGAATCGCCGGACGGGCGAGCATCTCAAAGCCTACATACGCCGCAGCCGGATTGCCTGAAAGCCCTAGGTAGGGCTTGCCCCCGAGCAAGCCAAACGTGATGGCCTTGCCCGGACGCATCGAGATGCGGTCAAACAGCACCACGCCCTCGCGCCGGACGAGCGCCGTCACATAGTCGTAGTCGCCAGCCGAGGCGCCACCGCTCGTAATGACAAAATCGCACTCCTGCACGGCGCGATGCACCAGCTCGGCAATCGCCTGCTCATCATCGGGTGCAATGCCGTAGAACACGGGCTCGGCGCCGGCATCGAGTGCTTCGGCCATCAACGCCGACGAGTTGGAGTCGCGAATCTGCCCGCGCGCCGGTACCTTACTCGGTGCGACCAGCTCCGTGCCCAGCGAGATGATGCCCACACGTGGGGCAGCGTGCACCTTCACGCTCGCGTATCCGGCGCTCGCCAGCAGACCCGCGCCCGCCGGAGCCACGACCTCGCCGGCGCGCATCACAACATCGCCGGCATGGGCCTCCTCGGCAGCAGAGCGAACGTTCTCCCCCACTTTAGCAGGCGCCGAGAAGCTCACGTGCGAGCCCTCGTTGCCGTCGCCATCGAGCACGTCGACGATCTCGTATTTCACTACGGCATCGGCACCCTCGGGCACCGGCGCGCCTGTCATGATGCGGACCGTCTCGCCCACTCCGATTGTGCCCTCAAACACATGGCCCGCGGCCTCATGTCCGATAACGTCGAGCGTCACCGGCGCCTCGCCAGACGTCTGCGCCAAGTCCGCCGAGCGCACGGCATATCCGTCCATAGCGCTGTTGGCAAACGGCGAGATATCGATATCGGCCACCGCGTCCTCGGCCAAGGGAAGACCGGTGGCCTGCCACACGGGAATCTCGACGAGATCGGTCGGAGCAACGTGCGACAGAACAATCGACTGCGCGTCCTCCAGCGGAATGAGCTTCTCTGCCATATGCACCTCTTAATGCCACGGCGCACAACGGGGCGCCGATTCTTTATGCTTGTCTAAGTATAATCCCCGACGCGCGACCGCGACTTGGCCTGTACCCGCAAATACACCTGTCGGCCGCAAGCCGCGAAACAGAATGGAAACCAACCCACCGGCTCGTCGCGTTTACCGCGTTTTATAATGCTCGTGTTGCAACCAAAAAGAGGAACGTATGGCTTTTACCGACAAACCCGAAAGCGCAAACGAGGCGCAGGATCATTCCCAGCCGCTCGACGACGGCGGCTTTTTCTCCCTGAACGACGTCATCATGGCAGGCAGGCATCAGATCACCCGCTCCGAGCATCTCTTAGCTGCCGACACGCGCCGCAATGTCCGCAACCTACTCGCAAGCGCCAAGTTGCTCGCACTCGTCGTCATCGTCTCGCTCGCCATGGGCGTTGCCGCTTGGGCGTTTTTGGCCTCGCTGAATATCGCGACCGACTATCGCGAGCACCATGCATGGATTTACGCGCTGCTTCCCGTTGTGGGCATGGCCACCGCATGGGTGTACAAAAACCACGGCCTTGCCGCCAAACGAGGCAACAACCTGGTCATCGACTCCGCTCTGGGCACACGTCTCATCCATATGCGCATGGCCGTCCTCACCTTCATCTGCTCCACGCTCACGCACCTAACGGGCGGATCGGCCGGTCGCGAGGGAGCCGCGGTGCAGATTGGCGGCACCATCGCCAGCAACATCTCGAGCCTCGCCCACCTCAAAAAGCATGACCACCACGACCTCATGCTCGCCGGCATCTCGTCGGCCTTTGGCGCCGTATTCGGTTCGCCCCTTGCCGGCGCGTTCTTTGGCATGGAGATGTGTTTTATCGGCAAGATCGACTACACCGCGGGCATCTACTGTCTGGTCGCCTCGTTTACCGGCTACTTTACATCACTCGCCCTGGGTACCGAGTACGAAGCGAATGTCATCGCCAGCGTTCCCAACATGACACCACGGACGGTTGCCATCGTTGTTATCAGCGCCATTATCTTCGGTCTGACGGCACGCCTCTTTGCCTGGTCGGTTCGAACCGTCAAAAGCCTGTACGGTCGCTTTATCACCAACTACCTTGCTCGCGCACTCGTGGGCGCGCTCGTGGTGCTCGCGGCATACGCGATGCTCGACGCCTGGAAGTATGCCGGCCTTGCCACCTGGCTCTCGGGCGCCGGGTTCGCCGGTAACACGACCCTGGCGGACGCAGCCATCAAGCTCGTGGTGACGGCGCTTACCCTGGGTGCGGGCTTCCAAGGCGGCGAGGTCACGCCCCTGTTTGGCATCGGTGCGGCGCTCGGCGGCTGGATCGGTTGCCTCGTCGGTATCGACCCCAGCTTTCTGGCGGCGCTGGGCATGCTCGGTGTTTTCTGCGCCGGCCTTAACGTGCCCATCACCACCTGTATGATGGCCATCGACCTGTTCCACGGCACGGCAGCCGGCTTCTTCGTGATCGTGGCGTTTATCAGCTATCTTGTCGGCGGCCACCGCGGCGTATATCCCGCGCAGCGCATTGTCTCGCCTAAACGCCGTTCGCTTATTGTGGATGAGGGCGGTACGGTAGCGGATGCTATCGAGCGCCACAACGACCTGATAGAGTAGACGTTAGTATTCGCCGTGCAGCCACAATCGGGGGCAATTCGACCTGAGCGCGACCGCACCGTCACGTCATACGCCAGGAGTCGCTCCATGCACGCAACTGATTTTGGTCGCGCGCTCATAATCGCCAACCCTGCCGCCCAGTCGGGTGCGGCGCGCGAGGTCGCTGAGCGCCTGCAGCGCTTTTTGGACATGACCGCGCGCTCATCCCAGTTTGACCTGGTGCTGACTGAGCGCATGGGACATGCCAAGGAGCTTGCCGCGCAGGCTCAGGGCTATCGTACCGTTATCGCACTCGGCGGCGACGGCGTGATCCACGAGGTCGTCAACGGGCTTATGACGCAAAAGGAGAACGCCCGCCCCGCTCTTGCCGCCCTGCCCGTGGGCTCCGGCAACGATTTTGCCCAGACGCTCGGCATCGAAGATTTCTCCGGCAAGGATTTTGGCGCGCTGCTCACCTGTGAGCTGCAGCGCCAGGATATCGGACGCATTCGCTCATGGAACCCCGCAAACGGCAGCGGCGAGGCTACCGTTGAGTACTACGACCAAACGCTTTCGGTCGGCATCGATGCCGCCATCGGCCTGGGCACCACCGAGCTGCGCAAAAAGACGGGCCTCGCTGGCGCTCCGCTCTACACCCTCTCGGGTCTGGAGCAGTTTGGTCTGCGCTACCGCAACTACCCCATGACAGTCAGCTTTGACGGGGCGCCCGCCGAGCGCGTAAGGGCGATCATCATGGCGATTCAGCTGGGCCCCACGTATGGCTCGGGCTATCGCATCTGCCCCGATGCCGACCCCTGCGACGGCATGCTCGACGTCTGCTACGCATGCGGCCCCGTCCCTCGCGCGATTGCCCTGCCTATGTTTCTTTCGGCCAAGGACGGCCACCATACCAAGTTGCCACCGGTTCGCATGCGCCGCTGCCGCCATGCCGAGCTCACCTTTGAGGAGCCCGACTACCCCATCCAAGCCGAGGGCGAGCCCGTTGTCGCCTCGCGCATCGAGGTCGACGTCCTTCCCGCCGCTCTCGAAGTCTGGCACCCCACCCGCTAGCCATCCCTAAGTTGCGGTGAAATAGGGACTGTTTATGCAGGTAAAGCCGGAAAACAATCCCTATTTCACCGCAACTTATGAGGAGATCATTCGTCGCTGCCCGGTTTGCGACGGTTGGCCTTTTTAATGGCGTTGAAGTGCTTATCATTGAGCCTGCGCTGGCGAGAGCGCTGGGGCACCTTGGTCTTTACGCGTCGACGCGGCGGACGGCCACGACGCTCAAGCTCTGCCCTCAGCTTACGCAGACAGCAGCTACGATTCTGAAACTGACTGCGGCTCTCGCGCGCCGTCACGACAATCCCCGTGGGCCCATGCTTCATGCGTACCGCCGAGTCCGTCGTGTTCACGCCCTGTCCGCCCGGACCCGTCGCGCGAAACACCTGCACTTCGCAATCGCGTGCCAACTCCTCGACCGACATCTCGGCATAGCGTGCATACTCGCTCCATCCCATCTTGTTCTCATCCATATCAACACCTCCCCTCATACAAAAAATGTGACAAAGGGACAGTCCCTTTGTCACATCGCATACCAATCGCTTGTGTTGCGAGCCTAGGCGAAGGTGATCTCGCCGTTCTCGCAGTCCATATCGGCGATACGGGCCAGGCTCTCAACGCGGAAGCCGCGCTTGCGGAGCTTATCGCCACCGCCTTGGAAGCCCTTCTCCACCGCAATGCCAATACCAGATACCTCGGCACCCGCAGCCTCACAGATCTTGATAAGACCCTCGAGCGCGCAGCCGTTGGCCAGGAAGTCGTCGATAATCAGGACCTTGTCGCCCTCGGACAGGAAGCGCTTGCCAACGATAACCGGGTACTCCTTCTGCTTGGTAAAGGAGTAGATGGTCGTGGCATACTGCTCGCCGTCGAGGTTGATGGACTGTGCCTTCTTGGCAAAGACCACCGGCACGCCACCAAAATGCTGGGCCGCAATGCAAGCCATGCCAATGCCCGAAGCCTCGATCGTCAGGATCTTGTTGATCTCGACACCCTCGAACAGACGGGCCCACTCAGCGCCCATGTGATCGAACAGCTCAACGTCGCACTGGTGGTTGAGGAAGGCATCAACCTTAAGGACGTTACCGGCCTTTACGATGCCGTCATGGCGAATACGATCCTCAAGCTCCTGCATGGCGCAACCCCTTCTCGCGGCAACGATACCGCGCGATTAATAAACGTTGTTCGATAGTCTACCACGGACCGACCCCCGCCCGTCCCACAAGCCACATCGCACCACAAACCAGTCTTTTTGGGACGGCGCGAATCGTGGCAGACAGCCTCCCAACACGCTAATGGCGGGCGCGCATCTTCACCAAACGCACCATGGCGAGCGCAAAGCCCACAGCGGCCACAGCCATGAGCACGTAGAACACCGAGCGAAAGCCGAATAAGAACACATCCGGACGGCCTGCAACGAAACTGGTCACGGCCTCGCCCATCGCCACGCTCATCTGCCCATACAGGATATTCGACGCCACCGTAATACCGAGTGCCATGCCGGCGTAGCGCGCCAAACTGCCCAAGCTGCCAGCAAAACCGAGCGCTTCGCGCGGAGCCGAGCCCATGTACAGCGAGTTGTTGGGGCTCTGGAAAATCGACGTGCCGCACGACATAAACGCGACACAGCACACGATCACAGGGATGGAGGAATGCTCGTTGAGCGTGCTTACCGCAAAGAGACCGCATACGTACACACCCAGGCCGACCGCCGTGGGACCCTCGCAGCCAACACGGTCCGAAACCGTTCCAGAAAGCGGGCCGATAAAGGCATTCACCATCGGCAGCGCCAAAAAGAGCAGTCCGGAAATATCGGAGCTAAAGCCATGGGCATCCTGGAAATAGAACGGCAGCACAAACTCAGATGCACCGATGCCGATGAACACGATAAGCATGCATGCCAAGTTAATCGTAAAAGCCGAACTCGCAAAGCAGCGACGCGCGGCCTCCGCCAGCGACATGGGGCGCTCGCCGGCCTCCGGCTTAACATGCGGCAGTGTGTAAAGCCCCACGATAAACGAGATGACGCCAATGGGCAGGTTGATGAGGAAGATGCTCTCCCAGGGAAAGCTTGCCACCAGCATGCCGCCCAGCACGGGGCCGCACATCATGCCGAGGGCCACAAAGGTCGCGAGGATACCCATAGCACGACCGCGCTCGCGCGCCGGAAACGACTCGGTGATGATACCCATGTTGTTAGCCATGGCCGCCGCGCAACCGACGCCCTGAACGATGCGTGCCAGGATAAGAACTTCGAGCGAGGCCGAAAGGCCGCACAGCAGCGAGCCGACCGTAAAGACGATGACGCCCAGCTGGAATACGCCCACCTTGCCGCGCACGTCGCCCAGACGGCCAAACGGCAGCATAGCCACGCATGTCGCAAGCAGATACACCGAGCTCACCAGCTGGATGCGGTCGAGGCCCACGCCCAGCTCCTTTTGCATCACGGGCAACGCCACGGTCACGACGGTCGAATCCAGACACGCCATAAACGTCATGATGAGCACGGTAAACAGAATCGCCCATTTGTTCTTGCCATGGGTGTCGCCCTCAAGGGCAATGTGCTCGCGGCGCAGCTGCTCTGCGGTTTTCTCCATATCCATCCTTTCGAGTGGCGCAACGCAAAAACGGGACCCCGATCGCCTGCAAACAGCCGCGATTGGGGTCCCGCCTACGGAATCGGAACAAAAGGTCGCCGAAGCTTTCTGCCAGCATCGGCACCTTGTACGGAGCTAGCCTAGCACTGCGCGAGCGCCTGCTCAAGGTCGGCAATCAGATCGGCCGTGTCCTCGAGGCCGCACGACAGGCGCACCATGTCGGCGGAGATGCCGCAGGCGATGAGCTCCTCATCGTTCATCTGGCGATGCGTGGCATTAGCGGGATGCAGACAGCAAGTGCGGGCGTCGGCCACGTGCGTGGCGATCTGGACGAGCTTGAGACTCTTCATAAAGGTCTCGGCCGCCGCGCGACCACCGTTAAAGCCAAAGCTCACAACGCCGCAGGTACCGTTGGGCATGTACTTCTGAGCGATGTCATAGTACTTGTCGCCCTCCAGGCCCGGATAGCTCACGAAGCGTACCTTGGGGTGGCTCTGCAGGAACTTGGCGACCGCCAGACCATTCTCACAATGGCGCGGCATGCGCACGTGCAGGCTCTCGAGCGAGCTGTTCAGGAAGAACGCCGCCTGCGGGTTCTGCATGGGGCCGAGGTCGCGCATAAGCTGCGCAGTGGCCTTGGTAATAAAGGCGCCCTCGCGACCGAACTTCTCGGCATAGGTCACGCCGTGGTAGCTCTCGTCAGGCGTGGTGAGACCCGGGAACTTGTCCGCATGGGCCATCCAGTCAAACTGGCCATGGTCGACGATCACGCCACCCAGGTAGGCCGCATGGCCATCCATGTACTTAGTGGTGGAGTGCGTGACGATGTCGGCGCCCCACTCAAAGGGACGGCACATCACGGGCGTCGGGAAGGTGTTGTCGACCATCAGCGGTACGCCGTGGTCGTGCGCGGCCTTGGCAAAGCGCTCAATATCGAGCACGGCAAGGGCGGGGTTAGCAATCGTCTCGCCAAAGACAAGCTTGGTGTTGGGCTGGAAGGCTGCCTCGAGCTCCTCGTCGGTGCAGTCGGGGGCAACGAACGTGCAGGTCAAGCCCATACGACCCATGGTGTGAGCCAACAGGTTGTAGGTACCGCCGTAGATGGCGGAGCTCGCGACCACGTGATCGCCGGCGCCGGCAACGTTAAAGATCGCGAGGAAGTTCGCGGCCATGCCCGAGCTCGTGAGCATCGCTGCGGTGCCGCCCTCCATCTCGCAGATCTTGGCGGCAACCAAATCGCACGTGGGATTCTGCAGACGGCTGTAGAAATAGCCCGACTCCTCCAGGTCAAACAGCTTGCCCATGTGCTCGGACGTGTCGTACTTCCACGTGGTGGACTGGTAGATGGGCACCTGGCGCGGCTCCGCATCTCCCGGGTGATACCCGCCCTGAACACATGTCGTACCGATGGTCTGCTCGCTCATATCCAACTCCCTTACTTGGGTTTTGTTTTTATTCGGTTCACGATACCGCTACCCTGCACCCCTCTCAACCCATCCCCAAGGTAGGTTATGGGACAAATTGATCAGGGGTATTTATCTCAAGCCTTGGGCATTTGCTCGATAGATAAAAATGAGGCATCCATGAAGCTCTCGATGATTACACGCACCGTCATGGGTACCATAGGCGGGCACACCGTGACTAAGGAGACAACGATGAAGCAAATCGATACGGCCCAGCTCGACATCAC
Source organism: uncultured Collinsella sp. (assembly GCA_900544135.1). Lineage (GTDB taxonomy): Bacteria > Actinomycetota > Coriobacteriia > Coriobacteriales > Coriobacteriaceae > Collinsella. The sequence goes on from UQTU01000011.1 coordinate 70,755, forward strand.
CGCCTGTCAGGCTCAGGCTGCCGAATACCATGCCCGCGGCTTCAACTGCGCCCAGGCCGTCGCCTGCACGCTCGCACCTGCCGTCGGACTCGACCCCCAGGTCGCCTTTACCCTCACCGAGGGCTTTGGCGCCGGCATGGGCGGCATGACCGAAACCTGCGGCGCCATCTCGGGCGCCGTGGCCATCATGGGTTTTGTAATGAGCGACGGCATGGAAAACCCCAAGACCAAGGGCCAGACCTACAAGCTGTCGCGCGAAATCGCCAAGCGTTTTAAAACGAAGAACACAACGACCGTCTGCGGCACGCTCAAGGGCGTCGGATCGGATAAGGGTCCGCTCCGCAGCTGCCCTGGTTGCATCGACGATGCCGTCGAGATCGCCTGCGATGTGCTAAAGCAGCTCGCCGAGTAAACGGCAGCAACAGAAAACGACGGCCGGCGCGCTTGGGATCCATCCAAAAGCACGCCGGCCGTCGCCATTAGAACTCGGCAAATTCGGGAGCGCCGACCTCGATC
>UQTU01000012.1 GCA_900544135.1 uncultured Collinsella sp.
GGAGGAATTCCGGAATCAGTCCCTATGTGCGGCGTAGGCCGCTTATTAGCCCGTCCAAGAATTGGGGCGCAGTTCAATATGGGCTGTGGGGTTTTTCTTTCAGATATCGAGGATGCCACAAGATAAAAGGACGGCCCCACATCTCCCCGATCTGGAGAAATGCGGGGCCGTCCCGTATATCGAACTACAAGCGAAATCGTCGATTAACGGCGGGCCGCCTTAACAAGCTCGGCAACCTTGGCGACGACCTCGTCGATCGCCACGTCCTCACGCTCGCCCGTGGCACGGTCCTTGAGCTCCACAGTACCATTCTTGAGGCCACGCTTACCCAGAACGACCTGATACGGGAAGCCCATGAGGTCGTTATCGGCAAACTTAAAGCCGGGACGCTCGTCACGGTCATCGACGACAACCTCGATACCCTCGGCGCACAGGCCCTCGACGATTTGGTCGCAAACGTTAGCGCACTCCTCCTTCTTGGGATCGAGCGGAATCACCGCGACCTCGTACGGGGCAACGGAGACCGGCCAGACGATGCCGTGTTCGTCGTTGTGCTGCTCCACGACGGCAGCAAGCGAGCGGGACACACCAACGCCGTAGCAACCCATGATGAGCGGCTTCTCCTTGCCGTCCTCGTCCATAAAGGTGGCACCCATGGCCTCGGAGTACTTGGTGCCCAGCTGGAACACCTGAGAGACCTCGATGCCGCGGGCAGCAGAGAGCGGCTTGCCGCAGTGCGGGCAGGGATCGCCGGCAACGACGGTGACCAGATCTGCCCACTCATCGACGGTAAAGTCGCGCTCGGGGCAGGCACCGGTAAAGTGATAATCGACCTCGTTGGCACCGCAGACCCACTGCTTGGACTCGCGCAGGCTCTCGTCGCAGACCAGACGAATGCCATCGGGCAGGTTAACCGGTCCGATAAAGCCCTTGTGCAGACCGTTCGCCTGAAGCTCCTCGTCGGTCATCATGCGATAGCCCTTGCCGAAGACGTGCTCGGCCTTGCAATCGTTGAGCTCGTGATCGCCCGGAACAATGGCCACGACCGGCTTGCCCTCGGCGTCGATGAGTGCCAGCGACTTGCGCGTGCCGTTCTCGGGGAACCCAAAGAACTTAGCAACAGCCTCAATGGTGCCCATGCCCGGAGTCTCAACCTTGGTGAGCGTACCGTCACCAGGACCCTCGGTCACGACGACCTTGGTGCTTGCAGCCTCGTCATCGGCAGCGAAGCCGCAATCGTCGCAGTAGACGAGCGAAGCCTCGCCGGCGTCAGCCAAAGCCATGTACTCGACGGAGGTATCGCCACCGATCTCGCCAGAATCGGCGACGACGGGCAGAGCCTTGATGTAGCAGCGCTCGCAGATATTGGCGTACGCCTGCTTCATCTTGTCGTACTCCTCCTGCAGGCTCTCCTGCGTGGCGGAGAAGCTGTAGGCGTCCTTCATGATGAACTCGCGGCCGCGCATCAGGCCAAAGCGGGGACGGAACTCGTCGCGGAACTTGTCCTGAATGTGATACAGGTTGACGGGCAGCTGCTTATAGGAGCGTAGCTCGTTGCGCACCAGGGCCGTGACGGTCTCCTCGTGCGTGGGGCCCAGGACGAACTCGCGACCATGACGGTCGTCAAAGCGCACAAGCTCCTTGCCATAGGCGTCGATGCGGCCGGACTCGCGCCACAACTCGGCGTCGACCATGATAGGCATCATAAGCTCCTGGGCGCCGGCAGCGTCCATCTCGTCGCGCACGATGTTCTCGATCTTACGGATCGAGCGCCAGGCAAGCGGCAGGTAGGAATACAGGCCGGCGGCCTCCTTGCGGATCATGCCGGCACGGAGCAGCAGGCGGTGACTGGCGAGCTCAGCGTCCGCCGGATCCTCTTTAAGCGTCGGCGCATAGAGCTTAGACATATACATTGCTCGGGTCATTTATTTCTCCTCAATAAGCTTGTCGACCTCTGCCATAAGCGCGTCGACAATTTGGTCCTCAGCTACTTTACCAATGATCTGGCCATGCGAAAAGAGCAAGGCCTGACCACGTCCGCAAGCAACGCCCAGGTCGGCATCAGAAGCCTCGCCGGGGCCATTGACCGCGCATCCCATAACGGCGATCGAAAGCGGCGCGGAGTAGTTCTTAAGCCGCTCGGTGACCTCCTCGGCGATGGGAATGAGGTTAACCTGGCAGCGGGCGCACGTGGGGCACGAGACAATCTCGGGACCACGACGACGCAGGCCCAGCGACTGCAAAATTCCCCCGGCGACCGGCGGCTCCTCAACCGGATCGGCCGTGAGAGAGACGCGCATGGTGTCACCGATACCCTCAGACAGCAGAATACCAAGGCCCACCGAGCTCTTAATGGTGCCCTGAAGCTTGGTACCCGCCTCGGTTACGCCCAGGTGAAGCGGAACGTGGGGAATCTCACGCGACAGGGCTCGATAGGTATCGAGCGTCGTTTGCACGCTATGGGCCTTGGCCGAAAGCACAATGTTCGTAAAGCCGCGGTCCTCAAAGTGCTTGACGAAGCGCTCGCTCGACATCACGAGCTTTTCGGGCTGCGTGAGGTCTTCGCGCTCGGCGATATCCTGCTCAAGCGAACCAGCGTTGACACCGATGCGAATTGCGCAGCCCGCAGCACCCGCGGCATCGATGACAGCATCGACCTTGGCCCAATCGCCGATATTACCGGGATTGATGCGGAGCTTGGCGGCACCGGCCTCCACAGCGCCAATGGCCAGCTTGTGGTTAAAGTGGATATCGGCAACGATTGGCACCGGAGACTCGGCACAGATGGTGCGGAAACCCTCAAGCGCGGCCTCGGTGGGCACGCTCACACGCACGATATCGCAGCCAGCCTGCGCCAACGCGCACACTTGCGCAAGCGTTGCCTGGGCATCAGCGGTATCGGTGCAGGTCATGGATTGGACCACCACCGGCGCGCCGCCACCGATCTGCACACCGCCCACATGCACGGGGCGCGTCAACTCGCGCGGCAAAGGATGGGATAAAGACAATCCAAACACTCCCCTACAGAATAAATCGAAGGATGTCGGAACGAAGCATATAGACAAACAGCAGCGCAAAGAGCGCGATGCCCACATAGCTCACAATCGTCTGGACCTTGAGCGGAAGCTCGCGGTCCGCAATCTTTTGAATGATCTCGATGACCAGCTTGCCGCCATCGAGTGGTGGGATGGGCAGCAGGTTCATAAAGCCAAGCGAGAACGAAATGAGGGCGGCAAACGAAAGGAACGTGGCAGGGCCGGCAGCAGCAGCCTGTGAGGACATAACGCTAATACCCACGATCGACGAGGACTGGTCGAGAATCTCCATCGTATGCTGCGGCTGGAGTAGGCGCATCACGCCCTCCGCTGTCTGCACGACATAGGAGAAAGACAGGCGAGCCGACGTGATGAGGTCTAAACGGACCACCTGCGTAGAGGCATACACACCTAGGCGCTCATCCTCTTTGAGCGCAACCGTGGTCGAATGCTGCTTGCCGTCACGCTCGTACTCGATGGCGATATCGTCCTTACCGGCAGCCTTGCCGATGGCATCGTAAACGTCCATCCAGGTAGAGCACGATACTCCGTCAACCGAAAGGATCGCGTCGCCGCCCTCGATACCCGCCTTGGCGGCAATAGACCCCTCGTCAACCTGACCGATCACGTTGGTATCCATCGGCACGGTGACACCCGTAATGGAATAGATGCTCATAAGGAGCAAAAAACCCGTCAGGATATTGACGAGAATGCCCGCGAGCAGCATAAAGGCGCGCTTGAGAAAGCCCTGGCCAAGATAAGTGTGCGAGCGCTCTTGCGCCAAGAAATCAGCCTCGCCGCACGGCAGCTCCCACACATCGCCCTCGGCAGTCGCATGCTCTCGATCGAACCGGCGGCCGTCAAAGGTGGTGTAACCCGCAGCGTCTCGAGGCAGTGTCTGATACTTAGTGGGATAGTAGCTCGGTGAGGGCTTCTCCCCTTCCTCATACCAAGGTGCGATGGAGCCCCAGCCCAGCAACAGAGCACAAGCCTCGAGCACATCCTCCTCGGAAAGCTCGAGCTCGACAGCAAGGTCGGCCACGGTCACGCGACCATGACGGTAGATAGCCGCGAGCACGCGATCGGCGCACGAGACATCGGTCGGATCCATACCGCAGATGGCAGCGTAGCCACCCAGCAGCAGCGGGGTCACGCCAAACTTGGTTCCAATGCGACGCGACGTGTAATGGATGTCAAAGCGGCACGGCAGGCCCAAAAAGAACTCGGTCACACGGACGCCGCAGGCACGCGCCGCCAAAAAGTGGCCACCCTCGTGCAAAAACACGAGGACGGAAAGCATCAGCAGGCCCCAAAAGACCGATGAAAGAACGCTCAGAACAGTATCCATAAAACGAAAAAGCAATCCTTATGGGTTAGGAACGGGTTGCGACGAGTACCTGCGCAGCCTTTTCACGCGCCCACGCATCGATATCGTGAAGTTGCTCAAACGAATCGACCGCCTGCACATCGTGGGCATCCATGCAGGATTCCACAATGCGATCGATATCGGTAAAGCTGCAGCCATCGCGCAGGAAGGCATCGACGGCGACCTCGTTGGCGGCATTGAGCACGCACGGCATGGTGCCACCCGTCTTGCCGGCACGCTCGGCCAGTGCCAGACAGCGGAAGGTATCCATGTCGGCAGCATCAAACGTGAGCTGCCCCAACTCGCGAAAATCGATACGAGGCGCCGGAGTATCCCAACGCTCGGGATACGAGAACGCGAACTGGATGGGAATACGCATGTCGGAAGCACCGAGATGCGCCATCACGGAGCCGTCGGAGAACTCGACCATAGAGTGAATCTTGGACTGACGCTGCACGACCACGTTAATGAAATCGAGGTCGCAGTTAAACAGATGCATGGCCTCAATGCGCTCCAGGCCCTTGTTCATGAGGGTGGCGGAGTCGATGGTGATCTTGGCGCCCATGGCCCACGTGGGATGTGCGAGGGCATCGGCACGCGTCACGCGGTCGAGCTCGTCGCGCGTGCGGCCAAAAAACGGACCGCCCGAGCAGGTGAGCCAAATACAATGAGCCTCGCGTGGGTTCTCCCCCAGATAGCACTGGAAGATGGCGGAGTGCTCAGAGTCGACTGGAATAAGCTGGCCCGGTTGCGCCAACGGCATAAGCAAGTCGCCACCGACGACGAGGGACTCCTTGTTGGCAAGGGCAAGGCGCTTATTTGAGGTCAAGGCCGCATGGCTCGCCTCGAGACCGGCGGCACCCACAATAGCGACGAGTACGCAGTCGACATCGTCGCGACGCGCGAGCTCGCAAACCGCCTGCGCGCCAACGCCGAGCTTCGTTCCCTCGGGCAACTCCTGCAGCACGGCGTCATCGCCATGAGCGACATCGGCCACGGCAACCGCCGAAACCGAGAACTCGCGGGCAGCGGCAACAAGCTCGGAGGTACTGGAGTTAACGGACAGCGCCGTCACCTGCAGGCGATCGGCATGCTGGCGGCACACATCGAGCGCCTGGGTGCCGATGGAGCCCGTACAACCCAGGATGGCAACACGGAGGCGTCCATCGGGGCCATACGTCGTCTGGAATGACATTACAGCACGCCTCCGATCATCAGCATCAGCCGCGCGGTGATGCAGCCGAAGATAAGCGAATCGCTACGATCGAGCATGCCGCCGTGGCCCGGGATAAGGTTGCCGGAATCCTTGACGCCCACACCGCGCTTGATGCGCGACTCGATAAGGTCGCCGATAACGCCCAGAATGGACACGACCACGCCGCACAGCAGCGCATAGGGCAGGCTGAGCTTGAAGAAATGCGTCGCCCACAGGATGAGCCAAATCAAAACCGAGCCCAGGATGCCGCCAACAAACCCCTCCCAGCTCTTTTTGGGAGAGATCTTGGGAACCATCTTGTGTTTGCCGATACGGCTACCCACGATATAGGCAAACGAATCGGAGACCCAGAGAGACGCGCAAACACCCACCGAAAGCAGGGCGCCGGCAAAACCGGGCACGGCATCGCGCAGCAGCACGATAGCCGACAGCATAAAACCGGTGTAGATGGGACCCATGAGTGTCACGGCAACATCGGATATGCGGGTACGCGGCGACCAGACATACCAAATGCCCACAGCGAGCATCAGGGCAAAAAGCAGGGCATTCAGCAGCAGCGAGTCGCCCAACGCCGACAGCGGAAAGAGCACGGCGGCAGCGATACCCATGCGCTCGTTAGCCATCTTGCCATCGAGCCTTGTCATACGGAAAAACTCATAGCAGCACAGACCGCTCATGACGGAAACAAAGATGGCCGTGGGCACAATACCCAAAACCAGGCACAGGATAAAGACAACGGCATAGACGATACCGGCGGCGGCACGGGTGATAAAGCCGGCAAGCCACGAACCGGTGCCATTCTTCGCTGCGGGCGCTCCCGCAGCGACAGCCTTGCGCTCAGATGTCTTGGGAGCAATTGCCTTGGGACGATCGGACACGATTAAGCCTCCTCGGTCTTGCTCAGACCACCAAACCTACGGTCACGGCCCTGATAGGCCAAAATGGCGTCGACAAGGCCCCAACGATCAAAGTCGGGCCAATAGGTATCGGTGACGTAGAATTCGGAATAAGCCACCTGCCACAGCAGATAGTTCGAAAGGCGCAGCTCACCAGAAGTGCGAATCACAAGCTCAGGATCGGGAAGGCCAGCGGTATAGAGGTGGGAAGCCACCATGTCGTCATCAATTGAGCCAGGATCGATCTTACCGGCGGCAGCGTCGAGTGCGATCTGACGGACAGCGCGGGTAATCTCGGCACGCGCGCCGTAGTTGACGGCAAGCGCCAGCGTCATGCCGGTGTGATTGGCGCACTCGGCAAGACCGCGTTCAAAAACGTCGCGGGTCTTCTTGGGCAGCGCGGAAATGTCACCCAAAAAGACAACGCGCACGTTTTCGCGCTTCAGAAGCGGCAGCTCGTCGATAAACGTCTTGGCAAACAGGTGCATCAAGACGTTGACCTCATGCTGCGGGCGGTTCCAGTTTTCGGTAGAAAACGCATAGGCCGAAAGCACGTCGACGCCCAGACGCACGCAGGCGGTAATAATCTCACGAAGTGAGACGATACCCGCCTTGTGGCCCTCGGTGCGTGCAAGACCGCGCGATGTGGCCCAACGACCATTGCCGTCCATGATGCACGAGATATGGTGCGGAATGTTATTGAGGTCAAGGTCGGAAAAACCGACGCCCGCAGGGGCGTCGGCAAAGTACTCGACCAGTTTATGCTCGTCGTATTGCACCTTAGATCTCCATGACCTCGGCTTCTTTTTCCTTCAGAAGCTCCTCGACCTTGGCGACATACTCATCGGTGTGCTTCTGGACCTTGGCCTGCTCGCGACGGACATCGTCCTCGGTGAGCTCCTCATCGCGCTCAAGCTTGTTGTTGAAGTCGCGACGGATGTTACGGATAGACACCTTGGCCTGCTCGGCGTACTCGCGGCACTCCTTGACGAGCTCGCGACGGCGCTCCTCGGTGGGAGCCGGGAACGGCAGACGAACGACGGTGCCATCGGAGTTGGGGGTAATACCCAGATCGGAAGCGCCGATGGCCTTGACGATAGCGTTGATGAGTGCCTTGTCCCACGGCTCGATGAGCAGCATGTGGGCCTCGGGGGTCTTGACGGCGGCAACCTGCGTGACCGGCGTGGGAACACCGTAATAATCGACGGTGATGTCGGACAGAATGTTGGCATTGGCGCGGCCGGTACGGACCTTGGAGAAGTTATGCTTGAGGGACTCGAGCGACTTGTCCATATGGGCGGTGATGTTCTCTGCCATGCTTAATCCTCCTGATAGACGAGCGTGCCGACGGGCTCACCCGCGAGCGCGCGCTTGACGGTGTCCTCGCCATCGATGTTGAGGACCAAAATCGGCATACGGTTGTCCTGGCACAGTGCCGTAGCCGTGGAATCCATAACCTGCAGACCGCGGACGAGCACCTCGTGATAGGTAATCTTGTCAAAACGGACGGCGTCGGCGCACTTGACGGGATCCTTGTCGTAGATGCCGTCAACCTTGGTGGCTTTAATCAGAATCTCGGCGCCGATCTCGCACGCACGAAGAGCCGCGGCGGTGTCGGTCGTAAAGTACGGATTGCCCGAACCGGCGGCAAAGATAACGACGTTGCCCTTGGAAAGGTGGTTGATGGCGCGACGGCGAATATAGGGCTCGCAGATCTCGTTCATCTGGATAGCGCTCATAACGCGGCAGGGAACATCGTTGTGCTCGAAGGCATCCTGCAGGGCGAGCGCGTTCATAACGGTTGCCAGCATGCCCATGTAGTCGGCCTGAGCACGCTCCATGCCACCGGCAGCGCCGGCCATGCCGCGGAAAATATTGCCGCCGCCGACAACGACGCCGACCTCATGGCCAACGGCGAGCAGCTCCTTGACCTGTTTGGCAAGATGGTCGGTAACCTTGGGGTCGATGCCATACTGGCCGTCGCCCATCAGTGCTTCGCCAGAAAGCTTAAGAAGCACGCGTTTATATCGGATGTCGGACAAAGCGATCCTCCTTTAGATTGAACTCTCAACATTCTATCAAAGGCTCTAAGAAGAGCCATGAAAAAGCAGGCTGTGAGTAAAACCCACAGCCTGCTCATTACCAGCTACAAGAGCTTATTTACTCGCCACGAACCAGACGGTCAAAGGCAACGACGGTAATGGTGTCGCCGAGCTCCTTGGAGACCTGCTCAGCGTACTTCTTGATGGTGAGGGAGCTGTCCTTGATGAACTCCTGCTCGGTGAGCACGGACTGCTTGTAGAACTTCTCCAGACGGCCGACAGCCATCTTCTCCTGGATAGCCTCGGGCTTACCGGACTCGGCAGCCTGAGCCATGTAGATCTGCTTCTCGTGCTCGACGGTCTCGGCCGGAACCTGATCGCGGGTAGCACAGATCGGGGCGACGGCGGCAACCTGAAGGGCAACGTCGTGAGCGAAGGTCTTGAAGGACTCAGCCTGAGCGGTCTCAGCCTTCTCGAAGGCGAACTCGACGAGGACGCCGATCTTACCACCCATGTGGATGTAAGAAGCGAGCGCGCCGTTCTCAGCCTTGCGAGCAGCGAAGCGGGAGATCTTCATGTTCTCGCCCATGATGTGAATCATCTCGGTGAGCTCGGAGGAAACGGTCTCCTCGCCCATCGGCTTCTCGAGCAGAGCGTCGACGTCAGCAGGCTCGGTGGTAGCGACAACCTCAGCGACCTTGGAAGCAAAGCCGGTGAACTTGGCGTTGGAGCCAACGAAGTCGGTCTCGCAGGAGAGCTCGAGCAGAGCGCCGGTCTTGCCATCCTCGGAGACGAACGCGGCGACAGCGCCCTCGTTGGTCTCACGGCCAGCCTTCTTGGCAGCCTTGGCAAGGCCGTTCTTACGCAGAACGTCGACAGCGGCGTCCATGTCGCCGTCAGCCTCGACGAGAGCCTTCTTGCACTCCATCATCGGGGAGTCGGTCATCTCGCGGAGCTGCTTAACCATAGCGGCGGTAATCTGGGCCATTGTGGTTCCTTTCAAAGAGATGAAAAAGAATTAACTAAGACTGATTTACTCGGCCTTGGGCTCAGCGGCCATCTCGGCCTCGGAGACCTGCTCCTTGCCGGAGCCAGCGAGGCAGGCGTCAGCCATGAGCTCGCACATAAGGGTGACAGCGGAGATAGCGTCATCGTTGCAGGGGATGCCGTACTCGACCTCGTCGGGATCGGAGTTGGTGTCGATCAGGGCGACGACGGGGATGTTCAGGCGCTGGGCCTCCTTGATGGCGTTCTCCTCGCGCTTGGTGTCGATGACGAAGAGAGCCTGGGGCAGACCCTTCATGTCGCGGGCGCCACCGAGGTTGGTCTGGAGCTTAGTGAGCTCCTTGCCGAGAACAGCCTGCTCCTTCTTGGGGAGCACTGCCATGCGGCCGTCCTCGACCATAGCCTCGAGCTCCTCCATGCGGTTGATGCGGGAGCGGATGGTGACGAAGTTGGTCAGCATACCGCCGAGCCAACGCTGGTTGATGTAAGGCATGTTGGCGCGCTCAGCAGCGTTCTTGACGGCCTCCTGAGCCTGCTTCTTGGTGCCGACGAACAGCACGTTGCCACCCTTGGCGACGTTCTTGACGAAGGTGTAGGCCTGGTCGGCGTCGAGGATGGTCTGCTTGAGGTCAAGGATATAGATGCCGTTGCGCTCACCGAAGATGAACGGCTTCATCTTGGGGTTCCAGCGACGGGTCTGGTGACCGAAGTGGCAGCCGGCCTCGAGCAGGGTGCGGATATTAATCTTGGTAGCCATGTTAAACCTCCTGTGGTTTGCCTCCGCGCGGGGTCATCCTCCAAAACCAACCCGGACATGTGCTACCAAAGCCCGGGCACCACGGTATGAAGTAGCCGCGCGTGCGTGATAAAAACATGTTGCCGTGAAGCAACCCGATGAATGATAGCAGGAATGCTTCTTCCTGCCAACCCGCAATCAAAACCACACACCTGAGTGCGGCGCGGGACGTCCCAGCAACTATTCGCCGCGGGGATGGGCTTGAGCCACAGCCCGCTTAAGCCGATCGGGTGTGAGATGCGTGTAGATCTGCGTCGTGGACAGGCTCGCATGACCCAGCAGCTCTTGGACCGAGCGCAGGTCCGCACCGCCCTCGAGCAAGTCGGTCGCAAAGGTATGGCGCATCGCATGCGGGGCGATGTCGGCCGGAATGCCGGCGAGCGTCGCCAGCGTATGGAACCGCCGCCGGAGCATGGCGGCGCTCATGCGATTGCCGCGCGCCGATATAAGCAGCGGATGCGGCCCGGTGGCGGGGTCACGGCGCTTTGCCTGAGCGAGCAACACCGGCCTCCCCTCCTCAATATAGAAACGAGTCACCTCGAGCGCACGACGATACAGGGGGACGATACGTTCTTTGCTCCCCTTGCCCCACAGGCGCAGCGTGCGCTCGGACCATGAGATGGATTCCACATTGAGCGCCGCAAGCTCTGAGATGCGGGCACCCGAGGCATAGAGCAACTCGAGCATCGCCGCATCGCGCAGTCCCGCGGGTGTTGAGGTATCGGGGGCTTTGAGGAGTGCCTCCACCTGTTGAGTCGTAAGGACGCCCGGCAGGTCGCGCGGCAGCTTGGGCGATGCGATCGCCGAGACCGCATCGCCCTCGACAATCCCCTCGACAGCCATCCACCGATAGAGTGAGCGAATGGCAGACAGGTGTGCCGCAAGGGTCCGAGCCGCCACCTGGCCACGCGACAGCTCGGCCAAATAGGAACGAACGGTCCGTACGTCGGCGGCGCGAGCGTCGATGCCCTCGCGTTCGCACCACGCAGCAAAGCGCTCCAGCCTCGAGCCATAGGCCGTCACCGTGTTGGGAGAAAGTCCCTCGACGCGTGCGATATAGGCGATAAACGAGTCGACGGTGTCGTACAGGTCAAAGGCTATGACCGGTCGCCTCCAAACAGATCGGGGCGAGTGGCCAGATAGGCGTCAAGGGCCTCGAGCGCACGGTCCGCATAGGCCTGGTAGCGGTCGCGCTTGCTGCGGCGCTTACCATCCTCGAGTGGCGGCACCAGGCCAAAGTTGACATGCATGGGCTGATAGCCCACGGTGGCAGGATCGGTCGCATAGCCCACGAGCGCACCCAGGGCGCCCACGCGGGGCAACTCGACGGAATCGGCGCCGATAGCCTCTGCATAGGTGTTGAGCGCCGCGAGCAGACCGGTCGCCACGGCTTCCATGTACCCCTCGGTGCCGGTGATCTGACCGGCCAGGCGCACGCCGGTACCGGGCACGGCAAAGGTGCCATCGAGCACGTGCGGGGCGTCGACAAAGGTATTGCGGTGCATGACACCGTAGCGGAAGAACTCAGCGTTCTCCAGGCCCGGCACCATATGGAAGACGCGCTTCTGCTCGCCAAAGGTCAGGTTGGTCTGGAAGCCCACCAGGTTATAGGCGGTCTTCTCCTTGTTCTCGGCACGCAGCTGAATCGCCGCCCAAGGGCGACGTCCGGTACGCGGGTCGGTGAGGCCGACGGGCTTCATGGCGCCAAAGCGAATGGCGTCCTTGCCGGTGCGCGCAACCTCCTCGGCAGGCTGGCAGGCCTGGAACAGATCGCCGCCCTCAAAGTCTTTGAGCACCACGCGGTCGGCCGTGGTAAGCGCCTCGATAAAGGCCTCGTACTCCTCCTTATTGAGCGGAGCGTTGAGATAGTCGCCGCCCCCCTGCTCCTCGTAGCGCGACTGCGAGAACAGCACGTCCATATCGAGCGTGGAGGCATCGACGATCGGCGCCGCCGCATCAAAGAATGCCAGGGCATCGCCACCGACGAGCTTCATAACCTCTTCACTCAGCGCCGGTGAACACAGCGGGCCCGCGGCAATGACCACGTGACCCTCGGGAATCTGCGTGACCTCGCCGTGCACGACCTCGATATTGGGACGAGCGGCAACCTCGGCCTCGACAAGCTCGGAAAACTTGACGCGGTCGACCGCCAGGGCACCGCCGGCGGGAACAGCCGCGCAATGGGCGCAATCGAGCAGGACTGAACCCATGCGCTCAAGCTCGGCCTTCAGCAAACCAGCCGCGGAATCCGGACGGGTCGACTTAAACGAATTGGAGCAGACGAGCTCTGCCAGGTGATCGGTATGGTGAGCCGGGGAGCTCACCTGGGGGCGCATCTCGCACAGCTTTACGGCAAAACCGCGATCTGCCAGCTGGATCGCGCACTCCGAACCCGCCAGACCGCCACCGATAACTGTCACCTGATCGAACTGCATCTGCAAACACCTTTCTAATTGACACGTTTTCCATTGTGACCGAAGGGTGTCTGGGCGTGAAGGGCAAACTTGGAGGGCGCATACCTTCCATCCATCATGCGCTCGATAAGACCCTCGAGTTCAAGCGAACCCAAGAGTTTGAGTACGCCGACAGCATCGAGCGAGACGAGCGCCGCGATGTCGTCGACCTTGAGCGGAGAGGCGATGAGCGCATGCATCACGGTCTGCTGCGTTGGATCCAGGTCGGCAATGCCGGGAGCATCGGGGCGCGAGTAGCGCAGGGTTCCGTAGATGCGTGAGATAGCCATCTCGATAGATTCCTCGTCGATGATGCAGCAGGCACCGTTCGAAATGAGGTAATTCGTGCCACGCGACTCGGGCGATAGGATCGACCCCGGCACGGCAAGAAGTTCGCGCCCCAAATCCATAGCAGCCTCGGCTGTGGAAAACGTCCCAGAAGGCATACCCGCCTCGGATACAAAGAGGGCTTGCGACAGGGCCGCGATCACGCGATTGCGGCGCGGAAAGGCGAACTTGCGCGGACCCATGCCCCACGGAGAGATCGACACGACCGCGCCACCCGTATCGAGCGTGCGAGTAATAAGCCCCGCGCTCGAACGCGGGTAGACCACGTCGGCGCCCGTCCCCAGCACCACGACGTGTTTGCCGCCGGCGTTGACCGCAGCCCAACCCGAGGCCTGGTCACAACCGACCGCGCCGCCCGAAACTACCGTCACTCCCGCCTCGACCGCCACCTTTGCCGCAAGCTCTGCCACGGCAAGACCATACGGCGAGGCCTTACGCGCGCCGATGATGGAGAGCGCGGGCGTCGAAAGCACCTCGGGGTTGCCACACACATAGAGCGTCTGGGGTACATCAGAAAGCTCCAAAACGGTCTCGGGATACAATGCATCACCTGGATGCAGCTCAAAGGTCCCCTCGGCCATCATTGGTCCCTCCTCCCCTGGTACATCGCCGCCTCGAGCACGTGGTCCTGCGTCACTTGCTCGCTCTCGGCGACGTCAGCGATTGTACGCGCGATACGCACCAGGCGCACGATGCCACGCCCTGTGAGATGCGTGCGTTTGGATAGGCCGAGTACGCATTTCTCGGCAGCATCATCGAGCTCGAAGGTCGAAACGACGCCGTCAATGGACCGCGTCTCGTCATCCTCGGCCTCGGCATCCGCATCGTCCATACGGGACTCGCGCCAGGCGCGAAAGGCGCGACCGCGCACAACGTAGTCACGTAACTCGGCCGACGACATACCCTCCGCTCCCTCGATAATCACTTGGGGGTCGGGACGGGTCACATCGATCATCATGTCGATACGGTCAGCCAAAGGACCGCGCAGTTTAGACCGATAGCGCTCGACCATCGCCGCCGAGCAGCGACACGGCACCTCGCGATCGCCCAAAAAGCCGCAGGGGCAGGGATTGCTCGCAGCCAGCAGCTGAAAGCGCGACGGGAAGGTAAAAGCCCCGTCGACGCGTACGATCCTGACGTAGCCGCGCTCGATGGGCTGACGCAGCGTCTGCAGCACGCCAGTGGGAAACTCGGCAAGCTCGTCCAAAAAGAGCACGCCGCCATGGGCAAGGCTGATCTCACCCGGGTGCACCGGGCGCCCGCCGCCGATAAGGCCTGCGGTCGAAATACTGTGGTGGGGACTGCGGAAGGGGCGGTGCCCCGCCAACAAGCCATCAATGTTCTCACCCAAAACCGAATGGATGCACAGTGCCTCCTGCTGATCCTCAACGGAAAGCTCGGGCAGGATGCCGGTCATACGGCGTGCGAGCATCGTCTTGCCCGATCCCGGAGACCCGATCATGAGCAAGCCGAGTTCTCCTGCCGCCGCAAGCGCCATGCCGCGTTTAGCGACTTCCTGCCCCAGCACGTCGGCATAGTCGAGCTCAGGCTCAAAGGTCGCCTCGACGCCCTCGGAATCCAAGTAGTGCCGCGCGGCATCGCCCATACCATGAGCAAGCTGAGACAAATGATCGATGAATCCGCAATCCACGCCCGCGAGTGGCACATGCTGGTCTGACCTGCCGGCGATAAAAGACAGCCCCATGTCGCGAGCCAGCAGCTGAAACGCCACCTCGCCCTTGACGGGAAGCACCGTACCGTCCAAGCCGAGCTCGCCGGCGATAAGACAGCGATCGAGGTTGTCACGGGGAATCTGCCCATCGGCCGCCAGAACCGCGATGGCGATGGGCAGATCAAAGCCGCTACCGGTCTTGCGAATATCGCCGGGCGCCAGATTGACCGTAATGCCCGAGCGCGGGATCTCGAACCCGGCGGAGCGCATCGCACAGCGAATACGACCACGTGACTCCATCACCTCCATACTCGGGATGCCGAGCATCTGAATGCCCGGAACACCACCGGCAAGCGAGACCTCGACCGTGACGTGAATCGCCTCGACGCCACGGATGCAGGCCGCGTGAACGGCAAACGTCTCGAACGCCATCACGACACCTGCCAATCGAACGCGTTGTACTGATGCTCGATCTCAGCGATATGCCCGCCACGAATGGTGACACCCACGGCATCGAAGCGAATCGCCTTGAGCGGATAATGCTCCATGAGATAGCAACTTGCGATGCGGCGGTAGCGGCGTTGCTTTTGGGCGTCCACGGCCTCCTCGGGAAAGACCCGCGTGCTGCAATTCAGTGCAACGCGTCTGGTCTTGACCTCGGCCATCACCACGACATCGTCGAGCTCATCGAGCAGCACCAGATCGGCCTCGCCCTCGGTGCAACGATAACCCTGCTCCAGCAAGGTGTAGCCGCGCTCGTTAAAGTAGTCGATGGTGATCAGCTCGCCCAGCATGCCCAGCTCGCGGGGACTGAGTCCCTTGATAAACTCGGGCGTCATCGCCCCGCAGTCGAGCTCGCCGTTTTCCCAACGCTCCTTGAGCTGCTGCGTCTTGCTCTTTTTGCTTGCGGCACTCATGG
Organism: uncultured Collinsella sp.; assembly: GCA_900544135.1. GTDB lineage: Bacteria > Actinomycetota > Coriobacteriia > Coriobacteriales > Coriobacteriaceae > Collinsella. Next base: position 15,749 of record UQTU01000012.1, read on the forward strand.
GGTCTCCTTTCCCGCACGCTGCATTGCCCCGATGATGAGGGCACCTTTCATGCGGGTAAGTACCGGAAGCAAACCAAAAGCTGACCAAATGCCGTCAAAAAACGGGCCGTACGCAGCAATGGTGTTGCATACGGCCCGCTACCAGCAGGTTTATAGAACCTTTAAGGTCCCCATCTCCACAATTGGCCTAGAAAAGGCGCTCAGTCTGCAGAAAGTTTCCGCAAAAGCTCACGCGGTGCAGCGGACAAAGTCCATGTTTGCGAATGGCCTCGATATGCTCGGGGCTCGCATAGCCCTTCGACTCGGCCAAATGGTACTCGGGGTACTCGGCGTCGTACTCGACCATCATCTCGTCACGCGTGACCTTTGCCATGATGGACGCCGCGGCGATGCAGGCGATCTTGGCATCGCCCTTCACCACATCGCGCTCGTTAGGAACGGCGCCCAAGGGGTTGCCATCCATGAGGACGCAGTCGGGTTCAAGTCCCGTATCGGCCACGGCGCCCGCGACGGCAGCGCGGATGGCGCGGGCCATGCCCATCTCATCGATATCCTTAGGCGCGATATGGCAAAAGCCGATGGCAGTCGCCACCTCGGCAATCTTCACTGAGAGCAACTCGCGGCGCGCCGGCGTGAGCTTTTTGGAATCGTTGATGCCCCAGACGCGCGGCTCCATAGGAAGGCAGACGGCGCATACCGTCAAAGGACCGGCCACCGATCCGCGACCCACCTCGTCGACACCAACGACCACCCCATTGCCGCCAAGCTCATGCATAAGCTCGTACATGTCATTGACGCGCTCGCGCTCGGCAAGTTCCTTGGCATGGCGCTTAAGAGCACGCTCGCAAGCCTTGATCACCTGCTGGCGCGGGTCCTCGCGATAATGCTCCACGAGGGCGGGGATCTCCTCAAACGTTGCGCTCGCCAGCTCTCCGGCAACCTGCGATGCCGAAACCGAGCTCGTCATATTGGCCATACCAGGCCCTCCTTGCATGCAAATCAGATAAAAAGAAGGGCCACCCGAAGGTGACCCTTGTGTCCAAACGAGTGGACAGACGCTGCGATCTTCTTAGCGCTTCTCGGGGATGCGAGCAGCCTTGCCCACCTTGTCGCGGAGGTAGTACAGCTTGGCGCGACGGACGCGACCATGACGAACGACCTCGAGCTTGGCGATCTTGGGGCTGTGAAGCGGGAAGGTACGCTCAACACCGACACCGAAGGACATCTTGCGGACGGTGAAGGTCTCGCGGGCACCGGCGCCGGCCATGCGGATGACGTCGCCCTGGAAGACCTGAATGCGCTCGCGGTCGCCTTCCTTAATGCGGTAGTGAACCTTGACGTTGTCGGCGACGCGAACCTGAGGAATGTCCTCGCGGATCTGCTGACGCTCGATTGCGCGGATGTAATCCATGTGCAATTCCTTACTCTTCTAGAGGTGCCGTACCACCTTGGCCGGCACGTAGTTGAACAAACGTATTCGAGTATACACGCGCGGGTTTCTGCTGCAAGAACATTTTTTCACGCAGACAAAAAGACAAAACCCGCACATGATAACCGCCCGTCTCACGAATGAGACGGGCGGCATGAAGGGGGCTACGCTAGGCGTCTAAACCCAAAACGTTAGGCGGAACGCTTGGCCTCGAGCTTGGCCTGAGCGGCAGCCAGGCGCGCGAGGGGCACGCGATAGGGCGAGCAGGACACGTAGTCCACGTCGGCCACGTTAAACAGGCCCTTGATGGACTTGGGGTCGCCGCCGTGCTCGCCGCACACGCCAAAGTGCATGTCGGGATTGGTGGCGCGGCCCTTCTCGACGGCCAAGCGCACGAGCTCCAGCACCGCCGCGTCGATGGTCTCGAAGGGGTTGTCTTTCAGGATCTTTTTATGCATGTACAGCGGGATGAACTTGGCCTCGGCGTCATCGCGCGAGAAGCCAAAGGTCGTCTGGGTGAGGTCGTTGGTGCCAAAGCAGAAGAAGTCGGCATGATGGGCGATCTCGTCAGCGACCATGCAGGCACGCGGCAGCTCGAGCATCGTGCCCACGGGAATATTGAGCTCGACGCCTTCCTCGGCGGAAACCTCGGCGATCACGCGCTCGATAACCTCGCGGGTCTGGACATGCTCGGCCGTGATGGAAACGAGCGGAACCATGATCTCGGGGCGCGGGTCGACGCCCTCCTTGATAAGGCGGGCAGCGGCCGTGGCGACGGCGCGAACCTGCATGAGCGGCAGATCGCCAAAGACGACGGACAGGCGCACGCCGCGCAAGCCCAGCATGGGGTTGGACTCGACCATGCCGTCAATGCGACGCAGGCGGGCGCGCAGGGCAGTGAGCTCCTCCTCGGGAGCGCCAGCGGCTTCCTTCTTGGTGATGGCGACCTCGAGCTCGCGAGGATTATCCAGGAACTCATGAAGCGGCGGATCGAGCAGGCGGACGACCACATCGCGACCGGACATGGTCTTGAACATCGCCAGGAAGTCCTCGGTCTGAACCTTGAGCAAGTCGGCCAGGGCCTGCTGCTTCACGGCCTCATCGTCAGACAGGATAAAGCTCTGGATGATGTTCTTGCGATCGCCCAGGAACATGTGCTCGGTGCGGCACAGACCGATGGCCTCGGCGCCAAACTCGAGCGCGAGCTCGGCATCCTCGGGGTTGTCGGCGTTGACGCGCACGTGGTTGGCGTGACCGTCGGTCTCGTCCAAACGGATCTCATCGGCCCAAGACAGGATGGTGTCCAGGTCGCCGGTGAGCTCTGCAGAGACCAGGTCGACCGCGCCGTCGACGACGATACCCTGGGTGCCGTCGATGGAGATGACATCGCCCTCGCGCAGCACGCGGTCGCTGCCCTCGATGCGCACGACCTTCTCTGCCGCGTCAATGTGGAAGCGCTCAACGCCGCAAACGCAGGGCGTACCCATGCCGCGGGCGATAACGGCGGCATGGCTCGTCTTGCCACCGTGGCTGGTCAGGATGCCCTCGGCGGCGACCATGCCCTTCAGGTCGTCGGGGTTGGTCTCCCAGCGGACCAGAATGACCTTGTGGCCCTCGGCGGAACGCGCGACGGCGTCATCACTCGAGAACACGACCTCGCCCACGGCGGCACCAGGGCTGGCGTTAAGGCCGCTGGCCAGGGCCTCGTACTTCTTGGAGGCGTCGAACTGCGGGTGCAGGAGCTGGTCGAGCTGCGCGGGATCGATGCGGCTCACAGCCTCCTCGCGGGTGATGAGGCCCTCCTCGACCATTTCGATAGCAATGCGCAGGGCGGCAGTGGCGGTGCGCTTGCCCACGCGGGTCTGGAGCATCCAGAGCTTGTCCTGCTCGATGGTAAACTCGATATCGCACATATCGCGGTAATGATCCTCGAGCGTCAGGAACACGCGCTCGAGCTCCTCGCCTGCGGACTCGAGGCCCGAGGTGGTCTTGAGGTCGGCGATGGGCTCGGTGTTGCGGATGCCGGCGACGACGTCCTCGCCCTGGGCATTCACCAAAAAGTCGCCATAGAACTCCTTGGTGCCGTCGGCCGGGTTGCGCGTAAAGGCGACGCCGGTCGCAGAGGTCTCGCCCTTGTTGCCAAAGGCCATGGCCTGGACGTTGACGGCGGTGCCGAGCTCGTCGGAAATGCCGTGCTGCTTGCGGTAGATGCAGGCGCGCTCGTTCATCCAGCTGCCAAAGACGGCCTGGATGGCAAGGCGCAGCTGGAGCTCCGGATCGTGCGGGAAAACGGGCTTACCGTCGGCGACCTCGAGCTCGGGATACAGGGTCGCCTCGACGTTCTCGGAGAAGATGCCCTTAAAGGTCTCGACGAGCTCCTGCAGGTCCTCGGCCGAAAGCTCGGAATCGACACGAACGCCGGCGACCAGGCGGGCCTGGGTCAGGGCGTTCTCGAATAGGTCGGCGTCGACGCCCATGACGACGTTGGAGAACATCTGGATAAAGCGACGGTAGCTGTCCCAGGCAAAGCGCGGGTTTTGCGTCTGGGCGATAAGGCCCTGGACGGAATCGTCGTTGAGGCCCAGGTTGAGGACCGTGTCCATCATGCCGGGCATGGAGAACGGAGCGCCCGAGCGAACCGACACGAGCAGCGGATCGGAGGCATCGCCGAGTTTCTTGCCGCAACGGGCCTCGAGGTCCGCCTCGGCGGCAACGATCTCATCGAGTGCGCCTTCGGACCAGACGTTGCCGGCACCGGAGTACTCGACACAGGTCTGGCAGGTAATGGTAAAGCCACCGGGAACCGGCAGACCGATGCGGCTCATCTCGGCAAGGTTTGCGCCTTTGCCGCCAAGCACGAAGTTCATGGATTTGTCGCCCTCAGTGACACAGGTGCCCTGGGCGTCGGTTCCAAAACGGTAAACCCTCTTGCAATCGCTCACGATACTTCCCCTTCCATGCGCTTACGCGCACGACCGTGGTAACGAATCGACCCGCCGGATGCGGGCCGTGAGGGAACTATACGGCGGGTTTTGGACAGGCTTGAGCAGAGGGTGCGCGGTTTGGTAAACGTGCTAAAACCGGCGGTAAACGGTAGGTAAAGGTGGCTACCTTATGAAGATACCACTACAAGGAAAGTGCAGGTCGGATGCGATGTTTTTGCTAAATCGCTTTACCATTTATCAGCATTATTTCCAAGTATTCTCTTTGGTTAGCTAAAAGAGCCCCGTCCCAAATTAGCTACCCAAACAACCTTGTCCCAAGTGAGCTACTTTTGTTGAGCGCGGCGGGCGGCACGGCGGGCTCTTGCCTCTTGAATCTCTTCGAGGTGAGCAATGATCTCGGCAGCGCTTTCCTCGATGGCTTTGCCGTCGGTACGCACAACAAAGCAGCCTAAGCGCTTCATGAGGGCACGAGCTTCCTCAAGCTCGCTGCGCACGCTCTCAGGCTCGGCATAGGAGCCGGCAACGGCACGGGCGTAGTCATCGCCCAAGCGGCTATCGCGAATCTCAGAAATAACGTCGACGGTCGAAATCAGGCCGAACAGGTGCATCGGGTCAACCTCGTAAATCGACTTGGGCGGCTCCATGCCATGCGCCAGTGGGACATTGGCGACCTTGTAGCCCTGATAGGCTAAATACATCGACAGCGGCGTCTTGGATGTACGCGACACACCCAGCAGCACGATATCGGCACCCGACAGATCGTCGCAACCACGACCGTCATCGTGCTCAACGAAATACTCCATGGCCTCGATACGATGGAAATAGCGGTCATCGGTCTTGTGAATCACGCCCGCAACGCACTTGGGCGGCACACCGATGAGCGACGACAGCACGGCAAGCGTCGGGCCGATCAGGTCGACCGAACGGATATGCAGCATACCCAGGTAATCGAGCACGCGGGCGCGAAGCGCCGGATCGACAATGGTATGGAACACGGCGACATCGCGATGGTCGGCATCGACGCGCGGCCCCACAAATGACTTGACCTGCTCCACGGAGGTCACCTTGGGCAGGCGCAAAACGCGAAAAGCCCCTTCATCAAATTGCCCGGACGCCGCGAGCACCACCTCACAAGCGGTATCGCCGAGCGAGTCGGAGATAACGATAACGGTGGGACGAGCGGTGACCGGGCAATCCATGCGGGGCTCCTTTTGCGCTTATGCGCAGGCTGGCTTACTTTTTGCGGGCAAGCTCACCGATGTTGGCAATGCCGGAGAAAACGGCCTCGAAGCGGTTGAGCAGCTTAAGGCGATTATCGCGAAGCTGCTCGTCCTTGTCCATGACCATGACCTCATCGAAGAAACGGTCGATGGGCGCGCGCAGGGCGGCGAGGGCGGCAAATGCGGCCGGGTAGTCCTCGGCAGCAAGGGCGGCATCGACGGCGGTCTGAGCAGCCTCGGAGGCGTCGGCGAGCGCAAGCTCGACCTCGCCCATCAGGCTGCGGTCATACTCAGCACCCAGCTCGGGCTTGGAGATATGCGCGGCGCGGGCATAGGCGGTCGCCAGGTTGTCGAACGTCTCAGCATCGTTCTTGCGGGCCTCGTCGAGGGCGGCGCAGCGGGCGAAGAAGACGGACGGGGCGATGATGTGCACCGCGGAGACGGCGGCGACGGTATCGGCCGGAATCTTTTCGTCGCGGGCCATGCTCACCAGGCGGCCATGGAAGAAGTCACGAACCTGCTGGGCGACCTCGGCGGCGTCGAACTCAATGCCCTGCTCACTGTAGAGTTCGAGGGCAAAGTCGATGAGCGACGTGGGGTCGATCGGCAGACGGTCGCGCAGGATGTTGATGATGCCGATAGCGGCACGACGCAGCGCGTAGGGGTCGGAGGAGCCGGTCGGGGGCTCACCGATGGCAAAGATACCGGCGATGGTATCGAGCTTGTCGGCGCAGGCCACGATGCAACCAGCGGTGCCCTCGGGCAGCTCGTCACCGGCAAAACGGGGACGATAGTGATCGCGAATAGCATGAGCGACCTCGTCGTTCTCCCCCATCGCGGTCGCGTAATAACCGCCCATCACGCCCTGCTGGCTCGTGAATTCGACGACGGCGTTGGATACCAGGTCGGCCTTGCACAGGTGCGCGGCGCGAGCAGCGTCGGCGGCAAGATGGGCGCCCAAATGAGCCTCGCGGGCAATAGTAAGCGCGAGCTGCTCAATACGCTCGGACTTGGCGAGCACGCTACCGAGCTTCTCCTGGAAGGCGACCTTGGCCAGACGCTCGCGGAACTCGTCGAGGGAGATCTTCAGGTCCTCCTCGTAGAAGAACTTGGCGTCGTCCAGACGGGCGCGCACGACGCGCTCGTTGCCGTCGATCACGCGCTCGGCATTCTCGGGCTTGCTGTTGGAGACGACCACGAACTCACGCGTCAGCTTGCCCTCGCCGTCATAGATCGGGAAGTAGCGCTGGTTGGTGAGCATGGACTCGCAGATGATCTCGTGCGGGACCTTGAGGAACTCCTCATCGAAGGTACCGACGAGCACCGTCGGCCACTCGCAGAGGTTGATAACCTCCTCGAAGACCTTCTTGGGCGTATCGACATGGCAGCCGGGACGGGCAGCCTCGACCTCGGCGATACCGGCGAGAATCGCCTCGCGACGGCGCTCGGCAGAGAGCACGCCGGCGTCCTCGAGCACCTGCTCGTAGGCGGCGGGGCTAGCGACAACGTGGTCACCGGGGCCAAGCACGCGATGGCCGCGCGTGGTATTGCCGCTCGTCACGTCGGCAAACGACACGGGCACAACGTCCTCGCCCAGAAGGCAGCAGATCCAGCGGACCGGGCGCACGAAGGTGGCGTGCTCGTGGCCCCAGCGCTGAGAGCGGTAGTTGGGCCACTGCAGGCCGGCGATGGTCTTCTCGCACAGAGCGGTCAGAATCGGCGTAGCCGGTACGGAAGGAATATTCTTCTCGGCAAAGACGTACTCGCGGCCGTCGGTGTCCTCGCGACGGACCAGATCCTCGGCAGCCACACCGCACTTGCGGGCGAAGCCCTGGGCGGCCTTGGTGGCGTTACCGTCAGCGTCGAAGGCGATGTTGGCCGCGGGGCCGCGCTTGACCTCGTGAACCTCATCGGTCGCAGTGGCGACGTTGGACACGAGCGCAGCCAGGCGACGCGGGCTCGAGATCACGCGGACCTCGCCGTGGGCCAGACCGGCCTCATCGAGGCCCTTGGCGATCATGGTGCCAAGCTGCTTGACGGCATTATTCAGCGGTGCAGAGGGCATTTCCTCCGTACCGATCTCAAACAGGAAATCCTTAGCGTCTGCCATGGCTTACGCCACCTCGCCTTCCTGGTCGGCATTCTCGTTCACTCCGGCGACCTCGGCCATGTAGGCCTCGCAGCACGCCTTGGCGACGGCGCGGACGCGCAGGATGTAGTTGGCACGCTCGACCGCGGACAGGGCGCCGCGGGCATCGAGCAGATTAAAGGCGTGACTGCACTTCATGACGCAGTCGTAGGCCGGCAACGGCAGTTTGCGCTCCAGGCAGGAATGGCACTCGGCCTCATAGTCGTCAAACTTCTGACGCATCATCTCGACGTTGGCGACCTCAAAGTTGTAAGCGCTAAACTCGCGCTCGTTCTCCAGGAACACGTCGCCATAGGTCATGGGCGTGCCGTCGGGCAGGTAGCTCCACACCAGATCGTAGACCGAGTTGACGCCCTGGGCGTACATGGCGATACGCTCCAGGCCATAGGTAATCTCGACAGGCACGGGGTCGACCTCGATACCGCCCACCTGCTGGAAGTACGTAAACTGCGTGACCTCCATGCCGTTGAGCCAGACCTCCCAGCCAAGGCCCCAGGCGCCCAGGGTCGGGCTCTCCCAGTCGTCCTCGACAAAACGAACGTCATGGTCGTTGGGGTCCAAGCCAATGGCGGCAAGAGACCCCAGGTAAAGCTCCTGGGCGTTGACCGGCGAGGGCTTGATGAGCACCTGGAACTGATAGTAGTGCTGCATGCGGTTAGGGTTCTCGCCGTAGCGGCCGTCGGCGGGACGGCGGCAGGGCTGCGCATAGCAGGTGCGCCATTCGGCGGGACCGAGCGAGCGCAGCGTGGTCGCGGTATGGAAGGTACCGGCACCGACCTCGGAGTCATAGGGCTGCATAATGACGCAGCCCTGCTCGCCCCAGTACTGCTGGAGGCGCAGGATGATGTCTTGGAAGGAAAGCGATGAAGCGTTCATGCCTCTAATATCCCCTCGTCGAAACGATTACACGGTTAGGTACTGTACTATAGCGGTTTTTAGTCGATAGCGCCGATGCGGTTGAGCGGCCAGTAGCGCACAAGCGCCACAGCGATCAAATCAGAGCGATCGACGGGACCAAAGTAGCGCGAGTCGGCAGAGTTTTCGCGGTTGTCGCCCATCACCCACACGCACCCGTCGGGAACGGTGTAGGGATAACTCACCTGGGCGCCAGGCGCTTGGACCGAAAGCGGCCAACTCATGCCAGTCGTATAGTCCTCGTCGAGCGCTTGGCCGTCAACGACCACCTTGCCGTCCTGCAGGTCGACCGTCTGGCCGGCCGTGGCAATAACACGCTTGACAAGAACATCATGCTCGGAAATGGCATCGGGGTTGTGGAACACCACGATATCACCCTGTTTGACGGGCTGACCGAGCTCGAGGCTCACCTTTTGTGCCAGGATCTGGTCGCCAATCTCGATCGTGTCCTCCATGGAGCCGGTGGGTACCACAAAGGGCTCGACCACAAAGGTGCGGATCAGGAAGGTGGCCACGAGCGCGATCGCGATGACCGCGACCCACTCAAAAGCGCCCCTCAACGCGGAATGCTGCGATGGAACCATTCTCACTCCTCGCTCTGCGAATACGAAGCGTCCAGAATCTCCTGCGCGTATGCGCGCTCCTGGGGCGTAAGCCGTGCCGTCTCGATCAGGTCGGGACGCCAGCGGCAGGTGCGCTCGATGGCATTCTTACGGCGCCAGGCATCGACCTTGGCATGGTCACCGCTCACGAGCACCGGCGGCACGCCCTCGCCGTTGAATTCAGCAGGGCGAGTGTACTGCGCATACTCGAGCAGGCCTCCGTTCTCGGCGGTCGAGAACGACTCGTCGACGTTGCTCATCTCGTCACCAAGGGCGCCGGGAATCAGGCGTACGACAGCATCGGCAACGACCATAGCGGGAAGCTCGCCGCCCGTGAGCACGTAATCGCCGATCGACAGGCGCTCGTCGGCATACGCATAGGCACGCTCGTCGACACCCTCGTAACGGCTGCACACAAACAGCAAGCGCTCGCTTTTGAGCAGGCGCTCGGCCACATGCTGTGTAAAGGGCTCGCCACAGGGGGTAAAAAACACCACGGTGGGCTTAGGACCCTCGGAGCTAATAGCCTCGATGGCCTCGGCAATAGGCTCGACCTTCATGAGCATGCCCTGCCCGCCGCCGTACGGCTCGTCATCGACGGTACGATGGCGGTCGTGCGTCCAGTCGCGCAGGTTATACGCCTTAAAATCAAAAAGGCCGGCCTTGCGGGCGCGGCCCAAAATCGATGTGGACATGACGGGCTCAAACATCTCGGGAAAGACCGAAAGGGTCTCAATCAGCATGTTGTCCTCCCTACTTGTCCATATCGATCAGGCCGTCCATAACGTGGACGAAAATTGTTCCTGTGTCGGGAAGATCGAGCACAACCTGCTCGATCACGGGAATCAGTACCTCGCCGTACCGATCACCCTCGACAACCCAAACATCGTTAGCGGGCGTCGACATGATCTCGACGATCGTGCCGAGCGAACCGAAGCGCTCGTCGACCACCTCGCGACCCATCAGGTCGGTATAGGCGGCGTCGAGTGAATCGAGCTCAAAATCGTCACGATTTGCCAACACATAGCATCCCGTGATGCCCTCGGCGGCCGTCAAGTCGTCAATGCCCTCAAACGAGACCAGATCGCCATCGCCCGTATCGGTGACGGACACGACCGTGCAAAAGCGGTCGCGCTTGAGCGCCGGCGGCGTCAGGGCGACGCGCATACCCGGCTCTAATACAGAAGGAAGCCCCCGCAGCGGCTGCGCGAGGACCTCCCCCTTCCTTCCGTGCGGCTTGACCACACGGGCGATGTTTTTGTACTGGGACCTCAAGGTCCTAGCCCAGAACCTCTACCTCGACAGCAGTGTCGAGGCGAGCGGCCAGTGCACGGGCGAGCGTGCGAATGGCCTTGATGGTACGGCCACGACGGCCGATGACCTTAGCAACGTCATCCTCGGCAACCGAAACCTCAATCGTGGAGGCGTCGTCACCGTCGATGACCTCGAGGCTCACGGAATCCGGGTCGTCGACGATCTGAACAACGAGATATTCGACGAGATCGGCGATGCGATCTGAGAGCATTGCCTCACCCTCGAGCTGTGCAGCGTCAACCTCAGGCACGATTTACTCCTCGGCGCCCTCAGCGGCCTCAGCGGCAGCCTTAGCGGCCTCGGCCTCTTTGGCGAGCTGCTTCTTGGACTTCTTGACGACGGTCTCGGTCTTCTCGCCCTCGTTGGCGGCCTTGACCAGAGCAGCGACAGCGTCGGTGAGCTGAGCGCCCTTGGACTGCCAGTCAGCGATCTTCTCGAGATCGAGGTTGATGGTCTTGGGGGCGGTCATCGGATTGTAGCGGCCAACCTCCTCGATGATACGACCGTCACGCGGGGCGCGGGAATCGGCGACGACGACACGGTAGTACGGACGCTTCTTAGCGCCGTGACGAGCAAGGCGAATCTTGACTGCCAAAGGAAACTCCTCCAACCAAGCAGCTTTAGGCTGCAACTACAAACAAACAGTTGAACATAATACGCCATCGACGCGGGCAGGTGAAGTCCGTGAGACCAACTTCTTCGGTGTAGTCGAAGGCAAATCCATATCTTAGACAAGAATTCGCGATTTGCAAGCACATCCACGCACCCCACATGAGCTGCGCGGTATACTCATGCCATGAAAAGACGCGAACATACATACGGTTATGAAGATGCTGCGGGCGTCACGCCGCCGCCCTGGACGGGACCGGCGGTGGGCCTCATGGATCTCGACGCGTTTTTTGCGAGCGTGGAGATGCTCGATCATCCCGAGTGGCGCGGCAAGCCACTCATCGTGGGTGGCGATGCCGATTCCCGCGGCGTCGTGTCCACCTGCTCATACGAGGCGCGTCGCTTTGGCGTGCACTCCGCCATGCCCTCGGCCGAGGCACGGCGCCTCTGTCCGCAGGCCATTTGGACGCATGGCCATTTCGATCGCTACCACGAGGTCAGCGCGCAGGTCATGGCGATTCTCGCCGACGAGACCCCGCGCGTTGAGCGCGTATCCATCGACGAGGCCTTTATCGATATCACGCCAGGTCGCTTTGCACCCGAGGACCCGCTGCTGGTTGCTCGGCGCATCAGTGATCGCGTGGCAGCGCTGGGAGTGACCTGCTCCATAGGCGTGGGCTGCAACAAGACGGTCGCAAAGATCGCAAGCGAGCGGGACAAGCCGTTTGGGCTGACCATCGTGCGCCCCGGAACCGAGCAGCGCTTTTTGGCCGCGCTGCCGGTATCTGCCATGAGCGGCATCGGGCGCTCGGCCGAGGAGCGGCTGCGCCGCATGCGCATCTATACGCTTGGCGAGCTATCACGTGCACCGGAATCCACCTTGGTCTCTATTTTTGGTGTCAACGGCGAACGTATGCGCCAGCGTGCGCTGGGGCTCGAAATCTCCGAAGTCACAAGCCTCGATGAAGAGCGCGAGGTCAAGTCGGTCAGCAACGAGCGCACCTTTGCGAAAGATTTGACCGAGCGTGGGGACATCGAAGCGGCGATTGCGCTGTTGGGAGAGTCAGTGGGACGCCGCCTGCGTCGTCAGGGACTAACGGGGGCCACGGTGACACTCAAGCTCAAGTATTCGTATGGAAGCGGTCGCTCGGCACAGCACCGGCTGCCGCATCCGACCGACGATGAGAACATCTTTGTGGCGGTGGCGCTCGAACTGCTCGACAACATCTGGCAGGAAGGGATGCATGTGCGCCTGGCGGGCATCGGCATGAGCGACTTCGACCACCAAGGCGGCATCCAGACCGACCTGTTCTGCGAGATCGATGACCGCGGAGCCCAATCCAGCGACCGTCGCGACCTCTCGGTCGCCATCGACGCCGTCCGAGACAAGTTCGGCGACACCGCTCTCTCCTTCGGCCGCCAATCCCGCTTCAACGATTAGTCCCTATGGCAAAAAGAAAACCGGGCAGCTGCAAGTAGTGCAACTGCACGGCATACGGCAGAGGGTAGCTAAAAAAGCCCCGTCCCAAATGAGCTACTAGAGGAGGTCGAGGGGAAGCTGGGGGGCGTCGCCCCAGAGCTTTTCGAGGCGGTAGAACTCGCGCGCCTCGGGAGTGAAGACGTGGACGACAACCGAACCGTAGTCCATGAGCATCCAGGTCTTCTGCTCGCGGCCCTCGATGGAAAACGGGTGCTCGCCGCAAGCCTCGGCGACCTTCTCCTCAATCTCGTCGACGATGGAATCAACCTGACGGTTGTTGGTGCCGGTAGCGAGGACAAAGTAGTCGCACACATCGGAAAGCTCGGTCAGGTCGAGCACTTGCACGTCCTCGCCCTTCTTGTCGTAGGCGGCCTGCGCGGCGGCGCGGGCGACATCCTCGGCGGCAACACCGCTCGCGGAAAGCGTTGCGGCAGTGCGATCGGACGTGGCAACGAAGCTCTTGTGCTCCACACCTTCAAGAATCTGCTCGTCGGTCATGGTCTCGTCGGCCATGGAATACCTCTTTCTAGACAGCCCGAGCTAGCGCAGCTGGGCGTAATGGTTGTAAATCGTAATAGCCGTGGGATAAAGATAACGCCCGGTCTGGATCACATAGACCAGACCCTGCGCAAAACAGGAGAAGAACAACTCGTCGAGCGAGGACTTCCCCACCATCTTGCGCAGCGCATGGGCATAATCACCGTGGCGATTGGGTTCGATGGCATCGGCCACAAAGACCACCATATCGAGCGGCGTCATGTCGCAAGCGCCCACGGTGTGACGGTCGACAGCCTGAAAGACCGCCGGCGACAGCTCGGGAAAAAGCTGCGGAAGCTCATAGGCGGCAACCGGGCCATGCAAAAGCGGCGTCGCGGCAGACGGAGAGCCGGCAATCTTAATGCCGTAATGCAGAGCGCGCGTGACCAGCTCGTCGTCGGAGAGCACTTTATCCCAGTCATGGATCAGGCCAGCGGCAGCGGCATCAAAGCGGTTGACACCGTACACCTCGGCTAGGTGCAACGCAGTCTCGGCAACCCCGAGCGAATGCACGTAGCGCTTACGCTTATCCTTCATGCGCACATCGAGCAACTCGTGGATGCGCGTCAAGAGCGCGCGTTCGTCGCCCTCAAACTGATCTTCTACCGACAACGTTCTCCCCCATCAATCAAAATCGTCTTGCCCAAGATCGGCATACAGGCCGCGTTTACGAATATAGCCGAGCACGGACTCGCTCGTAAGATAGCGTACGCTCATGCCGCGAGCAACCCGCTTGCGAATGTTGGTCGAGCTAATCGCCAGCGCCGGGATCTGGATATACCGCACGTCAAACGGCAGGCCCGACTCTTTGATTCGCGCGCGAGCAGTATCGATATCAAAGCCCGGTCGCGTCGCAGCAATAAAGGTTGCCAGTTCGGCAATCTCATCAGCATTGTGCCAGGTCACTATATCGATAATCGCATCAGCACCCGTAATAAAGTAGAGCTTTACCTGAGGCGGGTAAAAGTCGCGCAGGGCGCGCAGCGTATCGGCTGTATAGGTGACACCGGCACGATCGATCTCGAAGCGGCTTGCCAAAAAGGCCGGGTTCGCGGCGGTCGCGAGGACCGTCATGGCATAACGGTCCTCGGCCGGCGTCACCGGTTTGTCGAGTTTAAAGGCAGGCGAGCCCGCCGGCATAAAGAGCACGGCGTCCAAGTCGAGGGACTCACGTGCCTGCTCGGCGGTCACCAGGTGACCGTAATGGATGGGGTCAAAGGTACCGCCCATAATGCCGAGCCTAAACTCCTGCCCGTCCTCTATGGGAAGCTCGGGCAGACCGATTCCACCGCGCAGTGACATGGCTTACTCGCCCTCCGGGGTCTCAACAACGTTGACTTCGGTAGTGCCTTCGGAGCCCTCGGTGGCATCAGCCACGTCCGCACCCTCGGCCGCTACGTCAATAACCTCAACGTCTGCATCCTCGAACTCGTCCTCGAACTCCGAGAAGTCCTCGGCGCCCTCAAAGTCAAAGGCGCGCTGGCAAATGCGAACCTCGTCGCCGGCACGGCAACCGGCCTTTTCGAGCGCATCGTCAACACCCATGCGGGAAAACTTATGCTGCAGATAGATGACGGCCTCCTCATTTTCCCAGTCGGTCTGGATAACCAAGCGCTCGATGGCGCGACCGACCACGCGGAAGGCATGAGGCTCTTCTTGGACAATACGGAACCGCTTCTCGCGCTGCAGGCGGCGACGCTCCCACTCCTCGTCGCGCAAATCGACCGGCTCATCAGAGACCGCCAGCTCAGCGCGGAGCTTGGCCACCTGCTCGCCCACGGCAAGCATCAACGTGTTGAGACCGGCACCCGTCACAGCGGACACGGCAAAGAACATATGCCCGTCGTCGAGCGCCGCACGCTTAAGGTCGGCAATCTTGTCGGCCGTGCCCGGCGCATCGCACTTGTTGGCGACGACGATCTGCGGACGCTCCGAAAGCTCAGCGCCATACTGCTCAAGCTCACGGTTAATAATGCGATAGTCCTCAACCGGATCGCGATCCTCAAACCCGCCCGTCATGTCAACGACATGCATGATCAAGGCCGTGCGCTCAATGTGGCGCAGGAACTGATGGCCCAGGCCACGACCCTCGCTCGCGCCCTCGATGAGACCGGGAACGTCGGCAACGACGTAAGAATATTCGCCGGCACGCACCATGCCCAGATTGGGCACAAGCGTGGTAAACGGGTAGTCGGCAATCTTGGGACGGGCAGCGCTCATACGCGCGATGAGCGAGGACTTGCCGACCGAGGGAAAGCCCACAAGCGCGGCATCGGCCATGAGCTTCATCTCGAGCTCGATCCAGTGCTCCTCAGCCGGCTCGCCGAGCTGGGCAAACGCGGGCGCGCGACGCACCGACGTCACAAAGTGAGTGTTGCCCAGACCGCCAGCACCACCGGGCGCCACGACAACGCGCTCGCCGTCGTGCACCAGGTCGGCAATCTCGAACATCGGGGTCTGCGTCTCGGGATCGAGCTCGCGGACTACGGTGCCCATGGGGACTTTCAAAATCAGGTCCTCACCGCTTTTGCCGTTGCGGCGGGCACCCTGGCCATGCGTTCCGCGCTCGGCACGGAAGTGATGCTTAAAGCGGTAATCGATCAGCGAGGACAGCTGAGCGTCGGCCTGAATGACGACGTTGCCGCCACGACCGCCGTCGCCGCCATCGGGGCCGCCCTTGGGAACAAATGCCTCGCGCCTAAACGACATGCATCCGGCTCCGCCGTCGCCGCCGCAAACGTTAATTCGGCTGATATCGGTGAACTGTGACAACAGAATCGCCTCCTACAAAAAAGAGGGAGACCCTTGAATCCTAAAACTCAAGTGCCTCCCACATATGTGCTCTATGAAGGGTGAATTACGCGTTCGCGAGCGGGCGTACGCTGACCCTGTGCTTGATACCCTTGTGGAACTCAACGGTACCGTCGACCAGCGCGAACAGCGTGTCGTCCTTGCCACGGCCAACGTTCTCACCCGGGTGGATGTGCGTGCCGTGCTGACGGACGAGAATCGTGCCCGTGGTTACCGTCTGGCCGGCATAGCGCTTCGTGCCAAGGCGCTGACCGCGGGAGTCACGGCCATTACGGGAGGAACCGAGTCCTTTTTTGTGTGCCATTGTGTATACCTACTCTTTCGTTACGAGTGTAATCTACTCGGCGACGGGAGCCTCGGCAACAGCCTCAGCCTCTGCCTTGACAGCCTTCTTGGCGCGGGAGGTAGCCTGAACCTTCACGATCTTCAGCTTGGTGAGCTGCTGACGGTGACCCTTCAGACGACGATAGCGCTTGCGCTTGTGGAACTTGAAGACCAGCTGCTTCTCGCCCTTGAACTGCTCAACGATCTGAGCGGTAACCTTGGCCTTGGCCAGCTTGTCGGGATCGGTGACGATCTTCTTACCATCGTTGAGGAAGATAACCGGCAGGGTGATCTTATCGCCCTCATTGCCCTCGATCTTCTCGACGGTGATGACATCGTCGGTGGCGACCTTGTACTGCTTGCCGCCCGTGTTAACGATTGCGTACATGTTTACTTGCCCTTCATGCATCAGTTAGTGCAACAGCCGAATATAGTAGCAGGCGATAATACCCCCGTCAACGAGTATGTGGAGCAAATCCACAAGTTCGCACAGGTATGGGGCTGACGAGTCGGCCCTCGTCGTCCTCGCATGCTTGATTCTGACGCTCGACATCGTAGGAGCAGATGGTCACGAGGTCTTGCGTACCGGTGGAAACAATAGGTGCATCGACGCCCGGGGTCAAGCCCTGCAACAAAACGTCAGCTGCGGAAAGCAAAATTTCCGGACGCATGGAGCCCTCATTATCGGCATGGGTGTCGAGCATGAGCACCAGATGGTCCGGGCGCTCCCCTGCCTTAAGCTCATAGCCCACCAGTGTGTGGTCAAGGTCCAGGCGTTTGCTCTTTTTGCCGCGTGCGTAGTCGATGCCGTGGCCCGCGCGCAGCGTATCGATAGCGCGACGCACCTCGTCGGCGTCCACCGGTGCCTCAGGGTCAAGATGCAGATCGATACGATACGACAGACGCGTGAGTTGCGCCGTCAGCGCCGGCGTGCGCACGTCGATGTATGCCGCCTCGATGGGGGCCAGATCGGCCGGAGATGCCGCCGCCAAACATTCAAACGCCTCATCGAGCGCAACGAACTCAGTCATAAACAAGTCATACCACTCGCAAGTCGACGACGTTCCCACCGGCAGCGCCGACGAAAAGCCCACACGCATATGCGGAGAGAAGCCCTGCGTCACGGCATAGGGCAGCCCCGCGCGACGCACGATGCGCTCAATAGTATGAATCACTTCGAGATGGCCCAGGTACTTAAGGCGGTCGCGCTTGCCATAGCGAACGCGAAGCCTAAAGAGCGTGGGGTTGTCGGTCAGGCGCTCACTCATGCGCGATCACCCACCAATACGTTCTTGGCATGAAGCGTGGGGCAGATTCCGCAGCCGGTGCACGAGGTACGGGTACAGTCGGGCGTCGTGACGCCCTCCAACGAGCGGCGGTATTCGCGCTCGAGGAAGCCGCGCGAGCAGCCGGGGCTCACATGCTCCCACGGCAGACGCCAGTCCAACTCGTAGGGCAGGTGCACAAGCTCATTGAGGTCGATGCCGTTTTTGGCAGCAGCCTCCTTCCAGTTATCGAGCGAGAAATGCTCTACCCAGGCGTCAAAGCGAGACCCCGAGCGCCAAGCATCGATGATGACGGGCGTCAT
Source organism: uncultured Collinsella sp. (assembly GCA_900544135.1). GTDB lineage: Bacteria > Actinomycetota > Coriobacteriia > Coriobacteriales > Coriobacteriaceae > Collinsella. Next base: position 33,672 of record UQTU01000012.1, read on the forward strand.
GTCACGACCGGCGCGGGAGAGCGCGGCCTCGATGAGCGAGGTCTCGGCATCGTGGTAATGCACGCGGACGGCACGGTTGCGAACGCTCGTGATAAGCAGCTTCTGGCGACGCTTGACGTCGTCGTAGTCGAGCTGCGGGCACCACTGGAACGGCGTGGCAGCCTTGGGGATAAACACCGAAACCGAGATGGACACCGAGATCGAGCCGCGACGAGCCTTGGGCACCACGGAACGACCGAGCTCCAGCACGTGATCGGCCAGATTGGCGATGGCCACGATGTCCTCGTCGCGCTCGCCGGGAAGGCCCATCATAAAGTAGAGCTTCATGCGGTTCCAGCCGGCCTCGAAGGCCGCCTTGGCCGCACGGTCCAGGTCCTCCTCGGTCACGTTCTTGTTAATGATGTCGCGCATGCGCTGGCTGCCGGCCTCGGGTGCGAACGTCAGGCCGCCCTTCTTTTCGCCGGCGACCGACTCGGCCATATCCACGCCAAACGAATCCAGGCGCTGCGACGGAATAGACACGCGAATACCCGTACCCTCCAGGCGACGGTTGAGCCTGCCGAGCACGTCACGAATGCAGGAGTGGTCGGTCGTGGAGAGCGAGGTCAGCGACACCTCGTCATAGCCGGTCTTTTCCAGACCCTGAATCACCGACGAGACGATCTGGTCGGCCGAGCGCTCGCGCACCGGGCGATACGTCATGCCGGCCTGGCAAAAACGACAGCCGCGGGCGCAGCCGCGCAGAATCTCGATAGACAGGCGATCGTGAACCAGCTGCGCATAGGGCACGCACGACTGCGACAGCGGATTCGTGGCGCCGAAATCCTCGACGACGCGTTTGTAAACCACGGTCGGCGCATCCTTGCCCTCGCGCGGCACGGTGTAGCCATGCGGCGAGCAGGGCTCGTCGTGACGAACCTCATAGAGCGACGGCACGTAGTTGCCGGCAATGGATGCAAGCTGCTCAACAATCTGCGCGCGCGGGACTCCTTCGTCACGCAGGCGGCGATGCAGCTGGCAGGTCTCGAGCAGCGATTCCTCGCCCTCGCCGATGAGGATGGCATCGAAGAAGGCCGCGTACGGCTCAGGGTTGTACACCGAGGGACCGCCGGCGATGATGATGGGGTCGTCTTCGCCTCGGTCGGCCGCTAACAGCGGAATGCCAGCGAGATCGAGTGCCTCGAGGAAGTTCGTCACCGCCATCTCGTGCGGCACATGCAGACCGACGATATCAAACGAAGCGACGGGGGCAGCACCTTCGAGCGACAGCAGCGGAATGCCCGCCTCGCGCATGGCGTCACCCATGTCGGGCCACGGCACATAGCCGCGCTCGCAGGAGATGCCCTCGGCCTGGTTAAGAATGTTGTAGAGGATGGCGATACCCTGGTTGGGCAGACCGACCTCGTACACATCCGGGTAGATCAGGCAGCAACGGTAGTCGGCATCGGCCTTGGAAAGCGTGCCCCACTCGTGATCGATATAGCGACTCGGCTTTTCGACCTTGGCGAGCAGCGGCTCAATTAAATGAAAACAGTCTTGATACGGAACGCGCAACGGAAAACCCCTAAGCAGCGAGATCGGATGCGTCCTCATAGGACGCCATAGGACGGGTAGCGCCCGCGACCGTGGTCACCAGATCGCGAACGCGGGAGAACGTGGCAGTGACCACCTCGTTGGCACGGCTGTAGTCGACATCGCGCTCGTAGAGCGAAACGAGCGCACGGCCCATGCCATAGGTGCCCGCGGCAGCAGTGAGCGCCTTGACGGCAAACCCAATATGCGGCGTCTGCTTGACGAGCGCACGGGTGACCGCGCGGATCACAAGACCGCCGGCAAGCACGCCCGCGACCTCGTAGCCGCGCTCAGGCTTAATGCCGCGTCCAAAGACGGCAGCGAGCTCAAAGAGCATGCCCACCTGAGCCAGCGCCATAACGGGATAATCGGCGCCCGGCAAAAACACCAGCGCACCGGTCGCCATATTGGTGAGCGCGCACGAGGTAATGATACGATTGGCCGCCGCGATGCGCATGAAGGCAAAGTTCGCCGCAAAAGCCGTTTCCTTTTCGGTGCGATCGAGAATCCAGCGGGCAAGCGTCTCGAGCAGATACGTCTTATCGGTTGCCGCCACCACGCCGAGCATGGGCGTGGACTCCTCGATAAACGGCACCTCCACAGCAGACTCGGCAAGCACGCACACGGGCGCGCCGGCGATCACGAGCTCCTGCACGGCACTCTCCAAGCGGTCGGAACCGCACGAGAGCACCAGTACCACATCGGTATCGGTCTTTGGAGCAATTCGCTCCTCCCCCAGACGCTCGACGCGCACAATGCCCGAGGTCGTCTGCGGCACAAAGGCGTCACGCACCGTCTCGGCCAGAAAGCGCGAGGCGGACGAATCCAAATAGACCGAGACGCGCACCGGCGTATCGGAATCCTTCTTAACGGACGCGCCCATCTTAAAAGCGCGGGTCAGCTTATCTACGGGAATTTTCATAGCAAACCCCTCCAGCGGTTACGCGGCGCCCGAACGATGCCGCCATATGGATTGTACGATACCCACCGTCAGCAGCTGAATCATCATCGAAGACGAACCGAAGCTAATAAACGGTAGCGGAATACCGGTAATCGGCATCATGCCAATGCACATGCCGATGTTTTCGAAGGTCTGGAACGCCCACATGCCAACGATGCCCACACACGATAGGCGCAAGAACAGCGACTCACACTTAAAGGCGACGCGAATCGTCGAAAAGATCAGCAGCACGTAGAGGCACAGGAGCAAAAAGGAACCGCAAAAGCCAAAGGTCTCGGATAGGAAGGCGAAGACAAAGTCGGTGTGGAACTCAGGAAGAAAGCCGCCGGCCGACTGCGTCGCATGGCCCAAACCCTTACCAAAGAAGCCGCCCGAGCCAACGGCGATAAGCGACTGCTGCAGGTTGTAGGCATCGTCCGAATCGGCATTATTGGGGTCGATAAAGACCGTCAGGCGGTTCATCTGATACTGCTTGATGAGCACATCGTGGCCGAGCAACGAATCAAAGACCGAATCGAGCGCCAGGACGAGGGCCACCAGGCCCACAAGCAGGGCCAGGGTCGACAGCACCCATTCGCGGCGCGCACCGCTCATGCAGATGACGATGGCGCCCGAGACCAGCACGACCAGGCCCGAGCCCAGGTCGCCCATGGCAACGACGGCCAAAAACGGGATGGACAGCATGCCGCAGAGCTTGACGTAGTCGCGAACGGTATCGATGCGGCCGTTATACTGCGAGCCAAGCGTGGCGATAAAGAAGATGGTGATGAGCTTGGCAAGCTCGACCGGCTGGAATGTCAAGCCGATACCGGGAATCTTGATCCAGCCTGTCATGCCCAGACCGCCCGTATAGGACAGACCCGGAATCTTGGGCGAGAAGATCACGATCAGGTCGATGACGAGCAACGCCGTCGAAAAATTGGAAATACCGCGCAGATCGGTACGCCAGACGAGCACCGCAAGCACCGCGCCAATGCCAATGCCCAGCAGGTGGCGCGAGAATGAGGCGTCGGCCTTAAACTGTGACGCCGACCAAATAATGATGGCGCCATAGGCAACGAGCGCGACGGTAGCCAGCAGCACACCGATATGCACCTTTTGGCGAAACGTACCGCGCGAGGCCGAAAGTTGCTTGTTGACGCGGTCCAGGCTGCTGCGAGAGCCGGTCTTGGTTGAACGGAACAGATCCGCCGGAGAAAAATCCATCGCAACCTCCTATCGAACCGAAGAATCGCCCGAGGCCGAAGAGGTATCGGGCTCGTCATAAATCACGCCGAGCACGTCGCGCACGACATGCATCGCGGTATCCGAACCACCGCCGCCCTGCTCCAGGACAGTAGCGATGACATACTTGGGATCATCGGCCGGTGCATAGGCGCAAAACCACGCGTATTCGTCCTCGCCGCTTTTCTCGCCCGTGCCCGACTTGCCGTACACCTGCGGCGTCAGGGTGCCAAAGTGAGCCGCCAGGGACGTCGATGCCGTGTAAATCACGTCGTGCATGCCGTTGCGAACAAGAGTCAAATCCGAATCGCTGTTGATCTTGGCCTCCAGGCGCTTCTTCTTGCCCTTGCCGTTGTACTTATAGGCATCGCCGTCGCCATCGCGCGACACGGCAGACAAAAACACGTGAGGCACGTACTGTTTGCCGCCGTTGGCAAGGCCCATGTAGGCGCACGCCATCTGCAGGGGCGTCACCAGGATGTCACCCTGGCCGATGGCAATGTTGGTCATATCGCCGGCATTCCACTTGCGGTCCTCGGCAGAGGCGTCGGTAAAGTACGACTCTTTCCACTCGGCATCGGGAATACGGCCCGCGCCCTCACTCGGCAGATCGATACCGCAGGTCTTGCCTAGGCCCCAGCGACGAAAGACCTCCTGCAGGCCCTCGGAATGTTGCTCGTCATAAAAGAAGGCCTTGCCCATGTCGTAGAAGACGGGGTCGCACGAGTTGGCGATACCCGACTGCAGCGTCATGGTGCCGTGGCCAGACGTCAGCCAGCAGCGCTTGCCCCAAGCCTTGCCCAGGCCCGTCCAATAGCCCGTGCAGTTGGTTGTCTGCGTTGAAGTGTAGGTTCCAAACTCAAGACCGGCCAGTGCCGAGAGCGGCTTGATGGTCGAGGCCGACATGTACTGTCCGCTAATGGCGCGGTTGAGCAGCGGGTGCGAACCCTTGTCATCATTGAGCTCGGTCCACACGTCATTTGAGACGCCGCCGATAAAGACGGACGGATCGAACTTGGGCTCGCTCGCCATGCCCAGGATCTCGCCATTGTTGGGATCGAGACACACCACAGCGCCGTTGCCGGCATTGCTGTAGCCAGTGGTCTTGGCAAGCTCGATGGCGCTCGCCAGCGCCGTCTCACAGGCCTGTTGGATCTTAAGATCGAGCGTGAGCTTAATGTCGGAGCCGGCCTTGGCGGGCACGGCGCCGGCCTGACCGGTCACATTGCCCGAGGCATCGACCTTGACGGTCTGCTCGCCACGAATACCCTGCAGCAGGTTTTCGTAGTAGCTCTCAACACCCGCCTGGCCCACGATATCGCCCGACTGGTACGTAATCTTGCCAGCAGAAGCATCATCACCGCCAGAGGTTTTCTTATTCTGGGCCTCGAGCTGCTCGGAGGTAATGGTGCCGGTATAGCCCAAAATGTGACAGGCCGTCTCGCCGTACGGGTACTGGCGCTCGGTACGCTCGGCAATCTTGACGCCCGGAAACTCGCCGGCGTGCTCCTGAATATAGGCAACCGTGGAGCGACGGACGTCCGTCGCGATGGTATGCAGGCTCTGAGCGCCCTCGGAATTGTCCTGAATATTGCGCAGCACCGCCACGTAGGGCATACCGAGCACGTTGGCAAGATGGCGAACCAGAACCTCATCCTCGGCAAGGTCGCGGTAGGCCACGACAGCAAGTGAGGGACGGTTCTGGACAAGCGCCACGCCATTGCGGTCGAGGATGCGGCCGCGCACAGCGGGTGTGGTAACGGTGCGCGTCTGATTGCTATTAGCCTGCTTTTCGTAATAGTCCGACGAGACCATCTGCATGCCCCACAGCTTGACGGCAAGCGCCGCGAACATCGCCCCCACACCCGTGGTGAGGATGGAAAAGCGGCCCTTAAAGGCGGTCGCCGCGGTATTGCCCTCGCCCTCGGTGGCGCGCGGGGCCGTCCCATGCTGCGTATCGTAGGTAAAACGAGAATCGCCGCGACGCATAATGACCAGTGCGACCACGATGGCCACAACCAGCACGATACCGGCGATAATAACCGTCATCTGGGAAGACATCTACGAGCCTCCCCTATTTGAGCTTACGGGTCTTGGGCTTAAAGCGCATGCCCGTCTGGCGTCCGCCACGTGCGGAGAATCCATAACCGGACTGCGGCACGACGCCGGACATCAAAAACGGAATGGCAACCAGACCCGTCAGGATCGAAGACGGCAGCGCATGGCCGAAGATCGCCACGACAAAGCTCGTCTCCAAACCCATAAACAGCAAGATGATGCTGTAGATCACATTAATGACGAACGCGAAGGCGCCCACCGTGATGCCGCGCGCGCTCGGGGTACCGCCCGTCTGACCGGCGGCGCTATGCACCAGGGCAAAAGAACCCACGGTCAGCAGGAGCGACATAACGCCCACCGGCACGGCAGCGGAAAGGTCATAGAACAAGCCGCTGCAAAAACCGCACACGACGGCACGGGTCGGGTCGCCCGAGAACACGCTTAAGCACACCAGGATAATCATAAAGTTGACGCGACCGCCCGCAATGGAGATCTGCGGTGCCAGGCCTGCCTGCAACAGCACGCACACGATGGCGGCGATTACAAACGTGCGGGAGCTCATCCCCTGCTCGTGTAGATCCATGGACATGCCCCCTATTCGCTCGAGCCGGAATCGGTCGTCTCGGACGTGTCGGAACTGTCATCCGGGCTCTCGTCCTTCGTCTTGGTCGCAGCATCGCGCGACGTTCCCTGCGGCGTGCTGTTGGCCGTGTTCACGTCCTCATCCGAGGCCGATTGTTCGTCGGTCAGCGAGGTGATGACCAGCACTTCCTCGTTGTTCTCGGCCGTCGTCTGGGCGCGCACCACAATGGTGTAGTACACGTCGTTTGCCGATTTCTCAACCGACGAGACGGTGCCGAGCGGAAGACCCTTGGGGAACACACCGCCAATGCCCGAGGTCACGATGATGTCGCCAACCTTAACGTCGGAGTCGACGCTCACGTACTCAAGACGCAGCGTGCCGTCAGCCTGACCCTGCAGCATGCCCTGGGCGCGCGTGTCCTGCACCATAGCGGACACGCCCGAGTTCTCGTCGCCGATCAGGCGCACGGTGGACGTCTTGGCCGAGACCTCGATAATCTGGCCGATAACACCGGCAGAACTCGTCACAGGCATGTTGATGGTAAGACCGTCGGCAGAACCCTTATCGATGGTGACGGTCGAGGTCCAGGCATCGCCCGAAGCGCCGACGATACGAGCTGCGGTTGATTTGAGGTTGTAGGTCGACTGCAGGCCGACCAGCCCCTCCAGTCGCTCGGCGGTCTTTTGAGCCTCGGAGAGCTCGGCAACCTTAGAGGTCAGTTCCTCGTTTTGCTTCTTAAGCTCGTCAAGCGTGTCCTGCGACGCCGTAAGGTTAGAGAACACGTTACCGATCGCATTGAAGGGAGCCGCCACAGCCGAGCCCACAAAGCGCACCGGCGAGGTAATCGTCGTCACGCCCGAGCGCACGGCATGAATCGGTCCTGCCTCGCCCTCGCGGATGTAAAACGTGAGCAGCAACACCGAAATCAGGCTGAAAACAATCAACGGGCGCATACCCGTTGATTGTCGCTTGGTATTCAGATTTGTGGAGAAACCCGAAGATCGTGCCAAATGGAATCCACCTTTTGGAAATTAAGCATTGGTCTGGACGAAGCCGCCATCAAACGCATTGGCCTCGAGCACGCGGGCACAGCCGTTAACAACGTTATCGAGCGCCGTGGGGCTGACGTTGACCGAAACGCCGGTCTCATCGCGCAGGCGCACGTCGAGACCACGCAGCAGCGCGCCGCCACCGGTCAGCAAAATGCCGTAGTACATAAGGTCCGAAGCAAGATCGGGAGGCGTAGCGTCGAGTGCGTCCTTGACGGCCTTGGCCATCTCGTCGAGCGGCTTGTTGAGCGCGCGACGAATCTCCTCGCTCTCGATGCGCACGGTCTTGGGCAGACCGGTGATCACGTCGCGGCCGTTGACCTCGACGTCGAGTTCGTCCTTAAGCGGCACGGCGGAGCCGACCTTGATCTTGATGTCCTCTGCCGTACGCTCGCCGATGGCCAGGTTGTAGGCATCGCGAACGTGCGTGAGGATGGCCTGATCGAACTCGTCGCCGGCAATACGGATGGACTGCGAGACGACGATGCCGCCCATAGCGATAACGGCAACCTCGGTGGTACCGCCGCCGATGTCGATGACCATGGAGCCGGTGGGTTCCTCGACGGGCAGGTCGGCGCCGATAGCAGCTGCCATAGGCTCTTCGATCAGATAGGCCTGGCGGGCACCGGCCTGGATCGTGGCCTCAAAGACAGCGCGCTTCTCGACCGACGTGACACCGGAGGGAACGCAGACGACAACACGCGGACGCGGAGTCCACGGATAGCGCTTCTCGGACGCCTTGTCGATAAAGTAGCGAAGCATGGCCTCGGTAACATCGAAGTCGGCGATGACGCCGTCCTTCAGGGGACGAACGGCCACGATGTTGCCGGGCGTACGGCCGAGCATGCGCTTTGCCTCGATACCGACCGCCAGGATGCGCTCGTCGTTCTTGTCGATGGCGACAACGGAGGGCTCGCGAATGACGATGCCCTTGCCGCGCACGGAGACAAGCGTATTGGCGGTGCCAAGGTCGATGGCAAGATCGCCCGCATAGCTACCGAAGAACATATCCATCAAAGAAAACAACGCAACTCCTGATGTGTTGGATGATTGCTGGAAAACTACTAGCTCATCATACTAGCGCAAGCCCGGCACCTCACTTGCGGTGAAGCGCCGGGCAAAGCTAAATCCCATAAGGTCACTACTGGTTGTCAGCAGCCGAGAAATCCATATCGAGCGAGGAAACGGCCCAGCCGATATGGTTGTCGGAGCGCACGAATTTGACGGTGTACTCCTGCTCGCCGCCCTTGGACAGCGATGCTTTCACCTTGGCGGTCGTCTCGGTCATGGACTGCTCCATGCCCTCGACGGACACGGTGGCACCCTGCGGAATCGAGGAGATGATCATCGACTTGGCGTCCTCGGACAGGCTCGAGGCCAGGCAAGACTCGGCCTTTGCGGTGTCACCGTCGCCGGCAGCCTGGAACAGATCGGTGATAACCGACTCCTGCGAGGGGAAGCCAAAGCCGCGCGTGTAGGCAAAGCCCAGACCGCCCGCGGCGATCAAAATGAGCAGAAGCAGCACGATGAAGACTTTGAGACCCGTGTGGCGATGGCGACGACGAACCTTGGCCTGCTTGCGGTCCTGACGGTCCTGCTGGACCATCTCGGACTCGGACAGCGTAAAGAAGCCGGTGTCCGAGGGATCGGGCATAAACTGACCGGTCGCGCCCGTAGGATCGAGCGGATCGACGGCAGGAGCGTCCATCGCGGGCGCCGGAGCCGTGGCCATAGCCGTCTGGGCAGACAGCGCGGCAAGCGAATCGTGCACGCGGGCAAGCTCATCGGCCTGCTCGGAGGTGAGCTGGTAGATGCCATCGGCAGTAGCGGCGTTAAAGGCGTCGAGTGCGTCGGAGGGACGGCCGGCGGCAGAAAGCGCCTGACCCATGCCGGCGTTGAGCGCACGCGTGTCGTCGCGGGGGCCGGCAAAGTCAATAGCCGTGCGGTAGGTCTCCACGGCATCCGCCGGACGGCCGAGCTTAATGAAACAACGACCGAGCTCGCCGAGTGCGGCGGCAGGAGCCGGATTGGCGCCGTCGATGGCGGCCTGACGGAAGGCAGTACCCGCGTTGGCATAGTCGCCCGACTGGAACAGCGCGTTACCCAGGCCCAGATAGGCCTTAAACGGCGTGGCATAGGAAGCATCCTGCGTAGCAGCAGAGAACGCCTGGGCGGCCGTCGTGTAGTCGCCCACGGCGGCGAGCGCCTTGCCGCGGTTGGTGAGCAGCGCGCCGCGCTTGCCGTAGGTGCCGTCGTTGAGGGCAGCGGCATAAGCCTCGGCGGCCTCGGCATACATGCCCAGGTGCATCAGGGCGTTGCCACGAAGGTGATCGGCCTCGCCCATAATCTCATCGGGAGTCTTTGCCGCCCCAAGCATCTGGGCTGCAGCGGAAAAATCACCCGCGCGGTAAGCGGCGCGGCCCTGTTGGATCAGCTGGCTATTCAAGAAAGTCCCCTTTACTCGTGAACGATCTCGACATGAACGATCTCGTCGCCGGCACGCAGCGGCGAAATCACATCGAGACCCTCGACCGTGGTACCAAAGACGGTGTAACCGGAATCGAGGTTATGCTGGGCACCCAGGCAGAAGTAGAACTGCGAACCCGCGGAATCGGGGTCCATGGAGCGCGCCATGGCAAGGGCGCCATCGACATGGCTGTTGCGCGGATTGGTGGCGAACTCGCCCTTGATGCAGTAGCCGGGGCCACCGGTACCGGGCATGCCGTCGGGGCCCTCAAGACCGGCGGCGACGTCGGCGCCGGACATGTCGCGGGTATTGGGGTCCCCGCCCTGGATAACAAAACCGGGCACATAGCGATGGAACTTAAGGCCATCATAGAAGCCCATCGTGGAAAGCTCACAGAAGTTCGCGACATGAATGGGAGCGCCCTCGCCGTCAAACTTGACCTTGATGGTACCCTTCGACGTCTCGATTACGGCGCACTCGTCGCCGACAAGCTGATACCCGGGCGTGTAGAGCTCTTTCTTAAAACCAAACATGTGGTTCCTTCCTCGTGCGTTTAAAGCATATTTGTACGAATTGTAGCAATAAGCACGGGCTTACATCAATTGCGCACGTAGGTTATGCCGACTATGGCGAACTATTTTTAGGAACGCTGCTGCGGCTTCCAGGAACCCACATTGGCGTCGTACTGGTTCAGCGCGCTGTTGCCACCCTGCGCGATGGGCGCCAGGATCTCGCTTTGGTGGGAACTCATCGACTCGCCATCGGGAATGGCCAGCGAGATATCCCAGCTCTGGCAGATCACGTCAACGCGCTCATACATCCACTCGGCAAGCTGCTTTAAGTGGGCGATGTCGTCCGTATAGACCGTATCGTCCTGATACTTAAGATTGTTGAGCTCATCTTGCGTCTTTTTAATCTGGTCACGCAGGGCGTAGGCACTCTGCGACAGCTCCTGACGGGTGGACAGCGGCGTTCGGAGATAGCCGTTGTTAAAGGAATCGATGACCTCGCCAATCTGGTCCTCGTCAGCATAGGACACGATGGTCTGATACAGACCGTCCAGCCTGGTATAGAGCTGATCATCGGTGAGCACGGTTTCTTCCTGGACCACCTCCGCAGAATCGTCCTGCTTGGCATCGTCCTCAGTGGCCTCGCCCTTTTGGCGCGTGGGGAAGGTGGTCTGTGCAGCTTGGCCAAACTGGTCATAGAAGCCGGGCATAACACCCATGGGATCGGTCGTCACGAACCAATAGGCACCGCCGCAAACGACGGCAAGGACCGCGATGACGATAAGCGGCTTGGGAATATGACGCTTGTGCTTGTGATAGGCGTCCTCGTCGGGGTGCACCTTGCGCTTGGGTTTTTGAGCATCGTCATGCAGGGAAACGGGCATGGGAATATCGACCTTGGGAATACCGAAATCCTTATCGAAAGCCGGCAGCACGCAGGTCTCATTGGGGTCGGCGGCGTCCGAAAGCACCGCAGCGGCAGAGGCCGGCGCATGCGGCACCTCGGTGTCGATCTGCTCTTGCGTTAGGCGCGGAAAGCCCGCCGTGCGGCCCGCTGCCAGGTCGGATGCGGCCGCGTCCTCGGAGAGGATACCCGGAGCAGGGCGTCCGCATTTGGGGCACGTACGATCATGCGGAGAAAGACGGGCACCGCAGCCCTCACAGAACACGAACTCGGTGTGCTCGGGACCATCGCCCGGACCCACATAGGCGTTGCAGTAGGGGCAGAACGAGGCGCCGTCCTCGATAGTCTTAAGGCAATGCGGGCAGATCACGGCATCCTCTTTTCGAAGCAATTCAAATAATCGAGGTTAGAGCATAACATCGCCACGGCCCCACAGGAGCAAGGCACCAATTCAACATCGCCAGGGCGCGTAGTTACTTCTTCTTTTTGCTTGGCATCGAGACTTTGATGCCTTGGGCGGACTTGGTTACGCGAGAGCGCTTGGCTCCGGTACTCTTCTTTTTCTTGGGCTGGGCCTGGGCCACGCCCTCGAGTGCGCGGGCCTCGGCCTCACGAACGGTGCGCGCCTCACGGCGCTGCGCCATGTCGGCGGCGACGCGCTTGGCAAAACGCTCCGCCGTCGAACCCGTCGAGCTCACCTTGCCGCCACCGCGACCCAGGCGGACGCGCACACCGCGGCCAAAACCAGTTGCGGCATGACGACGACGCGGCCTGAGCGAATCCATCATCGTGGCGAGCTTAAAGAACACCGAGCAGGTAAAGACCACGATGGCAGCCAAGAAAACCATCTGACCCATCGTCAGATTGGCAATAGACAGCAGCTCCGGGAATCCGATAACGCCTACCAAGATGCCGGCGACTACAAACACAAAGAGCACCACACGTAAGGGCGTGAGGGGCTGCGAGATTCGCCAGATCAGGCTGACGCTCGCCGCGCACGACGTAAGTAGGCACATCGTAGACAGCGTGAGCTGGTTAAAGCCGAACACGCGCGCCACAAAGATATCGAGCGCCGCAGCCAAAATGACCGCAATCGACGCCGGCAGTGCACGCTTGAGCACGTTGGTCAAAAACGCACCCTTCACGCGAGCATTGTTGGGCTCCAGGCCCAACACAAAGCCCGGCGCGCCAATACAGAAGAAGTTGATGAGCGTCATCTGAATCGGCTCGAAAGGGTACGGCGGCAGCGCGATGCACAGCGCCGCCAGGCCCATCGAGAACAGCGTCTTGGTCAAGAACAGCGAAGCCGAACGCTGCAGGTTGTTGATGGAGCGACGGCCCTCGGCCACCACGGCGGGCATCGAGGCAAAATCGTTGTCGACGAGCACGATTTCGGCCACGTTACGCGCGGCATCGGAGCCGGCCGCCATGGCGACGGAGCAGTCGGCCTCCTTGAGCGCCAGCACGTCGTTGACGCCGTCGCCCGTCATGGCCACGGTGTGCTCGCGGCGCTTGAGCGCCTGCACGAGCTCGCGCTTCTGCTGCGGGGTCACACGACCAAAGACATGGTAGCGGTCCACTGCGGCATCGAGCTTGGCCGGCGTATCGAGCGTCGTGGCGTCCACATAAGCGTCCGCCCCCGGCACGCCCACCACGCGCGCGATCGACGACACCGTACGCGGGTCGTCGCCACTGATCACGTTAAGGGTCACGCCCTGCTCGTTAAAGTAGCCGATGGTCTCGGCCGCCGAGGTACGAATCTCGTCGCGGATGGTCACAAAGCCCACGGGCTCGGCCTCGCCCACCATATCGCCATCGGGCGTAAAGCCGTCCACGCGCGCCACCACGAGCACGCGGCAGGTATCGGCAAGCTCGGCGACACGGTTCTCGACCTGCGAAAACACACACTCCGAAAGCACAAACTGCGCAGCGCCCATCACATAGGAGCCCTGCGCAAACGAAGCGCCACTCCACTTTTTGGACGACGAGAACGGAATGACCGACAGCGGCTCGGACACCTCGACCGGTCGATCGGCGTAATAGTTGAGCAGCGCCTGGCAGGTCTCGTTGGCATCGGCCGAAGTCGCACGCGCCACGTTAGCCAGGGCAAAATCGAGCACCGTGGTATCGACGGGAACGGCGGCTTCGCCCTCCCCCGCGCCCATGCCAAAGCCCTCGATCGGCAGCGGATACGTGCCCTCGACCTCCATACGACCCGAGGTAATGGTACCCGTCTTGTCCAGGCACAGCACGTCGACGCGAGCGAGCGTCTCGATGCAGTAGAGCTGCTGCGCCAGCACCTTGCGGCGGGCCAGGCGCACCGTGGCGATGGCGAGCACCGACGAGGTCAGCAGCACCAGGCCTTGCGGGATCATGCCCAGCAGGGCGCCCACCGTGGACAGCAGCGCCGACGAGGGCACGCGGCCGGCCAACAGCTCGGAGAAGCACCACGAAAGCGCGCTATCGCCCGGGGTTCCCGCGGCATCCCACAGCTCGCTCACACTCGAGGCAAACAACGCCAAACCGAGCGGGATCATGATGATGCTCGCAAAGCGCACGATGGCATTAAGCGCGTTCATGATCTCGGAATTGACCTTTTTGACGTACTTGGCCTCATTATTAATTTTGGCCACGTAGTTGTCGGCGCCGACATGGATCACGCGGGCGCGCAGCAGGCCCGAGTCGATAAAACTGCCGCTCATGAGCTCGAAACCGGGCTGTTTCTTAATAAGGTCGCTCTCGCCCGTCAGCAGGCTCTCGTTCACGAGCGCCTCGCCCGAAACCACCACGGCGTCAGCAGGAATCTGGTCGCCGCGCCCCAGGCGGATGATGTCGTCGAGCACGATCTGGTCCAGGTCGAGCTCCACCTCGGCGCCGTCGCGCACCGCGATGGCCTTCTTGGAGGTCAGCAGCGTGAGTTTATCGACCATCTTCTTGGAACGCATGGACTGAATGACGCCAATAGCGGTATTGAGGAACACCACGAACAGGAACGTCAGATTCTTAAACGAACCGGTCAAAATGACCAGGAACGCCAAGATCACGTTGATCAAATTGAACAGCGTGCAGAGGTTCTCGATGATGAGCTCTTTGACCGACTTGGTCTTGAGCTCCATGTTGCGGTTGATCTTACCGGCGGCGATGCGCTCCTCGACCTCGGCGGTCGAGAGTCCGCGCTCGATATCCGTTGCTGCCATACCACGTCCCATCACGTCGCGTCGGTATAAGAAAAACCGCCCGGACCATGCGAGGTTCGGACGGTCTCACGTTCGATGGTGCCCCATGTTGGATTCGAACCAACGGCCTTCTGCTCCGGAGGCAGACGCTCTAATCCCCTGAGCTAATAGGGCCAACGGTTGGCATTATACCCAAGTGCACTATGGGCTATCAAAATAAAAGAAAAAGCTTTGCAATTCCGAGGAAGACGCGGCGCAACGGCTCACTTTAGAAGGCAAAAGCGAATCAGATAGTATAAACTCTCATGCACCATATATACACGGCTCGCGATGCGGGCCGTTTTTGCAAGGGTTATCCATCGAGGTGAGAGGCACACCATGATTGCAATTTTAAAGCAGAGCGCCAGCGACGAGGCCGTCAGCCATATCGTCAGCTGGATTGAGAAAAAGGGCCTGAAGACCGATGTCTCGCGCGGCGAGAATGAGACGATCATCGGCCTGGTGGGCGATACGACCAAGATCGACCCGTTCCTGCTCGAGTCCATGGATGTCGTCGAGCGCGTGCAGCGCGTCTCCGAGCCGTTCAAGCGCGCCAACCGCAAGTTCCACCCCGAGGACTCCGTCATCGACTGCGGCCACGGCGTCAAGATCGGCGGCGATCAGTTCCAGGTCATCGCCGGCCCGTGCTCCGTCGAGGGCGAGAACCTCATCCGCATCGCCCGCCGCGTGAAGACCGCCGGTGCCACGATGCTGCGCGGCGGCGCCTACAAGCCCCGCACTTCCCCGTACGCCTACCAGGGCATGGGCCCCGCCGGTCTGGACCTGCTGTGCGAGGCGTCTGCCGAGCTCGACATGCCGATCGTCACCGAGATCATGGACCCGCGCGACGTGCAGGTCTTCCTGGACAAGAAGATCGACGTCATGCAGATTGGCGCCCGCAACGCCCAGAACTTCCCTCTGCTCAAAGAGGTCGGCAAGACCAAGACTCCGATCTTGCTTAAGCGCGGCATGTCCGGAACGATCGATGAGCTGCTCATGGCCGCCGAGTACATCATGAGCGAGGGCAACGACAACGTCATCCTGTGCGAGCGCGGCATCCGCACCTTCGAGACCCGCACCCGCAACACCTTCGACCTCAACGCCGTGCCGGTGCTGCACCACCTGTCGCACCTGCCCGTCGTCGCCGACCCCAGCCACGCCACCGGCTACACCCGCTACGTTGAGCCCATGGCGCTCGCCGCGACCGCCTGCGGCGCCAACGGCCTGGAGATCGAGGTCCACGACGAGCCGAGCCGCGCCTGGTCCGACGGCGCCCAGGCCCTCACCCCCGATCAGTTCGACGACACCATGCGCCGCATCCGAGCCATCCGCGAGGTCGTCTGCCAAGAGACCATGGAGTAGCCCATGGGTACAGTGAGAAACGCGCGCGTTAACCAGGGCGGCCCCAAGTGCGCCGGCATCGTCGGCCTTGGCCTCATCGGCGGCAGCTTTGCCCGCGGCTATGCGCAGGCGGGCGTCCGCGTGCTGGCCTGGGATCCCGATGACGATGTCATGACGGCTGCCAGCATGGGCACCGTTGCCGGCGAGCTCAACGACGAGACGCTCGGCGAATGCGACATCATCGTCCTGGCTTGCTACCCCGAAGCCTGCATCGAGTGGCTCGAGGCACACGCCCAGGCACTCGCCGACGCCACCGATACCGAGGCCATCATGGGCCCCGTGGTAATTGACACGGTGGGCGTCAAGGGTATCGTGTGCGAGCGCGCCTTTGAGCTTGCCCGCGAGCACGGCTTTTACTTTGTGGGCGCGCACCCCATGGCGGGCACGCAGTACTCGGGCTATGCACACTCCCGCGCCGACCTGTTCCAGGGCGCCCCGCTGGTGCTCGTACCGCCCGCGGTGGACGATGCGCTCAAGCTGGAGCTTTTGGGCCAGGTGCGCGAGATGGTGCGCCCCTTGGGCTTTGGCAAGTTCAGCGTGACCAGCGCCGCCGAGCACGACCGTGTCATCGCCTTCACGAGCCAGCTTGCGCACGTGGTATCCAACGCCTACGTCAAAAGCCCCACTGCCCAGGTCCACCACGGCTTTTCGGCCGGTAGCTACCGCGATCTCACCCGCGTGGCGCACCTCAACCCGCAAATGTGGTCCGAGCTCATGATCGACGACGCCGACGCGCTCGCCTTCGAGATCGACCATCTGATCGAATCGCTTGGCGCCTACAGCCGCGCGCTCAAGGACCGCGACCAGCGCTATCTGGAGAATCTCCTTGCCGAGGGCGACCGCATTAAGCGCGCACTCGACGACGAGGCCTCCCACTAGACAACCCATCACGCCAGGTCGAAAGGACCGAAGCTTATGGCGATTACCATCGATATCGACACTGCACGCCCCTACCAGGTGCATGTTGGCACGTTTTTGCTGGAGCAGGCGGGGCCGCTCGTGCGCGCCACCGCCGGCGGCACCCGCGCCGTCATCGTGACAGACACCAACGTGGGCCCGCTCTACCAGATACCCGTTAAGCAGAGCCTGGAGGCGTCAGGCTACGAGGTGAGCATCTGCACCTTCGAGGCCGGCGAGGCCCATAAGCGCGCCGAGACCTACGTTGCCATTTTGGAGTTTGTGGCCGAGCACGAGCTTTCGCGCTCCGACGTGATCGTGGCACTCGGCGGCGGCGTCGTGGGCGACGTGGCGGGCTTTGTGGCCGCCACCTACATGCGCGGCTGCAAGTTTGTGCAGATCCCCACGAGCCTGCTCGCCATGGTGGATTCGTCGGTGGGAGGCAAGACCGCCATAGACCTGGCTGCCGGCAAGAACTTGGCCGGCGCCTTTTGGCAGCCGAGCGTGGTTATCGCCGACGTGGGGTGCCTGGCCACCCTCACGCCCGAGCAGTTCGCCGACGGCTGCGGCGAGGTCGTCAAGCACGCCGTAATCGCCGACCCGGAGCTTTTCGCCGAGCTGGAGAAGACCCCGCTCACGCTGGAGCTGCTCAACCAGGACGTGGCTCGCGTGGCGCTTATCATTGCCCGCAATATCGACATCAAGCGCGCCGTGGTCGTCGCCGACGAGCGCGAAACCAACCAGCGCAAGCTCCTCAACTTTGGACACAGTGCCGGACATGCCGTCGAGGCCTGCGAGCACTTTGAGCTGGGACACGGCAACTGCGTGTCGATCGGCATGGGTATCATCACGCGCGCCGCGGCCCTGCACGGCGTTTGCGATGCTGCCCTTCCCGGTCGTATTGAGGAGCTCTGCGCCCGCCATGGCCTCAAGACCCGCTGCGACCTAGATGTCGATGCCGTCTTTGCCGAGGCGCTCCACGACAAGAAGCGCGCGGGCGACACCATTGACCTGGTGATTCCGCACGGCATTGGCCGCTGCAGCATCGACCGCACGCCGCTTTCCACTTTCCACGAACTCATTGCCGAGGGCCTCGGCCAGAAGGGAGACGCATCCGCATGCTAGCCCGCATCACCCCGTCCCCGCTCAAGGGCACCGTTCCCGCCATCGCGTCCAAGTCGATGGCGCATCGCCTGATCATCTGCGCTGCGCTTGCCAACGGCGAGACGCACGTCACCTGCAACACCACCTGCGCCGACATCGAGGCCACGGTGCGCTGCCTTAAGGCACTGGGTGCTCGCATCGAGACCGTCGAGGACGGCTTCCAGGTCCACCCCACCATGAAGAGTGTTGAGTTTGGCCTGCTCAAGGCCCTTGCCGGCAGCACGCTTGACTGCGGTGAAAGCGGCTCCACGCTCCGCTTTATGCTGCCTGTCGCTTGCGCGCTGGGCGCAGAAGCAACTTTTGTGGGTCAGGGGCGCTTGGGCGCCCGCCCGCTCTCCCCGCTCTCGGACGAGATCATCGCCGCCGGCTGCGACCTACAGGGTCTGGGCGGTTTTCCGCTCAAGACGAGCGGCCGCATGCGCCCGGGCACCTTTGTGCTTCCGGGCAACGTGAGCTCGCAGTATATCTCCGGCCTGCTGCTGGCAGCCCCGCTGCTGGCCCAGCCCTCCTGCGTGCAGGTAACCGGCCTCATCGAGAGCCGCCCCTACATCAACCTGACGATACAGGCCATGAAGGCCTTTGGCGTCGAGGTCAACGTCGAGCGCATTCCGGCCAAGGACGGCCAGCCCGAGGTCACAAACTTCCGCGTGAGCAGTGGCTCGTACCGCACGCCCGGCAGCGTAGCCGTCGAGGGCGACTGGTCCAACGCCGCCTTTTGGCTGTGCGCCGGTGCCATCGGCACCGACCCAATCACCGTCGAGGGCGTGTCGCTAAGCTCCGCACAGGGCGACCGTAACGTGCTTGCCGCGCTTTCGCGCTTTGGCGCCCGCATCGTGCGCTCCACCAACGCCGCCACCGTGCAGTCCGACAAGCTCGCCGGCTTTGAGATGAGTGCCCACGACATTCCGGACCTGGTGCCCGTCATCTCAGCCGTGGCCTCGCTGGCACAGGGCCGCACCTTTATCCGCGATTGCGCCCGTCTGCGCATCAAGGAATCCGACCGTCTGGTCACAACCACCCGCGAGCTCACCGCGCTGGGCACGCAGGTGCGCATTGCCGGCGATGACCTCATCATCAAGGGTGTCGATGCCTTCACCGGCGGCGAGGTCGATTCGCACAACGACCATCGCATCGCCATGATGGCCGCTATCGCCGCGAGCCGCGCCACCGGCGAGGTCGTGATCCACGGCGCCGAGGCCGTCAACAAGTCCTATCCCGATTTCTTCGACCACTACCGCCTGCTGGGCGGCAAGGTCACACTCGAGGAGGAATAGCATGTCCTCGACCTTTGGCAACGTCTTGCACTTAAGCATCTTCGGCCAGTCGCACTCCCCCGCCATCGGCTGCTCACTCGATGGCATCCCGGCGGGCATCGCCGTGGACCAGGAGCAGCTGCAGGCCTTCCTTGACCGTCGCGCCCCCGGTCGCGACGAGACCGCAACCAAGCGCCGCGAGGCTGACGCCGCGCACATCATCGCCGGTGTTGTCGATGGACATACCACCGGCGCGCCCATCGCCGCGATTATCGAGAACACCAACACGCGCTCCAAGGATTACTCCGAGCTGCGCCGCAAGCCCCGCCCCGGACATGCGGACTTCCCTGCGCGCGTGAAGTATCACAACATGCACGATGTCGCCGGTGGCGGGCACTTCTCCGGCCGCCTAACGGCACCCCTGTGCATCGCCGGCGGCATTGCGCTGCAGGCACTCGAGGCCCGCGGCATTAAAGTAATGGCGCACGTCGCGCAGATCGGCGGCATCTCCGACCTGCCGATGGACGATATGGTCTATCGCGAGGCCGACCGCAAAGCGATCCTAACGAACGATCTTCCTTGCATTGACGCCGCCGCAGCCGGCCGCATGCGTGAGGAGATCCTAGCCGCACGCGACGAACTCGACAGCATCGGCGGCATCGTGGAGTGCGGCATTTATGGGCTTCCCGCGGGCATCGGCGACCCCATGTTCGACGGCATCGAGAACCGCATCGCGCAAATGGCGTTTGGCATTCCCGCCGTAAAGGGCGTGGAGTTTGGCATGGGCTTTGCCGTGGCCGCCATGCGCGGCAGCGAGAACAATGATCCGTATCGCATCGATGCCGAGACGGGCGAGATCGAGGTCGAGTCCAACAACGCCGGCGGCATCCTGGGCGGTATTTCGACCGGCGCGCCCGTCATGTGGCGCATGGCCGTAAAGCCGACGCCCTCCATTGGCCGCGAGCAGCAGACGGTGGACATGGACGCTATGGAAAATGCCGAGCTCTCGGTCCACGGCCGCCACGATCCCTGCATCGTCCCCCGAGCTGTCCCCGTAGCCGAGGCAGCCGCCGCCCTTGCCATCTGGGACGCCCTCCTCGAAGACGCCGCCCAGCGCTAACTACCCACCCCTCAACATCCCCCGACACGTGAAAGGGGTCTCCATGGACCTTGCTGACATCCGCCAGGCCATCGATGGCATCGACACCACGCTCCTCAACAGCTTTGTCGAGCGCATGGACATTGCCACCGAGGTCGCCAAGTCAAAAATCGAAATGGGCAAGGCCGTCTTCGACCCCGCCCGTGAGCGCTCCAAGCTCAACGACCTCGCCAGCCGCGCGCCCGAGCGCTACGAGGCGCAGACCATCACCCTGTTCCGTCTCCTCATGAGCATGAGCAAGGCCGAGCAGCAGCGCTACATCAACGAGCTCAAGGGCATCACCGTCTCGCAAAAGGCCCACGCCACGGCTGCAGCCTCCGACACGCCCTTCCCTCAAACGGCCACCGTCGCCTGCCAGGGCGTCGAGGGCGCTTACAGCCAAATCGCCGCGTGCAAGCTCTTCGACGTGCCCGACATCGCGTTTTTCGAGACCTTCGAGGGCGTCATGTGCGCCGTGCGCGACGGCTTCTGCGAGTTTGGCGTGCTGCCCATCGAGAACTCCACCGCCGGCTCGGTCAACGCCGTCTACGACCTGCTCGCCCAGTTCGACTTCCACATCGTGCGCTCGCTGCGCCTCAAGATCGACCACAACCTGCTCGTCAAGCCCTGCACCAAGCTCGCGGACGTGCACGAGGTCTACAGCCACGGCCAAGCCATTGCCCAGTGCGCCGGCTTTATCGAGGCCCACGACCTGCACGCCACCAAGTACCCCAACACGGCCATGTCGGCCGAGATGGTCGCCAGCTCCGAGCGCACCGATGTCGCCGCCATCGCATCGCGCAGCTGCGCGGCGCTCTACGGCCTGGAGGTGCTGGAGCCCAACATTCAGGACTCGGACAACAACTACACGCGCTTTGTCGTCATCAGCCGCGAGCCGCGTGTCTACCCCGGTGCCAACCGCACTTCGCTCATGATCACCACGGCCAACGAGCCGGGCGCTCTCTACCGCGTACTCGAGCGCTTCTATGCGCTCAACATCAACCTCATCAAGCTCGAGAGCCGCCCCATCCCCGGCCGCGACTTTGAGTTTATGTTCTACTTCGATCTGGACTGCCCCTTTGGCAGCAGGGCCCTCGACGACCTGCTCGATTCCATCGACGACGTGTGCGAGAGCTTTACCTACTTTGGCAGTTACACGGAGGTGATCTAGATGACCGATGCCGCCGCAACCCGCCCCTACGGCGTGCTGGGCCGCGTGCTGGGCCACAGCTACACCCCGACCATCTACAAAGAGCTCGCGGGGCTCGAGTACGTGCGATTTGAGCGCGAGCCCGAGGACCTCCAGACCTTTATGACGGGCGACGAGTGGGAGGGCACCAACGTGACCATCCCCTACAAGCGCACCGTCATGGAATACCTGGACGAACTGAGCCCACTCGCCGAGCGCATGGGCAACGTCAACACCATCACACGCCTGCCTGACGGTCGCCTGCGTGGCGACAATACCGACTACTTCGGTTTCCAGTGTCTGGTCGAGGAGCTGGGCGTTGAGGTTGCCGGCAAAAAAGCCCTCGTGCTCGGTGCCACCGGTGGCGCGGGCACTACGGCCAGCATGGTGCTCGGCGATCTGGGCGCCACCGTCGTGCCCGTGGGCCGCACGAGCGAGGTCAACTACGGCAACATCGCGCAGCAATCCGATACCGCGTTGCTCGTCAACTGCACGCCCGCCGGTATGTTCCCCCACTGCCCCGACGCGCCTTGCACGCTCGAGGGCCTCGACGCGCTCGAGGGCGTCATCGACATCGTCTACAACCCCGCCCGTACGGGCCTGATGCTCGAGGCCGAGCGTCGCGGCATACCCTGCATCGGCGGCCTGCTCATGCTTGTGGCACAAGCAGCACAGGCTGTCGAGCGCTACACCGGTCAGATTACACCGCGTGAGCGCATCCTAGATGTGACGGAGCGGCTGTCCCACCGCGAGCAGAATATCGCGCTGATTGGCATGCCGGGTTCGGGCAAGACCCGTGTAGGCGAGCAGATCGCCCAGCTCACGGGCCGCGAGCACATCGACCTCGATCGCGCCCTCGAGGAGCGCCTGGGGATGCCCTGCGCCGACTATATCGTCGAGCGCGGCGAGGCGGCCTTCCGCGAGCAGGAAACGGCGGCGCTGGCCGACATCTCCAAGCGTAGTAGCCTGGTGCTTTCCACGGGCGGCGGCGTGGTCACGCACGACGAAAACTATCCGCTGCTGCACCAGAACAGCCAGATCGTGATGCTCAACCGCAAGCTCGAAGAGCTCGCCCACAAGGGCCGCCCCATCACCGCCCGCGACGGTATCGACAAGCTAGCCGAGCAGCGCATGCCGCGCTACCGCGCCTGGGCCGACTACATCATCGACTCACGCGACTGCGCCGCCAACACCGCCCAGGCCCTCCTCGACACCCTCCCACCCGCTCTCTAACCAAAACCACCACAAAGGGGACAGGCACCTTTGTGGTGGTTTTCGAATCGCAAAGGAAGCAACCATGAAAGCACTCGTTATCAACGGCCCCAACCTCAACATGCTCGGTATTCGCGAGCCGGGCATCTACGGCAGCGACAACTACGACCGTCTGGTCCAGATCTGCCAGGAAGCGGGCGCCTCACAGGGCTTCGACGAGATCGAGGTCTTCCAGTCTAACCACGAGGGCAGCATCGTCGACAAGATCCAGGAGGCCTACGGCAAGGTCGACGGCATCGTCATCAACCCGGCGGCATACACGCATACGAGCGTGGCGATCCTCGACGCCCTCAAGGCCGTCGCCATCCCTGCCGTCGAGGTACACATCAGCGCCGTAGAGACGCGCGAGGACTTCCGCCAAGTAAGCTATGCCCGCCTGGCCTGCTTCGCCACCATCACCGGCGAGGGCCTCCAGGGCTACGCCCACGCGCTGGAGCTGTTGAAAGAGCATCTGCTACACTAACCCCTGGGGGAAATGAGTCAGAAAGGTTTGTCCCTAAACTAAAGTAACTGTCCAATTGACATACAAAGGAGCATATCCATGTCCCAGTACGATTACCTTGTCGTCGGTGCCGGCCTTTCGGGCGCCGTCTTTGCCAATGCCGCCAAGCGCGCCGGCAAGTCGGTCCTGGTCATCGATCGCCGCGATCACATTGCCGGCAACATCTACACCGAGGACGTCGAGGGCATCCAGGTGCACCGCTACGGCGCGCATATCTTCCACACTTCCATGAAGGATGTCTGGGACTACGTCAACCGCTTCGCCGAGTTCAACAACTACGTCAACTCGCCGGTAGCCAACTTCCACGGCAACATGTACAACATGCCCTTCAATATGAACACCTTCGCCAAGATGTGGCCGGGCGTCGTCACGCCGGCGGACGCCAAGGCCAAGATCGCCGAGCAGGTGGCCGCCGAGAACATCGGCGAGCCGCAGAACCTCGAGGAGCAGGCACTGTCGCTCGTCGGCCGCGACATCTTCGAGACGCTCGTGAAGGGTTACACCGAGAAGCAGTGGGGCCGCGACTGCAAGGACCTGCCCGCGAGCATCATCAAGCGCCTCCCCTGCCGCTTTACCTACGACAACAACTATTTCAACGACCGCTACCAGGGCATCCCCATGGGCGGCTACACCAAGATGGTCGCTAACATGCTCGAGGGCGTCGAGGTGCGCTGCGGCGTGGAATACAAGGAGCTGATCGCCGCCGAGCCCGATATCGCCGCCAAGACGATCTACTGCGGCCCCATCGACGCGTTCTACGACTTTAAGCTGGGCACGCTCGAGTACCGCAGCCTGCGCTTTGAGACCGAGACCCTCGACGAGCAGGACCACCAGGGCGTGGCCGTGGTCAACTACACCGAGCGCGAGATCCCCTACACGCGCATCATCGAGCACAAGCACTTTGAGTTCGGCACGCAGGACAAGACCGTCATCACGCGCGAGTACCCGGCCGACTGGAAGCCCGGCGACGAGCCCTACTACCCCATCAACGACGCCAAGAACGAGGCCCTGTACAAGCAGTACGAGGAGCTGGCGGCGCAGGAGGGCGACGTGATCTTTGCCGGTCGCCTGGGCGGCTACAAGTACTACGACATGGACAAGGCCATCGCCGCCGCCTTCGAGCTCGTCCGCAACGAGCTGGGCGTGGAGCCGACTGAGGCGTAAGAGCCCAACAGCCAAAGGCTGATAGCCATTCTGGGATGTAGAAAGTCCGGTGCAGCATCGCTGCACCGGACTTATTGTTGAGGGAGCACTGCACGCGCACGCGTCCCAAAAAGCAAAGACCCGGCATTATACCGGGTCTTCAAAAACTCTCTGGTGCTCCATGGCGGATTCGAACCGTCGACCTTGGGATTAGAAGTCCCCTGCTCTATCCAACTGAGCTAATGGAGCATAAAGCCGGGCGTCCAAGCGGGTGCAAGTTCACACGGCCAATAAATTATAACCTACTTGAACTGGTCGTGGTACGCCTTGCAGACCTCGGCCACGGGACCATCCATGCGCAGGTCACCCTTCTCGATCCACACGGCACGTTGGCAAATGCGCTCAACCTGCTCCATGGAGTGAGAAACGAACAAGACCGTGACGTCGCCACTCTCAATAAAGTGCTGAATACGGCGCTCGCATTTCTGCTGGAAAAAGACATCGCCAACAGAAAGCGTCTCATCAACGATGAGAATATCGGGCTCGGTAATCGTAGCGATAGCAAAGGCGATACGCGCGACCATACCCGACGAGAAGTTCTTCAAGGGCATGTCAACGAAGTCTTTAAGCTCGGCGAACTCAATAATCTCGTCAAAACTAGCGTCAATAAACTCCTTGGTATAGCCAAGCAGCGCACCGTTCAGATAGATGTTCTCACGAGCCGTAAGCTCCGGGTCAAAGCCAGCACCAAGCTCAATCAGCGGCGCAATATTGCCGTGAACCTTAACCTCACCTTCGCTGGGCTCCAAAACGCCAGCGATGATCTTGAGCATCGTAGACTTGCCGGAACCGTTAGTACCAACAAGGCCAATGACCTCGCCGCGATGCACATCAAATGAAATGTGCTTAAGCGCACGGAATTCCTCAAAGAACAGCTCATGTTTTGCGAGCTTAATAAAATACTCTTTGAGGTTCGTAAGCGACTCGGACGCCATGTTAAAGATCATGGTGACGTCTTTGACCTCAACAGCAAGGGGCTGCTTGCTGTAATCAATAGCAGATTCAGTCATAAACAGCACTCCTTAGATGTAGAGGATAAACTTGTGCTCGGTCTTGTGAAAGACGGCGTAACCAATAGCAAGAGCAAGAATAGCCCAAACAACACACAGCCCAAAGGTAAGCGCAGAAGGCACGGTATTAAACAGGAAGATATCACGCATAAACTGGAGGTAGTTGTACATGGGATTCACAACCACAAGGACCTGGATCCAATGTGCCATTTGGCTAATGAAGTCGGTTGTCCAGAAAATCGGCGTCAGATACATCCAGGCCGTGATAACAACGGTCCACAGGTGCATAACATCGCGGAAAAAAACCGCCAGCGCAGACAGCATCATGCCCAAGCCCATGCAGAAACACATGAGCAGGAGCAAGCAAACCGGCAGCAGAATTAAATGCCAGGTGGGAAGCACGTGGAACCAAAGCATAACCAAGGCGACGGCAACCAAAGAGAAGGCGAAGTTAACGAGCGAGAACAGCACCTTCTGCACCGGAAAGACCCAACGGTGCACCTTAACCTTCTTAAGCAGAGAGGAAGCCCAAATGATGGACATAAGCGCTTGGTTCGTCGACTCGGACATGACAGAGAACGTCACGTTACCGACGATCAAGTAAAGCGGATACATTTCGGGCGTAATAGAACCATTGCGACCTTGCGCGAAGATTGTCGAAAACACGATCGACATAACAACCATCATCAGCAGCGGGTTAAGCACGGACCATGCCACGCCCAGAACACTGCGACGATATTTGATCTTAAAATCTTTCGTGACAAGCTGCTTAAGAATGAACTTGTCCTTTTCAAAATCATTTTTTGCGTGAGAGGCCGGTTTAGCCACCGCTTTCTGACTCTCTACGTTGTCAGCCACGGACCATCTCCTTGTCTCGTAAAACATAACAGTGGAAAGTATAGCCCTCCCACGTTGACGATAACTCACCGCAACAAATCTGGAAAACTAACCCATATCTAATCAAAGGGGCAGACGATAGGTATACTTTCGACCCGTTGATTCATTAAAGGAGGTCCTACATGGACTATTCGAATACCGTCGTCATAATCCCCTGCTACAACGAAGCGCTAACGATTGGCAAAGTTGTCGACGATTTTCATCGAGAGTTACCCGGTGCAACCGTCTTTGTATATGACAACAACTCGTCTGATGGCACTTCGCAAATCGCCAAGCAGCACGGTGCCACGGTGCGCCACGAGCCCAGACAGGGCAAAGGCAACGTGTGCCGCCAAATGTTCCGTGATGTCGACGCCGAATGCTATCTAATGGTTGATGGAGACGACACTTACCCCGCCGAGGCGGCAAAGGCGCTTTGCGAGCCCATCCTTAACGGCGAAGCCGATATGACCGTTGGCGATCGCCTGTCAAACGGCACCTATGCCGAAGAGAACAAGAGGGCCTTCCACGGCTTTGGCAACAATCTTGTTCGCGCCATGATCAAGTGGATTTACGGCTACAGCTTTGACGACGTGATGACCGGCTACCGAGCCATGAGCAGACCCTTCGTCAAGACCTTCCCCGTTTTGAGCGAGGGCTTCCAGATTGAGACCGAGCTCTCCATCCACGCTGTCGATCACCGCTGGCGAATTAAAGACGTGCCGGTGGAGTATCGCGATCGGCCCGCAGGCTCCGAGTCCAAGCTCAACACCGTTAGCGACGGCATCAAGGTCATCGCAATGATTGGAACGCTCTTTAAAGACTATCGTCCGCTCAAGTTCTTTACCCTTATAGCGCTCATCTTCGCCATCATAGGCCTTGCCCTCGGAATTCCAATTGTTGTGGAGTACTTCCAAACCGGCTTAGTCCCCCGCTTCCCCACGGCCATACTTGCGGCCTCATTCATGTTCCTGTGTGGGTTGAGCCTAGCAACGGGACTAATCCTCGACTCAGTTGCAAAAGTCGAAAGAAAACAATGGGAGTTACAAGCCTATAAAACCTATTCAAAATAAGAAGAGGTCCGGACTTAATCCGGACCTCTTCTTATTTCAGACCTAAATACTGTTCCCAAAACTCTCGCGAAGTCATGTACGGCATGGCATCTTTCCATGCCCCCCTGACGCTCTTGCCCTCTTTACGATAGCGCGCCATCAGTTCGTGCTCTCGGCGGCGAATACTCTTGAACCGCGCCCGATCCATCGTGCGGACCGACCCCTTCTCGCGGGTCGGATCAAGAAATACCAGCGTCTTGCAACGCGTCGAATTGCCTTCAAGCGTACAGCTGCCATTCTTAACTGCATAGCCGGGCTTTCCGCGCAACAGCGCATCGGGAAGATAGTGTTTGTCGTAAGGAATAGATCTCCAATACTTCATAAATTTCGAAGGATGGAATTCCAGATTAACATTAGCGAGCACTTGCTCCGTAACCCCAGCCTTGCGAAGAAGCTCTGGATCCATTTCGGAAACAGGAATCAGCTTTTCGTTTAACTTACCCTTACCAATCATCGTCGCGGCGCCATCAAGCTTCTGGAGATACTCAGGGCCGCGCAGATAGTCCTCAAAGCCATCAAGGATAAACTCAGCAGCCTGATAATCCATATCGCGCAAGTTCTGACGTACCCCTCGCTGAATACGAAGGACAAACATTTTCTCATCAGCACAATCATCGAGTGAAATCATGGCAAAGAAGTTGCGGAAGTACTGGTAGCAGTCAACCGAAGCGCGGAAACGCCCCTCAAAGCTTGCATGCCACACGCAAATGCAATTCATGGTCATGTAGACAGGCTTATTGCGCATGCCAAACTCAACGTCGTCGCAGCGGATAAAGAAAGGCATGGGAAGGCCGTTCTTTTCGATAGCCTTCACCGGAATGCAGCTATACCACCAAGCCCCATAGGCCTGATCAACTTCAACGTTCGTGCGTTCATTTTCGAGGATGTCGGACAGCTTGCCAACATTCAAGTCCTCTTTTACGCGACGATAGGCACCAGTGGTCGCCACATACGAGACATCCTCGAACTGACGAGTAGGGTCCTCCATTGAGAGCATGGCGCCGTTAATAAAGGCATCCTTATACTTGCCTTTAGCAAGAGAGAGGAGATTGAACGTGCGGATCAAACTCTCGGGCATAATAGAGACATCGTCATCCATCAAAATGATGTGAGTGTACTGATCAGGAGTTTCAGTAGCCGCCATCATTCCACGTGCGAATCCTCCCGAACCGCCCGTATTGGGATTCGGGAGCACGGTGACTAGCTCATCGGAAAGTGATGCAGAATCGAGCGTCTGTCCATTGTCGACGACAAACATGTGGAAGTGGTCGCGAATCGGACCGTCCTCTTTGGAGATGCCCGCTTTAACGAGTTCAATATTCGGAAGAATGTACTGCTCATTCTTAAATGTAGTAGTAGAAAGAGCAAGATTGATCTGGTTAATTGAGTCCTCAGGAACATCAGTCAGATAAGAGGCGTTCAAGAGGTCTACGGAATAGCCCTCATCACTCTCAATCCTAAAACCGATCAAGTCGTAGCCGGTTGTATCGATATCAATATCGAGAACGCAAGGATCAATTTCATTGCCATCAAAAGGATTCGATTTAAGCTCGACAGGATTCAGCTCGCTAGATCTCACTCCATGAACGACAACCCGGCCCCTGCCAAATAAAGCCATATGCAAGACGACGCCGCCAACAGACGCATACTGATGCCATTTGCCAGCAGATAGGCCATTCACATACGTCAGAAAGTCAACGTGTCCATTGACATGAAGTGAATGTATATCGTCATCATACGAAGCACCACCGGAGAGCACGCGATAGTAGAGTTCGGGAAAATCCTTTGCATGCTTTTCAACTTTAAGTACAACATTCGCAAGTTTAAACTGCATTTTAAATACCTTAATCAAAGCCGTTGTAACTACTAATTACATTCGTCGACAAGCTTTGCCATCGCGGAGCGAACATCGGGATCAGACAAAACATCCTTTGCAAAATGATCATGCCCACAGATGTCCATTGGCATGTAAGGCCATCCAGGATAGCAATCATCAGCGACCTTTTCCGCTTTCGCGGGAACCAAAAAAGAGAAGCTGTCAAACGGATGCTTTCTTACGGGAAGGATATCGTTGCGGTCCCAAATTATTTTACGTTTAGGGGCATCAAAAACGTTATCAATCGCGTATGCAAAATCACCACGAGACTCATCGGTTAACAAACCTAGATCATGAGCCTTTTCATTAAACGAATCGAATACGCTCTGGACAAGATCAATCTCCGCAGAAGAAACAACTGTTCTCTGAGCTTCCAAGTCAACATCTCCGCACTGCACGCTAAGCCCACTGTGTGGATGAACCATCCAAGGATTATCTTTCCAAAAACTAAACTCACGTTCATTTTTGTCAAAGAAATCCATAAGCTCAATTCTGAGTTGCCTAAGTTGATCGTTCGCGCGCTTGGAATTCTCGGCCGCCCGGTCGTAAATCGAAATGTCCACAAAACAAGGTATAAGCGAATTAGTTGAACAAAAGCGAACTTGACGACACTTTACAAACCAGTCATATACGAGGGTGATTTGATATTCAGGGTCGTCTATTAAAGCGGCAGTGAGCTTATCCACATCGGACCTAAGCATGCAGATATCAATATCGTCGTCCCAAGGAATAAAACCCGATCGAGACAAGGTGCCAACAAGAGAACCATAAGAAAGCCAGTATTGAATATTATTGGCAACACAAATCGCGTCTAGCTTACTCATCAAGGCCGCGTTTGCCTGCTGCATCAATCGAATATCACCCTCGGCGTCGGGTAATGCATCAAAGATTTTGCAACGGAGCTCAAAAGGGGTGAGATCGGGGTACGCACGTCGCGCTAACAATTCAAAGCGAAGCCTCATTTGTTCTGACAGACTTTGTTGGCGTTGCTTGAGCAATTCAATTTCTGGAAATAGCCGAGTATCGAATTTGTAATTGATATTCATATTGATACCGTTATCGGCCTGCTCAATACGGGCGAAAACCTCGTCAAAACGACGGTCCATATCCTCATGCATAGCATGCAACGATCGGGATGAGCCAGGGAGGATCTTTTTAATAGTAGAAAGCAAGGACATGGCTTAACCTTCGCAACGACAAACAATGAACGAAGCACAATTACTCATATGATACAAAAGAATGAGTGGGTCCCACCTTGAAACCCACTCACATGAAGACTACTCCGACGCCTCTTTCAAATACTGTTTCCAGAAATCGATCGAAGTAAAGACATCTCTATACGAAGCGTATTCGGTATAAATCTTATCTTTGTTACGCTTGAATTCCTTCTCGGCTTTACGAAAACGACTCCAAACCTCTTTGAATCGCTTCTTATCCATATGTCTAATGGCACCCTTTTTATTAGGCATATCTACCACAATAAGCGTGTCAACATCCCTGATTTTACCTGCGGGATAAACCCATCCCGCAGCA
Source organism: uncultured Collinsella sp. (assembly GCA_900544135.1). GTDB lineage: Bacteria > Actinomycetota > Coriobacteriia > Coriobacteriales > Coriobacteriaceae > Collinsella. The sequence goes on from UQTU01000012.1 coordinate 64,640, forward strand.
TCAATAACAGCAACCCTACCGTTACGTTTAACGGAGTCGTTAACAAAACGGTGGCCATTAATGGTCAGATAATCCTTAAATGCCTGCAGCCTAGACCTGTCGCCCCCAAGGCTCAAATTGCCAAAAGTCAGTTGCGTCAAGTCGACACCCAATTCTTGTGCCTGAGGGATGAGCTGCTCGATGGGAATCAATTGTTCCCTTTCACGATTTGCCGCCATAAAACGGGATTCAGCGACAGGATGAGAAATCCACTCCGGACCTCTCAAAAAATCTTCAAGACCTTTTACGGCAAGAGCAGCTTCATCGTAATTAAATTTCTTCAAGTCGAGCTCAACTTCACGACGAATCTCATAAAGAAAATCAGAGAGAGGCGCAGCGCCAGTTGTCGCCTGACTGATTAGCGTATTTCGGCTTACCTGATAACGCTCCACGGCAGCACTATACTTAAACTTAAAGGAATTATGCCAAACGCAAATACCATTCATGGACATGAACTTGGGTTTGCAACGAAGCGCATACTCAGCATCATCAGAACGAACAAATAAGGGCAAGGGCAACCCCTCACGTTCAATCGTTGCGGTAGGTATAACGCAATACCACCAGCCAGCATACTGTTGGGCAGTGTCCTCATAAAGGCCAGTTGGGGCCTTATATATCTCGGTCTCAACGACATCATGAAGTGAGGTCATATAGCCTGCAGGCTTAAGGGGAGAAAAAGTTCCCTTAGCAGTAAAGAACCCTAAATCCTCGGTACGCAAATTGGGCTCTTCCAAGCTCATCATAGCACCCGATAAAAAGGCCTCAGCATATTCTTCTTTGAGAAGAGAGAGCAGGTTGAAAGTGCGGATAAAACTCTCGGGAAGAACCTCGACATCATCGTCCATCAGGAGAACATGAGTCGCTTTAGGATTCTGCTCAAGTGACTCAATCATCCCCCGAGCAAAACCACCAGACCCGCCGACATTAGGATTTGGATGAACAGTAACACGCGATGAAACCAGGTTTGCACCATTCAGCGAACGGCCATTATCAATAATGTGTACGTGGAAATGATCAGCAATCTCTTCATCAGAATCAATAATGTTCTTTTGTAAAAGAGATACGTTACGGACAATATAGTCTTCTTTTTTAAACGTAGTAGTTGCAAGCGCTAGCTCAACTGGACGAATATCCAGTTCTTCACAATCGCAATAATAATACGCATTCCGAATATTAACAGGGCCTTCAGTACTGATATTAAAAGCGTGCAGAATCTCTCCCTCACAAAGGAAGAGTTCGATTTCAGCCGTACTCCATTCATCGGATCGTTGCAAACTAACCGCAGAGCCATCAATTGTAGAAGGAATCCAAGAATAATTATTTGCATACGTCTGCTGAAGCGTTAAGGCGGAGCCGCAATACTCGATATGAAGATAAAACGCCTTTGCAGTAGTGTATTTTCGCCACTTATAAATGGATAGCGCATTAAAATATGTTGTGAAATCAACATTGGTCGATTTCATGATTTCAATAGCGTCATTCGAAGTTGGAATAACAAGACCCTCCGTTGCCCTATAGCAAAGCAATGGATACTGCAACATCGCATCAGATCCGTTAAAAATCAAATTTGCAAGTTTAAAATGCATTGAAAACCATCCAAAAAAAATCCTGGTGCAACTTGGCAAAATGGCATAAATGCCCATGGCATTGTTTGCATTCTCACTGATTTTAAGAATGCAAACAATGTACTAAAGGCATCTAATCAAAATGAAGTTTTAGCTCTTCCTCCCAGTCGGGCATATGGAACCCAACCGACTCGAGCCTGGAAAGGTCGAGCGCGGAGTGGACCGGGCGCGGGGCGATGGGGCCGGCGGCGCCGGCGTAGTAGTCGGCGGTCGAAACCGGCACGACTTTGTCCCCGTTGCCGTTGGCTGCCTCGAAGACGGCGCGGGCGATATCGGCCCAGGACTTCACGGCGCCGGAGCCGGTGCAGTCGTAGGTGCCGTAGGGGGCGTGCGTCCCCAGCACGTGGAAGATGGCCGCGGCCATGTCGCGCGTGAAGGTCAGGCGGCCCAGCTGGTCGTCCACGACCGTGACCTGCGTGAGCTTATCCTCCGGGTCGGCGACGCGGTCGGACAGCCCCTTCATGGTCTTGACGAAGTTGTGCCCCTCGCCGATGACCCAGGAGCTGCGCATGACGTAGTGGCGCGGGCACCCGGCCACGGCGATGTCGCCGGCGGCCTTGGTCTGGCCGTAGACGGACAGCGGAGAGAAGGGCTCGTCCTCGTCGTGCACCTCGGCGGTGCCGTCGAAGACGTAGTCGGAGGACACGTGGACGAGGGTGATCCCGTGCCCGGCGCAGGCGCGTGCGAGCAGCGCCGGGCCGGTGGCGTTGGCCTTCCATGCGGCGACACGTCCCTCGGGGGTCTCCGCCCTGTCCACGGCCGTGTAGGCGCCGCAGTTGATCACGGTGCCGTAGAGCGACCAGTCGTATTTTGAGTAGGCGTCCGGGTCGGACATGTCGAAGGTGTCGATGTCGCAGAAGTCGAAGTCCTTCGCCACGCCGCGCTCCTCGGCGAGCGCGCGCACCGCGCGGCCCAGCTGGCCGTCGCAGCCGGTGACGAGCGTGCGCTTCGGCGCCATGGGGACGACGTCCCTGAGCATCGGGTGGTTGAGGTCGGCCTCGGATACGGTGGCCTCGTCGAGCGGGATCGGCCACTCGATGGCGAGCTCCGGGTCGGCGAGGTTCACGAAGGTGTAGGTCCTCTTGAGCTCCAGCGACCAGTGGGCGTCCACCAGGTAGGTGTAGGCGGTGCCGTCCTCGAGCGCCTGGAAGGAGTTGCCCACGCCGCG